>NZ_CP182494.1:0-455945 GCF_052056295.1 Catenovulum sp. SX2
GATTTGACGATTCAAACACAGTAATTGATATTCTGAACCAGCAAGGCTGGGCACTGAACCAGAAAAATTTCTCATTATTAACTTCGTTTCAACCACTACAAGTTGAGTTGTGCAAACAAGGACAAGGTTTAGTTTTTATGCCGGAAGATATGGGCAATCGAGAGCCTAATTTAGTCAAAGCTTTTGCGGATATGGGCGCAACAATGACATTGGATGTTTGGTTGGTAAGCCATCAAGAGCTGCGTACTAGCTTAAGAGTACGTAGAGTGTTTGACTTAATCGCGCAGCACTACAGCAATGCCGTGATTTAGTTACTATCATCACCTTTTTGCGTATACATTCTGTGGTCGGCTCGTTCAATAAGTTGTTGAATGGTTACACCGTCATACGGATAAACAGACCAACCTGCCGAAAAATGCAATTGGTAATGAATATTGCCAATTTGAATGTCGGTACAATGCATTTTTATATCATCAATCACTTTTTTAATTGACGATTCATCTTCAATATTCGGCAGTATAATCACAAATTCGTCACCGCCGTATCTCGCTTTGATATCTGAACGTCTTAGCGTTTGATGCAAACTATTGGCAAAATATTTTAAAACTTCGTCGCCAAAAGCATGACCATAGGTATCGTTTGCGGGTTTAAAGTTATTGATATCAATAAAGATCACCGCGGCATTTTGTTGATTACGCTGGGCGAGCTCTAAAATAGCGTCGGCATTAATTTGTAGTGCACGCTTGTTGTCTAAACCTGTTAGTGGGTCTTGCATCGCGATAGCTTTGTGATTGACTCTGTCTAACGCCATGGCTAACGCGTTAGATATAACATTAAAATAGGTAATTTCTTCTTGGGTAAGGGGTTTAACCCCTTCATCAAAAAATGAGCCTGTGCCGAATACGCCTAAACTTTTATCGCGTACATATAACTGGCAGTTGATAATAGTTCTATTCCCCCAAGACCTAATAATTTCTTTGTTGGTCGAGCTGTCCGTGCGCGCATCTTCAATGTATACAGGGGTTTTATTTTTAAAGATATTTTCCAACATTTTATCTTGTTTAATGTCGATAACAGGATAATCAGCTGCAATTTGTTGTTGGCGTTTACCTTTGATAGATATGAGTTTTATTTGAGTAGATTGGTTGTCGGCAAATTCATAAAGCCAAATTAAGTTAAAACCAAATAAAGCGGTAATTTCAGCTTTTAGTACGTTTAACATTAAATCGACACTGTTAATTTGATACAGTGCTTGGGTTAATCGATTAATCGAATCAATTAGTTCTGAAGAGCTTCTCACTGCCTGTCCTTTGCTTTTGAGTATTTACAATCCTGTATGGCCAAATTCAAGCATAAATTTCTATACACAGCAAGTATTTATGCCATTATTCACATCATATTACTGTTGCACTCACAGCGGTAATAAACTTAGGGCAAGCTAGTAAAACTAGCCGTTTATCCAAAAAGGACTATAAGTATATGAAAATTAAATTGTTTAACCTAGTTGTACTGTTTTTGTTGGCTGCTTGCAGTTGCAACAACGAATTGCAGACTAGCCAACAACCTTTACTAGAAGATTACACAGTGGGCGAAAAATGGGTTTGGAAGTATAAAGGTGTTACTAATGACGGTGTTGTTCGTGCCGAAGGTATAGATACCAAACAAATCGTTAACCAAAATGGCCAATTAGCCATGTTAACCGCCAACGGGCCAATAGCGCTTGAGCAAATAGTCAAACCTGTCGACAACAATAATGCTAGGTACAACTGGCCTTTGCAAGTGGGTAAAAAGTGGCAACTGGTTGAAAATTGGACCAGCGAAGATGGCACCACAGGTTCAACAATACAAGACGCTGAAGTGCTATCGTTCGAACTAGAAACAGTTGAAGCAGGTTCATTTATGGCCTACAAAATTAAATATACAGGCACCATTAGTAATTCGCGCGGGTACAAAGCGCAAACGGAAGACGTACACTGGTATGCACCCAAATTAAAAACCTTTATTAAATTAACTCAAACACAAGGTGACTATTATTACCAAGAAGAGTTGATTGAATATTCAGAAGGCTAAAGTGTTGATATTGGTAATATAAACTTTGTCATTTTTTGCTGATACTAACTATAGTTATCTAGTGCTTGGCGTAAATTCAGAGTGGATTGTGTCAGCACTTTAACTTATTTAACCGGATGTTACTGATGAACCATTTAAGCATAAAACAAAAATTTGCAGTGCTAATCTCAGTTGTTACCCTGATATATTTTTTCGCTATGTTGTCGTTAAAATTATCTAACAATGCGATTGCGGATAATTTTAACGATTTTTATCAGCACAACTATACATCTTCACGTTATTTAGACGAAATTCAGCAAGAACAAACCGCAATATTATCGAATATTCGAGCTTTGCAAATTGGTTATTTAATTAATATTCCGCAACAAATCAGTAATACCAACCCGCTCATTTTGGCGTCGTATAAAAATACCGACAGCTTATTGGATAAATTTAAGCAGCATTACAATGGCGATGATGGGCTTTATAGGCAGTATGAAAAACACATAAAAGACTTCCATCAAAAAGCACAAAAATTTGTAAATGAAATGAATAGCAGTGCAGATAATGTTGCAACACGGCAAACTTATGTTGATTTTGTTGAAGCCAATCAAACCTTACTGGAATTTCAAACCAAGTTTGTCGCACAAGGTGAACAAAGTGCAGAAGCAAACAAAAATTACACTGACGAAACCATTAAGCAGTCCAACATTATATTTTATATCTCCTTGGTAGTCGCAACCGTGTTGTCTGTTGGTTTTATTCTACTGATATCTAACGGTTTAATTGACAATATAACAAGAGTAGGCCGTTCAGCACATGCAATGGCGCAGGGCGATTTAACCGTTAAAGCGCAAATTAAAGGGTCGGATGAAATAGCGATTTTAGGTAATGAAATTAACAAAAGCATTTCTACTATAGCTGCTGTGATCTCAGAAGTGGTTAACTCGTCAAAAGTGGTTACTAGCAACAGTAAAAATGTATTAACCTCTACTCAACAGATGGAATCTATTACCAGCGATGTTACCGAAAATACCATGCAAGTTGTTACTGCAATTGAAGAGATGGCGGTGACTAGCAAAGATATTGCGCAAAATACGACAGAGACAGCGCACGCCGCGGAAAATATGGCAAACCTAGCTGATGAAGGCATTAAAGAATCGGACGCTGCTATATTGAGAGTAAACGAACTTGTTGGCAGCCTAGAAAACTCATCCGCGGCAGTACAGCGCTTGCAAGTAGAAACAAAAAATATCGAAGGCATTTTAAATGTAATTCGTGGCATATCTGAGCAAACTAATCTATTGGCGCTAAATGCGGCAATTGAAGCCGCACGCGCGGGTGAACAAGGGCGTGGTTTTGCGGTTGTGGCAGATGAAGTTAGAACGCTCGCGCAACGTTCGTCTGAATCAGTTAATGAAATAGAAAAACTGATTAATCAAATTGCCCAGGTCGGTGAAGAGTCGTCGGGAAAAATGCAGCAAAGCCAGATACTTGTCACTAAAACCAAAGAGCAAATTGCTGCGAGTTTTGACAAAATACGCGTGATTTTAGCGCATATCGACGATATAAACGCTAAAGCACAACAAATAGCGACCGCGGCAGAAGAGCAAAGTTTAGTTGCAGGTCAAATTAGTGAAAACACCCATGCAGTGCAAGAGTTAACCGATAAATCCGCTGAATTAGCCGGTAAAACGCGAGGTTTCAGTGACGAAATGGATAAAGTCAGCCGAGCATCTATAGATAAATTGTCATTTTTTAAGGTGTAGTTAATTGATGGGTTAATCAACCTAATAATCGACGCATTAAGAAAGGAGTTCAATACCATGCCATTAATTCAACGAATCAAAGATTATTTACTGACTAAAAAATTAATGGCTGAGCACCAAGCAACTAAAACCGAGATCACGGAAGATTTCGATTCGTTTGATTGGCACACTACTCCCTATCAACCTCCTGATCCAAAGAAAAAAGAAGCTGAAGAACTAGCACAAGAAATGGGTTACGCCGAGTCAGTCAAACACAATGGTTTTCAGGCGATGACCTCTGAATGTAAAGCGATGCGGATGGGCTTGTTGGAAGCAAAAGATGCTATTAGACAAGCATTCGCCGGTGCAGGTGAGTTCAAGGTGTCTATATCTTCACCTTATCCTGAGCATGTGGAATATTTATCTTACCTTAAGCAAATTAAGGATGAATTACAGGCCAATTCAGATGTATTAAAAGGCAATCTATTTTTGGCTGTGGACACTGTGATAAACAAAGAAATTCGCTACGCAAGAACCTTGACAGATCCTTATTACAAAGGTGAAATTCCACATGGAAAAACCATAGGGGAACGCGCATATCAGCTTCAAAACAAACTCGAAGAAAAAATATATGCAGCTATAAAACTTTATGCTCATGATGGCGAAGCTATGGTCACGTTTTGGAAACGACACTCAAAAGCAAAAATTTCCAAACCTGGATCAGATACACATATGACAGTTCATAACATGACTTATACCTATGTTGATAAAGGCGACATTTTAAAACCCGCTTATGCCAGAATAGAAACATTGCGCAAACACTACAACTCGCTGCCTGGAGATCAAGGTATCTGGGAGCTGGTGATCATAAACAGTATTAGTCAGAGGCTAAAAGCTAAGATTGATGCAAAACAACAGGCTCAATAAAAGCCTCTAATTAAGCGAACTTCCTAAAAAATTTCTATATATATCAATGCATTATCTAATCTTCTAACTTTGTCTTAGCCTCAAAATCCATTCAAACTTCTGCCATTTTCTCTATTGGAAAAATACCTGTGCAAAAAATATTCAATACTTTCTTGCTGTTTTAGATATAGTGTTATATTGTTGTATAACACTATATCTAAAAGGACATGTGTAGATGAATAATCACTGGCATGACGATATGCCAATTTATAAACAATTGGTCGAAAAGCTGAAAAAAGCCATTTTGAACAATTCGTATCCTGAAGAAACAGCTTTGCCTTCGGTACGGGCTGTCTCGGCTGAGTTACAAATTAACCATATAACTGTGTCTAAGGCTTATCATGAGTTAGTAGATGAAGGTTTGATCGAAAAGAGAAGGGGACTAGGTATGTTTGTTAAAACCGGTGCAATTGAAGCATTACATACAGCTGAGAAAAATAAATTTTTGGCTGAAGATTTGCCGCTGTTTTTGCAAAAAATGCAGCAGTTAAACATCAGCCAACAAGATGTAATTGAAAAAATACAACAGCTGAGCAAGGAGCAAGAAAATGGCTAATATTATTCAAGCGCGTAATTTACACAAACGTTATGGCAAGGCTCCTGCCTTAACCGACGTCAATCTAACCATTGAACAAGGTGAAATTGTTGGCGTTGTTGGCACTAACGGTGCAGGTAAAAGTACCTTATTAAAATCTATTTTGGGTTTAACCTCAGCAACGGGTGAACTAACTGTATGCGGATTAAATCCGCGCCAGCAGCAAGCTAAATTAATGGAAAAGGTTAGTTTTATTGCCGACACAGCTACTTTGCCGAAATGGATCACCCCAGCTCAATTATTCGAATATAGCCAAAAAGTTCACCCAAATTTTGATATTAAATTAGCCGAGCAGTTTTTAGCTAAAACCAATATTAAGCCTGATATGCGAGTCAAACATATGTCGAAAGGCATGGTTACTCAGCTGCATTTAGCCATAGTAATTGCGATTAATTCTGAGCTGTTGGTATTGGATGAGCCGACGTTGGGCTTGGATGTAATTCGTCGCAAAAGTTTCTACAACAGTTTGTTAGAAGACTATTTTGACGACAACAACACTATAGTGATCACCACCCACCAAATCGAAGAAGTGGAACATATTTTAACTCGTGTAGTGTTTATTGATAACGGCCAAGTATTGTTAGATGTACAAATGCAAGATTTTGCCGAGCAGTTTGTTCAGCTAACCACGCATGCGAGCAATCAATCGCAAGTTGAATTGTTATCCCCCATTTATACCAACAAGGTGTTGGAAGGTATCGCGCATATTTTTGATTTAAAAAATTCAGATACGACCCTTGAACAAATTCAACAATTTGGCCAAACCAAAACACCTAGTTTAGCCGACATATTTGTTGCACTAATCGAAGGTAAAACTCAATCAAGCACTACACAACAGGAGGTGACTTATGCTTAGTATTTATTACGCACAATTAAAACGAGAATTTTGGGAACACAAAGGGGTTATTTTATGGTACCCAATTATTCTGTCGGCCATCGCTATTGGCGCAGTATTAATTGCGTTAATCATGTTTGGTGATGTGCAAAAAACCGTGACTGTGGCGCAAGATGGCACGGTAAATGTGCAATTACATCAAAGCGTTGACAATAGCCCTGCAGTTGTTAATAACTCAAACGCTGAAAACATAACCACAAAGCCGAAAGACTTCAAAAAAGTCGCGAGCTTTTTGTTTACTATGATGTGTATGGACTTAGCAATATTTGCGCTGGCAATTATAGGTAACGGATTAGCGGGGGATAGGAAAGACGGCAGTATATTGTTCTGGCGCTCGATGCCTGTAAATGAGCGGGATAACGTACTATCCAAGTTTTTAACAGCGCTTTTGGTATTACCTGCTTTTCATGTGATTATTTCGTTAATTGCGCTGTTTGTTATTTCCGTTATGGTCGCCATCAGTGAAAGCCTGTCTGTGACCTCGGGTATGACAATGACAGCATTTACTTTCCCGTTGTTTATCGACTACTTGAGTTTGAGTATCTACACCTTATTCGCTTTGATGTGGTTGTTGCCATTTTTTGCTTGGGTTGGCCTAGTTTCAAGTTATGCCAACAAACTCGGGTTTGTTTGGATATTTGCACCATTTGTGATAATTCCTATGTTGGAAAACCTGTTTTTGCAGTCAAACCAGTTTTGGCCAGCGATTAAAACTTATATAGATTCGGGTATGGACATCAGTGTGGCCATGTTTAACGGTAACTGGCAAGCGGTTGACTTATTGCCTGGTTTTGCTGGCCTTGTACTGAGTGCAGTATTAATTACTGCGACTATTTATGTGCGCAAAATAAAAATCGATTAACAGCATACTTGCTGCAAAGAGCTTTAGCCTAGCTAAAGCTCTCCTTTCTAGTTCTAAACTTTGTTTATACCCTCGACCCCTAATAAACCTAAACTCTGAACTTTAAATGTAACAAACTGTTCTGTTACATTTCCGCGTTATGCTTAAAAGTTAACTGTGTTTTAAATAGATTGGATGAAAACGTTTTAATTGGTCAAATTTTCAATCTGGACTACATTTAAAGCATATTTGTCTACCGGTAGATTTAGTTAAAATTTTACGTTTTTTACTATTGTTTTTATCAATATTGGTAACCGTTTACATTTTGCCTCTTTGCTGGAGATGTTTCTAGGTTATTTAAGTTTTTACTAAATGTTATATTTATCAGTGTTTTATTTTGCTGTTAGGTCGTCGTGGCTTGGTTTTGTTGTTAATTTTTATAAAAAATTAATAACAAAATATAGATCGCCAAGTAAATTTAATGTAACCTTTTGTAACCGGTTTACAGTTTGGTTTTATGTTAAACCGTAGGTTAGAACACATGGGCACTCTCAAAATTGATTCAGAGGATAAAACTTATGCTCGAAAACTACAGAATTAATAGCAAAATTAAAAAGTCTGTATTAGCAATCAGCTGTGCATTATTTAGTTTAAATACACAAGCTGCTGAACAAGATTCAGAAAAAACCGAAGTAGATGAAACTATTGCTGTACAAGGTGTGCGTGGCGCACAAGCTGCAGCAATCGACTTTAAACGTGAAGCATCAAATATTGTTGATTCAATTGTTGCAGAAGATATAGGTAAATTACCTGATACAACCATAGTTGATTCATTGCAGCGTGTTACTGGTGTGCAAATTAAGCGTGAAGGTAACGAAGGTACATCGCTAAATGTTCGTGGTATGCCACAGGTATTAACCACGTTAAACGGTGAGCAGTTCTTAAGCCCTTGGTCAATTACTGGTGTTAGCGCAAACTACTCGGATGTGCCAGCCAGTATGATCTCTGGGGTAGATGTATATAAATCTATGTCATCAAACTTATTGTCTGGTGGTATCTCAGGTTTAGTTGACTTAAAAACTACACGCCCGTTAGCTTTGAAAGAAGGTTTTACCGCCAAGCTAAAATTGGAAGCATCATACGGTGATAATTCAAACAAAAAATATACACCGTTTGAGCGTGAAGTAACTAATGACGATGGCAGCACAAGCATTGAGCGAGGATCAGAGCAAAGTACACGTGATCCTGATCATAATGTGCATTTATTCTTAGGTTACAACAATCAAACAGTTGGTTTTACATTCGGCGCTTACAGCTCTGAATCAAATGCTGCTAACTACCAAATGTGGGACGACTCACGTTTAGCATTCTTAAAAACGCGTGGTGGCTCACCACATGATCCACTTGATTTAGACGGTGATGGGGATACCGAAAATGATTGGTATTTAACCCCAGGTAATTTTGGTGCGCGCGCTAACTTAATGGAAAGAACCCGTAGTGGTGGTGCTTCGTCAATTGAAATTAAATTAAGTGATCAACTGTCGATGCGTGGTGATGTCTTTTACACCCAAATGGATCAATACGACCGTGGTGTTGCGGCAAACTTTAACGGCCAAAGCAGTCTGCAAGCTTATGAAGAAAATGGCACGCCAGCTTCATCAGAAACTGATTTATACAATGCACTACAAGACGACAGTATAGTTGCTAAAGGTGCGGACATTTCATTTGTCGATGCCAATGGTAATACGCAAAACCGCACCATTAATACCTTACAGGTTGCGCACGTTATTGCACCTGATTTTATGACCAACACCAATACCAACATAAATCACACTGCTGCATTAAACAGTAATTTCCAAGTTGATTATGTCAGTGACAATTTTGAAGCAACCGCCCGAGTTGTTTACGCTAAAGCGCAAAAACAATTTAGAAATATGAACTTATCGCAAGGTCAACCTGCATGGTTATGGGTCGACCAAGATGGTATTTCCGGTAAAGATCCATTAGCTGGCTACGATGTGACTGTTGATTATCGTGGAGATGTGCCGGTTTTTGATTTTGAAGCGGATTTATCACAATCAGAGTTATTACAAAAATATCAAGCACAAGGTTATGGCGAAGATACGGATGCAACACTAGCTGCCATTCGTTTTGATGCTAGCTATTTTGCTGAATACGGCATGTTTAATACGTTCAACTTTGGTGTGCGTTACGGTGAACGCAAAGCCGATCATGCAAAATTCTTCTATGTTGCGCCAACGGGTCGTACAACTACTTGGGATGATCCTCGTGTACCTGCTGACAAACGTTATCAATTACGTGAAGGTAATGAAGTTTGGCAAAAATATCCTGAGTGGCTCGATTTTAACTACGAAAACGAAAACTCAAACCTACGCACAATTGGTGGTTTAGTTGATAATGGTTTTGATGCTACCCAAACCACAGTCCATTACGATTTTGGCCCAATCAAAGGTTTTGAAGGCGGTGTTGCAGCACTTGACCCACATGATATGGACAAACCTTTAGAGTTTATGAACCGCTTATATCCGGGGTCAAAAACAGCTAACGATCCAGGTTATACCTATAAAGTAACTGAAACTTCAAGTTCAGCATTTTTCCAAGCTAACTTTAGTGATGACACAGGTTTGTTTGGCATTCCATTTGAAGGTGACTTAGGTGTGCGTTTTGTCCGCACTGAGCGTGAAATTGAAAAAACCATAGTGCCAACAGTGTTAGATAAATTTAACTCTATTGGTTATTACGATTGGGAAAAAATTGCCTTTGTTGCGGATAAAGAAACCATACATCATTCATTTACTGACGTATTGCCGTCAGCCAATATTAATTTCTTTCCAGATGATGACGTTATTGTGCGTTTTGGTGTATCGAAAAATATGACACGAAACGACTTAAACAATGTCGGCTCTAGTTTATTTTTATGGTATCAACAATGTGCCAAAACTGATGAAGACGGCAACCGCATCTATGTACGTGATACCAACGGTAACCTAGTTGGTGAAAATGTATCTTGTGTTGGTGGTGGTAACGATCAGGGCAATCCATATATTAAACCTTGGCGTGCAACTGTATTTAACAGCTCGGCTGAATGGTACTTCGCGCAAGACTCTATTTTAGGCGTGGGCATCTTCTTAATTGATGTAGACACAGCAGTACAAAGTTTCCAAGAACAACGAAATTATGCTGATGGTGATGGTATCAACCGTGGCAACATGGCAAACATTTGGACAACTAAAAACGTAACTGCATCAGATTTATCTGGTATCGAAATTGGTTATAAACAACCATTCACTTTCTTACCAGGCGAATTTTTAAGTTCTTTGGGTATGGAATTTAACTATACCTACTCAGATAGTAAATCAACCGACGTTGACATTAATGGTGATAACTTCCCATTGGCGTCTAACTCAAAACACCAAACCAATACCATTTTATGGTACGCAAAAGACGGCCTAAATATGCGTTTAGCTTACAACTGGCGTAGCGCTGAATATATTGGTCGTGTTGGTCTAAACACCAATGAAGCTCCACTTAGTTTAGGTAATTGGCAAGAAGCATCAGGTTATTTAGATGCCTCAATTAACTACTGGTACAACGAGCACTTAAGTTTTTATGTGAGCGGCACAAACTTAACCTCACAAGACAGAAAAACCTATGCTCAGTTTGAAAACCAATTCCACTCTTTATATGTACAAGAACGAAGATACACAGCTGGTGTGACTTTGAGTCTTTAATGAGAATACTAATGGAGACTAATATGAAATTACGTACTCACTATTTAGCTTTAGTTGTGGCAGCTGGTTTAGGTCTTCAAGGCTGCGGTGACTTGTTAGATGAAAATGCCGATACAGATACTTTAATTCCGGAGCAATCTGAGCCAGAAGTTGATCGCCCAAGCCCACCAAGTGACGCTTATGTGATTAAAACCAATGCAACTGAAATATTTGATGCATCAGGCAAAGCCATTCTATTGCGTGGTATTAATTTACAATATGGTGATTCACCATCAACCCGCATCAACAGTATTGAGCCTTTAGCACAAACAGGCTCGAACGTTGTGCGTTTACAGTTACGTGAAAATACCACAGCAGCAGAGCTACGTGCAGCGTTAGACAAAATTGTTGATGCTGGCTTAATTGCTATGCCTATGTTGTGGGAAGAAGAAGGTAAAATTACCTGTACCGAAACCGATACTTATTTAATGCAATATCTAGATGAATTGTGGTTAGGTGAGTGGTTAGAAGTATTGGTAGATGCTAAATACCAACCACATTTAATGATCAATATTGCCAACGAATGGGGGCCAATGAATGTTTGGAACGCAGCTAGTTTTGGCTATTCGGGTTATATCGACACTTATAAGAGCATAATTCGTGAATTCCGCGAAGTTGGTTTTAAAGTACCACTAGTGATAGATGCGCCGCATTGTGGCCAAGACTTCAATGCATTTTTGGGTGGTCGCGGCCAAGAATTATTAGTAGCAGACGTTGAATCTAACCTTGTTTTATCCGTGCATGCGTATGGCTCTGGTTGGAATAGTTCAAGCAAAATTATTACCGCAGCAGATGGTTTGGCTAAAACTGGCGTGCCCTTTATTGTAGGTGAATTTGGTGGTTCATTTGCATTTGGTGATGCATCGATTGACCATCTGGATGTAATGAAAAAATCTATTGGTGACAACGCTTTAGTATTTGACTTCCCATGGACAGGTGATACCGACAAAGTAGCTTATCTGCACACATTTGCTGAGCCGCTTAATTTAACCGGGTCAAGCGTAACCGCCAATGTATACATCCCAGAAAAGTACATTAACGATGGTAAATTAACAGCGCAATTGTACCTAAAAGATGCCGGTGGTCGTTTTGCTTCATTTGGTACTGAATTAGCAAATGATAAAGACTTACGTGCAAATGCATGGACACGCTTAAATTATCGCATTGATTCAGCATCGGATATGGAAGGTTTTGTAACCGATGGATTTGAACTCGACAATGTTGCAAGTTTAGGCATTGAGTTTTTTGCCAATGGCAAACCTGCCAGCATTAACGCGCAGATTAAACTTGATAACGTCATGATAGAAACTGGCGGCGCGACACCTCCTATGTATTTGGCTGATTTTAATTCAGACGCAAATGGCTGGTCGACCTCTTGGGGTAATACCAATACAACTCAAGCGTCAGGTGCGTTAAATCTAGATCATGATTGGTTAAATAACGGTGATTTTGCTATCGCTATTGGTGGCGGTAACGTCAACTTAGATGTTAGTCAGCCATTAACTTTAACCGCTAAAGTGTTTATTCCTCAATCATACGAAACGGAAACAGGCTTTGGTCTTAAGTTTTTCTTACAGTATGGTGATTCATGGGGGGGCTGGACAGATACAGGTGGCACTAGCTTTGATAATTTAACCTTTGGTGATTGGAATGAGATTACCTTTGCCAATGTAGATTTATCTGCTGTTGACGTACTTCAGCGATTTGGTGTGCAATTTTATGGCGCGACGTCTGCCCACACAGATCCTTTATTAGTTGATGAAGTTGTCGTGACTGGCGCTGACGGTGGTGGCTCAGCAGCTATGGTTGCCTTAGTTGGTTCAGATTTCTCAGCTGGAAATGACGGTTGGGGCACTGAGTATGGTATCAGTGATGTTACTGCAAGCGTTGCCAACGAAACTTTAGCTTTAACAATCAACTGGCCGGATACGGCGGAAAAGGCAACATACATTTCACCTGTTGCTGAAGGTGTAGTTAACGCAGTTGGTAAAACAGTTAAAGCTAGCTTTAAAATGCCAGATGACTATATCGACAACGGCAACATGGGGATTCAAATCTACCTGCGTGACGTAAATGGTGTACCTGCTTATATTAACTGGGAAGGTGTTTGGGCCTTTACCCGAGGCGATTTCACTCATATTAGTTATGCGATTACCGACGACTATAATTACGGCTGGGCTGATGCTGGATTCGATCCAACTCAAATTAACCGAATTGGTGTTGAATTCACGCCAAATGGCAAACCAGCTGAAATTAATGGTGCAATTGAAATCGGCCAGTTATTGATTGAAGGTGAAGGTAGTGGCGAATTAGAAACTATTTTCGAAATGAACTTTGATCAAGCGGCAGATGCAGATGCTTGGGTGTTTGATTATGCCGATGGTGGCTTTAACCAAACCGTATTGGATACTGCGAAAAACTATGGTTTTGGTGTAGTGCCTTTTGGTTGGTTAGCTTGGTCTTGGTATGGCAATGGCGAACAAACCAAAGCGCTAGATATGTCGAATACTGAAGATGCATACGATTTAAACGAACGTGGAACAGAAATTGTTGATTCTGAACATGGCGTAAAAGCCACAGCAGTTCCAGCAGGCTTTGCACCATAAATTTGGATTTATCATGCAGTAAAGCAGGGCATTAGCCCTGCTTATTCTTTTATTACAAGAACTTCAAGTTATGACAAAAAATACTTCACTCACTACCGGTGTTTTATTGTGCTTATCTGTCGCAATAGGTACATATGGTTGCAGCTCATCGACTAATACGGTCGAAAGCACCAAAGTCGATAAAACGACTGCTGCTGGCAACACTTCAGAACAATCGAACGATAATAACCAATACAAATATGCAAAAAATGTAGTGGGCGCTAATCAACTTCTAATCAACAAAAATGCTAATGCAATCACTCATAAAGTTTACCAATATCTACTCGATAATTTTGGCAACAAAGTATTGGCTGGACAGCAAGATTTAACCTGGCAAGACAACATAGATATGTATGCGCGCGTGCTTGCTGATACAGGTAAAGCGCCAGCGATAATGGGTTATGATTTTATGAACTACGACCGTTATCAATACGGCTCTGGTTTACAGCAAACAGAAGAAGCAATCGCCCATTGGCAACGCGGCGGCTTAGTGACATTCGCTTGGCATTGGCGCGATCCGAGTTTAAAAACTCAGGAATTTTATACGGAGAAAAGTGACTTCGTGATCCCGATGAAGGATCAGCAGCTCGACACTCAATCGGACGATTTTAAAGCAATAGTTAGAGATATCGATATTATCGCCGCAGAGCTGAAAAAACTGCAACAAGCTGGTGTCCCTGTATTGTGGCGACCTATGCATGAAGCTGCTGGTAATCAATGGGGCGGCTGGTTTTGGTGGGGCGCTAACCGCACCGACGGTGAACAACCGAATGTGGCTTTTATCAAATTATGGCAGTTTATGTTCCATTATTTAACCGAAGATCACGGCTTAAATAACCTTATTTGGGTGTGGAATGGTTTACAAGGCAGTTGGTATCCAGGTGATGAATACGTTGATGTGATTGGTGATGATATTTACGCAACGCCGCACGATTACGGCTCGCAAGTAGAGCGATTCCAGTTGGTTAAATCGTTCAGCGCTAAACCCAAACCTGTGGCTTTAACGGAAAATGGCGTATTGCCAGATCCGAATAAAATGGCCAATGAACAAGCCATGTGGGGCTATTTCGTAACTTGGAATGATATTGACACTGCGGCAGGTGTGACCGACAAAGGCAATTTTTGGACCGGAGAATACCATTCCTCCAATGCGCATAATAAGTATGTGTATAACCACGAATTAGTCATCACCCTAGATGAATTACCCAAGTTTACTGAATAAAAATAGTAGGTAAAAAATGAAATATTTAGCATTAACAGCGCTAACCTTAACTATGTTGATAACAGGCTGCGGCCAAACGCAAAAAAATGTCAGTGAAGAAAAAAATACTTCGTTAGACTTAAATGGTCTGATTGGCAAAACCCAAGGTTCGATCCCAGCACCGCGTGATAAAGAATTTGAGTGGATGTCGATTAAACGTTGGTATGAACTGTTTGAAGAAGACCAACAATTTGCCAAAACACAAGATGTAGATGTGTTATTTGTTGGTGACTCGATAACTGAAGGTTGGATGTGGCATGGTGTATGGCAAGAACAAATTGCCCAATTAAATGCAGCAAACTTTGGGATTGGCGGTGACCATACAGCCAATATTTTATGGAGATTACAGCAATTACCGGCAGACAATAAACTTTCGCCTAAAGTGGTGGTATTGTTGGCTGGCGTGAATAACTTTGGCCATTTACAAGAAACACCAGAGCAAATATTTGCTGGTGTTATATCTGTTGTTGCGCAGTTAAAAGTGAATTTCCCAAAAGCAAAAATCTTATTGAATGCTGTTTTGCCTTTTGGCGAAAACCCACAAGATTGGTCGCGCGGGCAAGTTAAACAACTTAACCATTACATTAAATCGCTCAATAAGTTAGACAATGTTTATTACCGCGATTATGGCGATGCGTTTTTACAGCCTGATGGCAAAATTAGCAAAGATATAATGGCTGACTTTTTACATCCAACTCGACAAGGTTATCTTGCATGGGCAGATGTTATGTTGCCTGATATTAAAAGTTTATTAGCCGGTAATACGCCTAAACAAACTTTTGCAGTGGCAGACTCGCCAGTGAGCATAATGGGACGTTTTGTTACCACTGACACCAAATCTGTTCGATTTGGTTATCCAGGTGTGAGCTTAAATTATCAGGTTGAAGCGCAAGCTTTTTCTTTTAGCGCATCGCACGCTTGGGGAGATAGTTATCTAGATGTATTGCTGGATGATAAATTAGTTAAAACGGTAAAGTTAACACCTAATATGCAAACGATTGAGGTGTTTAACGGCGACAAAACAACACCACACAAAGTCAGCATAGTTAATCGCTCAGAAACTTGGCATGGTGTAAACCAAGTGCATACTGTGACGGTTGAAAATGGTAAATTTTTAGCACCACCACAATTGCCGAAACGCAAAATAATGGTACTTGGCGACTCGGTAACTTGTGCAGAAGCAATTGATCGCAAAGCTAATGCTCAGCGCAACAATAGCTGGACTAACCCATTAGAAAGTTACGGCTTTTTAGTGGCAAAAGCCTTTAATGCGCAGGTGCATTTGGTTTGTTATGGCGGCCGAGGTTTAGTGCGATCTTGGAACGGTAATACTGATGACAACAACTTAATTGATTTTTATCAGTTGGCTATTTCAGACGCAAGTAAAGAGTTTGTGTGGCAGCAAAATCAATATCAGCCAGATTTAATTATTAGCGCAATTGGCACCAATGATTTTAGTAAAGGCATAGTGCCAGAGCGCGAATATGTGGACGCCTATATAAAGCTTATCAAACGCGTACGCCAAGACCATGCAAATGCGCAAATAGTCTTAACCGAAGGTTCAATTTTATCGTGGGCACAAAAAGATGCGTTAACTCAGTATCTAAACACAACGATAACAGAACTAAACGACGATAAATTACATTATATGTTGTCGAGCCATTATCCAGGTGGTGACGGTGATGCACATCCAACTAAAGCGCAACACGCTAGCATGGCGGTTGACTACATCAAACAATTACAACCAATTATGAATTGGTAAGAGAATTGATAAGCGTACAGCGGACACATTTATGCTGTCCGCGGACACTTTTTACCTTTCCTAAAAAACGTAAAATATCATTAATTCAATAACTTAACATCTTGGAATAATTTCTGCTCCCTTAAAGCCATACGCTAATTAACCTCATGTGCGGTTAATTTATTAGGGAGTTAGAGATGATTCGAGATACCAGCCAACAAGACCAAGTTGTCAGCAAAAAAACGTCAAAACTTGCCGGGAAATTATTACCAGCTGTGGTGATAGGTCTTGTTAGTTTATTCGCCCTTAAACAATTATGGGCTTGGAGCAGTACTGACTTAGTTATCAGTCGTGATCAAGTTCAATTGGCAGAGGTTACGCGTGGCACTATTACACGCGAAATAAACAGCCAAGGCATTATAGTTGCTACTTATGCACCTACCATCTACAGCCCAGAAAATGGCCAAATAAAGTTACTTGGGCGTCCAGGACAAAAAGTTGCAAAAGGCCAAATACTTGCCGAAGTCACCAGCTTAGAGTTGAGCAATCAACTTAAAAAACAACAAGCCAATTTAAAAAGTTTAGAAATTGAATACCAACGCCATTCGTTGCAAATGAAACGTGATCTGCTAGCGCTTGAGCAAAAAATGCAACAAGCAAAAGTAAATTGGCAAGCGAGCCAACGAGAAATGAGCCGTGCCGACCAATCAATCAGCTTAAATCTAATCAGCCAACAAGATTTTGAACGTGTGCAAGATGCATTGGCTAAAGCCAATTTAACTTACCAGCATGCCGAACAAGATATTGATATTCAGCGCGAAAGCTTAAATTTTGAAAATCAAACCAAAGCTTATCAATTGGAATATCAACAAATTGTTGTCGACGAACTTGCACAGCGCATTGATAACTTGTCTATCCGCTCGCCAGTTGAAGGCATGCTTGGTAATTGGTTGGTTGAACAAAGTGCGCAAATTCAAATTAACCAAGCTTTGATGACTGTAATTGACCTAACGCAATTTGAAGCTGAATTAGCCATCAGCGAGAGTTTAGCCGATGAATTAGCGTTAGATATGTCGGTTGAACTGTCTGTTGTCGGGCAAAATTTAACTGGCCACGTGCGTGCAATTTCACCAGAAGTAAAAAATGGCTCAGTTGCCACCCGAGTTGCATTAGCAGCAAACAGCAATCCATCCATTGAACTAAGACAAAATCAAAGATTAACCGCGACTATAACCTTAGAAGAGAAGTCGAATGTGCTAATGGTCAAGCGTGGTCAATTTATCCAAAGCAGCGGTGGTCAATGGTCGTATCGCCTAGACAACAATCTAGCAGAAAAAATACCTTTAACCACAGGCATTAGTAACTTAACCCATATCGAAATTGTTAGCGGTGTTCAAGAAGGGGAAGAGATCGTAATATCTTCTTTAGCGCCATTTAACGATTTCAACCAAGTATCAATAAGATAAGGAACTCAACCATGTTAAACATGCAAAAAATTAATAAAGTTTACCAAACAGACTTAGTTGAAACTCACGCGCTGCGAGAATTCGATTTAACAGTTAAAACCGGCGAATTTGTCTCGGTAACTGGCCCATCAGGCTCAGGGAAAACCACTTTTTTAAATATCGCTGGACTGTTAGAAACATCGAGTGGCGGCACTTATGAATTAGATGGACAAATTGTTAACCAATTAAGTGATAAAGCCAGATCGAGCCTTAGAAATGAAAAAATAGGTTTTATATTTCAGGGCTTTAACCTTATCCCTGATTTGAATTTATTCGAAAACGTTGAAGTGCCTTTGCGCTATCGCGGCTTTAATCGACAAGAGCGCAAACAGCGAATTGAACATGCGTTAGAGCAAGTTGGTTTAGCCGCGCGAATGAAACATGTGCCAAGTCAATTATCCGGTGGTCAGCAACAAAGAGTTGCAATTGCGCGCGCATTCGCCGGCCAGCCAAAAATTTTGTTTGCCGATGAACCAACCGGTAATTTAGATAGTTTAATGGCGCGCCAAGTAATGGAATTGCTGGAAAAAATTAACCAACAAGGCACCACTATTGTTATGGTGACACACGATCCTGAATTAGCCCGCCGCGCACAACGCAATATCCAAATAGTTGATGGCCAAGTGTGCGACTATAACTTTTATCAAAAACAAGCGGTTTAACTGGGAGTGTGATTATGTTTTTTCACTATATACATTTAGCACTGCTGAGTTTGCGAAAAACGCCGGTTATATCCGCGTTGATGTTGCTTGCTATCGCCATTGGCATAGGTATTTCAATGACCACGCTGACTATGCATTCAATGCGCTCGGCCAATCCTATTCCACAAAAAAGCGACAAATTAGCCGTTATTCAATTGCAAACTCAAGATAGCAACAACAACTTCGATTCACCGGACAATTTGCATAGACAGGTTACTTACCGTGATTCAATCGAGTTATTAAAGTCTGACATTCCAAAACGAATTACCGCGCTGTTTCGCGCTGGTTTAAAAGTCGCGCCAATTACGCCGCCAAACTCACCTGATGTAAAAGCAACTTTGTTCACTACCAGCGATTTTTTTAGCATGTTTGAAGTGCCATTTTTATTTGGTAATGCTTGGACAAAACAAGACGATGAATTTGCCCGCAATACCATTGTGATCAGTCGTGAGTTAAATCAACAATTGTTTGCTGGTAGAAACAGTGTTGGTGAAAAACTCTTATTACAAAACCAACTATTTGAAGTGGTTGGGGTTATTGATAGCTGGCAGCCAGTGCCAAGATATTATGATGTGACCACTGATGCATTTGGCCACACAGAGCATATATTTGTACCTTTGTTACATGCACAAACCAACAAGCTGGATGCATGGAACAATATTTGGGGCAATACCCAAAGTTGGGCGAATCAACAAGTTGATAATTATCAGCAATTTCTTGAGTCAGAAACCTTATGGTTGCACGCCTGGGCTGAGTTTGAATCAGCACAACAAAAACAACAATTTGCGACCTATATCCAAGCTTATATTCAACAGCAACAACAAATTGGCCGCTTTAAACGTGAAAATGCCAGTTACGATCTTAAAGATGTAATGACTTGGTTAGCTTACCGAGATGTGGTTGGCCAAGATAACTACATATTATTAGTTTTGAGTTTTTTATTTTTAGCCGTGTGTTTAGTCAATACTTTAGGTTTGATGTTAACTAAATTTTTGCGCCGTGCGCCTGATGTGGGTGTACGCAGGGCACTTGGTGCAACTAAAAGCCAAATTTTTATCCAGCATTTAATTGAGGTTGCGCTACTTGGTTTATTTGGTGGTGTGTTGGGTATAGCTGTTACTCAAGTGATACTAAAGCATATACAGCAATACAGTGGTGAGTATCAACTATTAGCGAAATTAGATTTAACCATGGTGTTAACCGCCCCTGCTATTGCAATAACTGTAACAATACTTGCGGGTTTATATCCTGCTTGGCGAATTTGCCAAACTCAACCAGCGCGTTATTTAAAAAGCCAATAAAAGGATATTAACTATGAATATTTCAAAATTACCCGTTGCACCAATTATTTCGGCTTTAATGCGACACAAAATCTCAGCCATGATAATAATCGCCCAAATCGCATTGACCTTAGCTATCGTCAGCAATGCACTGTTTATAACCCAACAAAGAATGGCAATGATAGAGCGCGATACCGGTTTAAAAGAATCTGGACTATTTATGATTTCGGTAAATGGCGACAAAGAGAATGCAGATCCAATGCGAGATATCCAAGCTTTGCGAGCTGTGCCAAGCATTAGTCATGCTAGCGTAACTAACTCCATTCCAGTGAGTGGTGCAGGTACATCATCAGGATTAACTACATCCCCTGACGATGGCAGCCAAGATTCTACAACACTAGAAGGTGCCAGTGCCGGTTTATATTTTACCGATCACAACTTTATTGATAGTGCAGGGCTTGAACTGATTGCCGGGCGTAATTTTAGAAAAGATGAAGTTGGTTACGCTCAAGACCAACAACAACTTTTTAGTAGCACTTTCAGTGTGATTGTTACCCAAGCTTTCGCCAAAGAATTAGTTGGTGATGAAAACATAGTAGGTAAAACCTTGTATCAAGGCACTATGCCAGTTCAAGTTGTGGGGGTGGTGAAAAAGCTGCAAAGTGACAACCCTAAATGGGAGATAGCTGAACGAGCTATGTTAGTTAATCAAGTATTCTTATTTGCGCCACAAATTTACTTAGTTCGCACTGATTCGCAAGATATTCAAGCCGTTATGCAGCAAGCGAAACAAGCACTTGCACAAGTGAATCCAACAGCTGTTATTAGTGACGGTGAAGCCTATATTCAGATGAAAAAGCGCTTTTATTCGCGCGATTATTTATTGCGTAATGTTTTGTTAGCTTTGGTCATCGCCTTGTTATTAATTACCGCGCTTGGCATTATTGGCATGACCTTGTTTAACATTAATCGCCGTATTAAAGAAATTGGCACAAGACGCGCACTCGGCGCAAGTAAGCAAGATATTCTTGTTCATTTTATGTTGGAGAATATCATATTATTATTTGTTGGTTTGGTTTTGGGAACGGCGCTGGCAATGGTGTTAAATAATCAGCTGATTGAACATTTTGCCTTGGCTAAATTGCCAATCCAACAACTAGTATGGACCTTGGTGAGTATACTTGTATTAGGTCAATTAGCGACGTTTTGGCCAGCGCTTCGCGCCGCCAGTATTTCACCAGCAATAGCGACACGAACAGCATAAATATTCTAATAAAACCTGTAGGGGAGTATCCCTACAGCAAAAGGTAATTAAAGTGACAAAGGATAAAATTCTTATCGTTGACGATAACCCTGACATATGTGAGGCACTTAATTTATTGCTGACCATTCATGGTTATCAAACGCTTGTGTGTAGTAACCAAGCCGAAGCGGTAAAAGCTGTGATGCACAAGAACATTGACTTGGTTATTCAAGATATGAATTTTAGCCAAGACACCACCAGCGGTTTAGAAGGGCGAGAGTTATTTTATCAACTGCGTAATCTTAATCCTGATTTGCCAATTATTTTAATAACGGCTTGGACACAATTAGAAATGGCGGTTGAGCTGGTTAAAGATGGCGCGGCCGATTATTTAGGTAAACCTTGGGACGATAACAAGTTACTTGCGAGCATCACCAATTTATTGGAAATGCAGGAGCTAAGGCGAGAAAACCAGCAACTTACACAAAAGCTGCATCAGCAGAACCACAAAAAAGATACAGGTATTAACTTGTGTGGGCTGATATACGCCAGCCAACAGATGCAAAATTTAGTGGATATGGCAGCACAAGTTGCTAAAGCGGATATTCCTGTATTGGTGACTGGCGCAAATGGTGCGGGTAAAGAAAAAATAGCTGAAATCGTCCAAGCTAATTCTCCTCGACGAGATAAGCCTTTTATCAAAGTAAATGTTGGTGCTTTACCGATAGACCTGATGGAAGCTGAACTATTTGGCGCAGAAGCAGGTGCGTACACAGGCATCAACAAAAAACGCATTGGCCGTTTTACCGCGGCTGACGGTGGCACGCTGTTTTTAGATGAAATTGGCAATTTACCTTTGTCTGGGCAAATTAAGTTGTTACGGGTATTACAAACAGGTGAGTTTGAACCACTTGGCAGCCATCAAACACAAAAAGTAAATGTACGCATTATTAGTGCAACCAACGCGGATTTGCTGCAAGCAATTGAACAAGGGCAATTTCGTGAAGATCTCTACTACCGACTAAATGTAATAGAGCTGCATTTAGCTGATTTGAAAGAGCGCAAAGCCGACATAGTGCCATTGGCACAAGCTTTTGTTGGTGAAAACAAAACTTTGTCGAACGAAAGTAAATTAGCTTTAGAACAGCATGGTTGGCCGGGTAATGTGCGCGAGCTACAAAACGCTTGTCAGCGTGCGCTGATTTTAAGCCAGAGTGAGGTTTTGCAACCAATAGACTTTGGTTTGACGCTAGTCTCACCAACCTCTGCAGCAACAGACAACGAAGCAAGTGCTGAACAAATTGTGCAAGCAATCAATCAAGCACAAGGAAATATCAGCCAAGCTGCAAAATCGCTTGGATTGAGCCGACAAGCTTTATATCGACGTATTAATAAATACCAAATTGATCTAACCAAACAGAATTGTACAGATAGTTAATTAGCAAAAAGAAGCAATGGATGAAACATCTAGTCAAAAAATGGCGCTTAAATAGCTTATATAGTCGCAGCGTAATTACGAGCTTTTTCAGCTGTTTAATACTTGTAGTCATTGTTATGGCGGTGCTGCATGTTAACCAAGGTGAACTTGGCGTCGAGCATGTAATTTGGCTATTAGTTATTGGTTTAATTATTTGTATGTTTACTGCAACTTTTGCCGTACGCTCGTACAAAAATAATTTACAGGCGTTGCAAGTGAGTTTGTTAAATTTACAAGATGGAGAATTTAACGTGACTATTGCCGCAGACCAAGATGATGAATTTGCATTGTTAAACCAGCAAATAAACAAGGTTTCACAAGCTTTACGCCAACAAAGGCAAAACATCTATCACAGGGAATTATTGTTAGATAAAGTGAATCAAAACTCGCCACTGGCCATGCTGTTATTCGACCAACAACAAAGGTTAATTTATAGCAATTTATCAGCCCGCCATTGGTTAAATAATGGCATTAGCCAAGATGGTTCACTATTTACCGAACTCAGCTCTAGTTGGCCAAAAACCGTTGTTCAAGCAATAAATAACGGCCAAGATGGCTTGTTTGTATTAAATCCTCAAGATAGTGACTCCGAAGCATCAGCCAACCCGTACAAAGATCAAAGCCAAACATGGCATTTATCCACTGGTGATTTTCAGCTCAATGGCGCACAGCACAAATTATTTTTGTTTAAACAACTAACTCGTGAATTTAATCGCCAAGAAGTGAGTGTGTGGAAAAAGGTTATTCGGGTAATTAGCCATGAAATTAATAACTCGATTGCACCTATTTCTTCAATGACTCACTCAGGTAAGTTATTAGTAGAACAACAAGGTGATGAAAAGCTCAATTTAATCTTTAGTACCATAGATAAACGCATTAAACATTTAAGCGAATTTATTGCAGGTTATGCTAAATTTGCTCGATTACCTGAACCGAATAAACAAAGTATCGACTGGCAGGGATTCATAAAAAATTTGCAACAGCAATTGGACTTTTCCTACCAAATATCCGTGCCTGCTGAGCAATTAGCTAGGCTAAAAATTGATATTAGCCAATTTGAACAACTGCTCATCAACCTAATTAAAAATGCTTATGAAGCTGGCTCAGCGCCACAAGATATACAGTTATTGCTCGAAAGTGAACTGAGTCGACAAGCCGTGATTATTTCAGTACAAGACCGTGGCAAAGGCATGAATGAACAAGAACTGCACAATGCACTGATCCCATTTTATTCAACCAAACAACAAGGCAGTGGTTTAGGTTTGGCGCTATGCCGCGAAATAGTTGAAGCCCATAGCGGGCAGTTAAACTTGCATAATAGACTTGGTGGTGGCTTAAGTGTAAACATCAGGTTAACCTTGGATTAGGCTTTTTATTAGGTATTGATTACCCGTGGGGACTACGCGAAATTCACTTAATAGACCCTGCTGGTGTGTTATGGCATATAGTGCAAGCTAAGTAACCGCAGCTGCGTATAATCAAAATTGCCCAACATGTCCATTTTCCACCTCTACTTACGCGCCTTTGAGGTTATTAGCGTCAGGAATATTTACACTGCATAATTCGCGCCTAAATTGGTAATTGTCAAGCGTTTGATAAATATTGATTTTTTAATGTTGGCACGCCTAATGCTTAATTAGATTCAGATTGATTAACAAATAACTCAATAACCAGTTTTAAACAGAAGGAAACGATTATGTTCAATTTCAAACAAACTATAGCAGCAGCGGCTTTAACAGTTGCAGGTATTGCTTCAGCAAATGCTGGCGAAATGGTTTTAGATTCTTTCGATGGTTACAATGGTTCATATGCTGGTGCTTTAGGTACTAACGACGGTTATTTGTACTCTGACGCTCAAGGCAGCACTTCTTATGCTCAAGACACTGAAGTTAGCCCTCACGGTGTTGTAACAGCAACTGTTGTGCAAACTGGTGGCGCGGATGCAGTAGGTCCTGTACCAGCTACAGGTTCAACTGGCTTCTCTGTTGGTGACGGCAAATTAGTATTCAACAATGATGATGGTGTAACTGGTACTATGGGCTTGTTCTACACTAACCCATTTGCTGACATCAATGACCCTAGCACTTTGTTAGACCTTAGCAGCTATGCTTCTTTCTACTTCGATATCTTAAGCATCGATACTAGCTTTGAATTAGACCTATATGTAATCTCTAACACTGAGATTTTCGCTGATGCTGCGTCAACTAACGCTTTCTTCGCTGATTTATATGACTTCGGTACTGACATCGATACTTCAGCTATTGAAAACCTAGCTTCTGGCTGGTCTAAAGGCGAAACTTCTGCTGCAGGCTTTACAGCGCCTGGTACTATCAAGCTATCTTTCGATGATTTCGTTGGTGACGCTGATTTCTCTGCTGTAACTGGTATCTTCGCAGTATTATCTGGTAACCCTTCTGCTGACTTCAGTATCGCTGAAGTAGGTGTTGTTCCTGAGCCTGCAAGCCTAGCTGTATTCGGTGCTGGTTTATTAGCTTTAGTTGGCTTACGCCGCAGAAAACAAGCTTAATTCATACTTCAAGTTAAGCTAAAAAATAAAAACCAGAGTCTTGTACTCTGGTTTTTTTGTTTCTCCCCCACAGAAACAGTTTTGTCTTCATCACATGATTCCAAAACAGCAGCCTCTAAGGCTTTAGTAGTCCTTCAGGTTTTAAATTGGCCAGTGCAGGGCGCTTGGCCAAGTTTTCTAGGTAGCTGATTAAAATTGGATAATCTTTAAGCTGACCGTCTACATATAAGTAAGCTAGATTTTGCCAAGCAAAAATATCCAGTAAGCTAAATTTATCTTTATACCAGTAGTCTTTACCCGTTAAGTGCTGGTTTATTGCTGCAAGTTGATGCGGAATTCTTCTTTCTAATGTTTCACGTACTTGCTCTTTTTCACCGAACACGTGTAAACCAATAATGCCGCCACTCAGGGTATCAAGTGAGCTCGCGAAGTAGAACAACCATTGCATAAACTGGCTATCTTGTTCGTTGATCAGATGAGGAGCATGTTCACGGCAAATATCTAAACAAATAGCGCCTGCTTCAAATAACACTTCACCGTTTTCTTTTTCTACAGTTGGAATTAAACCATGTGGATTTATGGTTTTGAACGGCTCGGTTTTGTGCTGACGCTCTGCAACATCTAATTTGATAATTTGTAGCGCCAGATTAATTTCGTTGGCTAACCAACGAACTTTTAGTGAGCGGTCGTATGCAAATATATGGTAAAGCTTCATTGAGGTATCCTTTCTAAAAAATAATAAGTAACCGATTGGTGTAAAATAATTTAGTGGAGTTAATTGATTTGTGCAAGGTATTTTTTACCGAATGGTGTAAAATGGTGTTTGTTGTCCCAATGAAGTATTAATTTTCGCAAAAACGCTTAACTGGATATGTAAGAGGTGCGCAGCCGACAGTTCGTCCCTGAAAGAGAGGCCCTGTCGTCATCCCTGACTCCACCTCATCAGACTGCGAAGCAGTGCTTCGTTTCTGATTCGCCCATGAAAAAGAGGTTTTGCTCTAAATTATTACTTCATTGTGCCAATTCTGCTAGATTCAGCGGGTTTACCCGCACTAGGTTCAGGTGAATTATTCAAGATGGCAAGAAACAAAAACTACGACAGACAAGCAGTGATAGAGCAAGTTACCCAAGTGTTTTTAGCTAAGGGGTATGAGTCAACCTCTATGGCTGATTTAATGGAAAGCACAGGCTTAAACAAAAAAAGTTTGTACAACGAGTTTGGCAATAAAGAAGCCATGTTTATTGTGATTTTGGCCGCTTTTATTGAAAAAGAGCGCAATTGCATGGTGCCGATATTCACTCAACAGCCACTTGGGCTGGGAAATGTGCGTGCGTTTTTTCAACATATATTCACAGAATTTACCGACACTGGTTGTTTATTAACACTCAGCGTAAACGAAGCGAGTTGTATTCCTGAGCAAGCGTTAGACATGGTTAATCAAAGTTTTCTCGGTTTAGAAAAGGGATTAACGGCAAATTTAGCCGCTTGTTTGGCCGACAGCTCCCAAGCTGAAATGTTTGCCCGCAATATGTTGTCGTTAATGTTAGGCTACGCCAGCCTTACACGCTCTCCAACACTACGTGAAAATAATAAAAAACAGCTAAATGGGTTACTGGATTTTATCGAGCAGAAAGCTTGTTGAGTATTCAGAAATTTAGATACCAACTTACTTAAATCAAAACGTAAATGTATGCACTATCACACTGGGTTGGTTAATGGTTTAATCGGACAAAATATTCTATGGAAATGATCTTCTCAAAATATAAAACACAGGCAATTTTTGCTTCTCTTATTTTAGTTGTTTTACTGGCAGTATTGGCTAACTTTATTCAAGCGAAAGCCGCATTATTTGCTGCAGTTTTTATTGCCTTCGCTGGTTGGAAGCCAAGCAAAACTTGGCAGAAAATCAGCCATGTGATTTTACTTGTAGTTGCTTCAATTGGATTAATTCTGCACTTAGTGCCAGGTTTTAATAATATTCTAATTTGGCAAGATAGGCTTTTTGGCGATAACAGTGTACCGCACACTTTTTACTTAAATTTCGATAAAGCTTTAGTCGCGTTCGCTTTGCTGTTTTATTTGTTTAGGCAACAAGGGCTGCATGAAAAAGCCAGTCAAACCACACGCCATTTACTAATGGTTTCGGCTGTTACCATCGTTATTACCTTCTCTACGGCCTTGTTAGTTGGCGTGATTGATTGGAACCTTAAGTTACCCGACAACATTTTATTATTCATGTTTAGTATGCTGTTTATCACAGTCACAGCGGAAGAATGTTTATTTCGTGGTGTTTTACAGCGAGCCTTAACTGCAAAATTGGGTGTTTGGTCTGTCGTGGTTGTTGCCGTGTTATTTGGTTTAGCTCATCTGCCATTTTCAGCTGGTTTTGCTATTTGTGCCTGTATCGCCAGCTTAGGATATGGTTATGTATATTATAAAAGTGGGCAAATAATTTGGCCGATACTGCAGCACACAGCGGTTAATTTCACCCACTTATTTTTGTTTAGTTATCCGTTGCTACCCTAAAGTTAAGTAACTTTATTTAACTTTGTGCGTCGAGAATTACTCAACAAGCTAAGTAAACCAAGTCCAAATAAAGCTAAGGTTGCTGGTTCAGAGACGGACGCTACAGAGGTCGTAAAACTAACATTATCCAAGACTGCGCTAAAGAATCCAAGATTATCTTGTTGTTCAAAGCTAATTCTAATAGTTTGATTCGTGTATCCGCTCAAAAGAGCTGTCAAATCATAACTGCGAGTGTTGGCGCCAATTTGGCTTGTGGTATCACCTGGGTTGGTTGAAAAAACCTCTGAAATTAATGCTCCATTTAGGTCCTCAATCAAAACTCTCCATTCTTGATTTGGATCTGAAAATGCTGCATTGCTTCTAATTCGGTCATCCCAGCTTAATATTGCTGAGTCAAATTCCCCTAAAGAAACATCTTGGTATAAGTTGTGGAACCCTGGACCAGATTGGCTAGTTACTGCGTCGTAGTTTCCGGAAATTACCGGCAATCCAGACATTCCGCCAGGCACGAATGTTCCGTTGTTAATATTCCAAGCTCCAGAGCCAGTGTTTACGACATTCCAACCAGAAAAATCGCCAGTCTCGAAGTCACCATTGTTGATATGTTCAATTAATCCTGCGTTTGCATGCCCTGATGCAAGTACAACCATTGCGCAAATTACTTTTTTCATTTCCTTACTTTCCCTTAAAGTATTAGTTGGACACGCTGACAAGCAATATTTACACCGATTTCTATGTGGTTGTTTTTAAAATGGTTTGTGTTTTGAGTTTTGAGGGGTGTAAAGAATGTTGACATTGTTTGGATTAATGAACTTAACGCTACCTTTGACAGTAAGTTAATTATGCCGACTATTACCAAGTCGCATGATTGTGTTTTTGCAAAGTTTTTAATCTACTGATGGAAACATTCGCCATTTTTGCAGTCCAACGCTGAACAGTGCCGAAAAACCTATATATTTACAGCATCACAACGCATGCGACATTAGGGAAAATAAATGAAAAAAATAATAAACGCATGTTTGTTGTCATGCAGTCTAATTGCAGGTTTTAGCTCTTTTAACCTTGCTGCAAATCAAACTGAACAAGTGGAAACTGACTATAATCAAATTGAAGACTTTTTTGTGGTTGGTGCAGGTTTTCGAGAATACCAAGGTAAACCCTCGGCTTGGGTTGGTTTATCTAAACCGATTAAACAGAGCCAGTCGTTAAACCTGAATATAGATTTAACCAGTAACGACCAACTTGTCGATGGCGGTTGGATATTAGACGAGGCTAAAACAAATCTTTATTTTCCCGGTTTAATGCCCGAGCAAACTTATCAAATTAAAGTGCGCAAAAACTTAACCAGCTTTGCTGACGAAAAGCTACCCGAGGCTTTTCAAAGCAGTTTTACTACCCCAAGAATCCAACCAAGTGCGAGTTTTTTACATTCAGGCTCTATTTTAAATCCGACTTTTTCTGAAGGTTTGCCTATTGTTGTCGTCAACCTAGATTATGTCGACGTTGAATTTTATCGTTTATCTCAAGAGCAATACCGCAGCTTTTTGACGCAAAAATCGACTTCAGAACAATACGCCTATCGGCTGACAAAGACGATAGAACAAGCTGAACTTGTTTACTCACGAAAATATCAAACCAAAGCGGATAAAAATCAAAAACAGCAATTGGTGTTAGCAACGCAAGATATCAAACCCTTAAAAGAGCCAGGTTTACATGGCGGTTATGCGTGGGCATGGCGAATATGGCAAGGCGCAAACAGCCTTGTTTAATGTTAGCCAATTAGCACTTGAAGTTAGAGAGTACCAAGAAAGGTATTTATTAACCCTGTATCAGCAGCAATCAGCACAACCTGTTGCCAATGTAAAAATTGCTTTGTTTGATAGGAAAGGTCGGCCGATAGACTGGAATGAATCAACCAATGCGCAAGGGCAAGTTTTTATCGACAAATCATTATCCGCAGTGGTTGCAACAGCAAGCGATAATAATGATTTCAATTTGATTGACTTAAGCAGTTATCAAAAACTTAATTTAACTGATTTTGTAACAACTGGCAGAGCAAATTTGCCGGTTGAAATATTCAGTTGGGGGGCGCGTGATTTATATCGCCGTGGCGAAAAGCTCGAATATTATACCTTGTTGCGTGATCAAGATGGTCAACGAATTGCCGATTTTCCACTTAAAGCAGAGCTAATTTCCGCTGATGGTAAAAGTTTAAATCAAACCACATTACAGCCTGATGCAGATGGATTGGGTTTATATTCGTATCATTATCAATTGGCGGATGAAGTTGCTACTGGCCAATACCAATTGTTATTTAAACTCAATGACAAAATTTATCGGCATAAATTCACAGTTGAAGATTTTATGCCAGAGCGTATGGCAATTGAGATCACTCAAGACCAAGCTGTGTTAGAAAACGCCGGTGATACTCAACAGGCAGTTAAAGCAATTTATTTATATGGTGCGCCTGCGAGCGACAGTCGCATGGATGGCAATGTGGCAATTCGCACCACAGAAAACGCACTAGCAGATCATCCAGGGTATTATTTTGGTGACAATACCAACTTGGGGCAGCTTGAGTATTATGCAATTAATACGGTTAAAACCGATGGTGCAGGCTTAGCTCAACTCGCTATATCAGATAAGTGGAGTCAAATTGACGCAGCCCTTGAGATTAATGGTTATGCCAATTTATATGAATCGGGTGGTCGAAAAGTTACTAAAAAATTCACTAAATATTGGTGGCCTCACCAGAGTTTGATTGGCATTAAACCAAGTTTTGACAAGCTCACCAGTGAACAAAATGCCCAAGCTGAATTTAGTTTAATTCGTGCGAAACAAACTGGCGAACTAGTGTCTGACGAAGTGTTGGTTAGTTTGGTTTGGCACAAAACCAGCTATTTATGGCAGCATAATGAACGTGGTGGTTGGCAACGTATCGAGCAAGTTGAAACTATTCCGGTTTGGCAAAAATCACAAAAAATTACCGACGTATTAAAACTGGCGTTGCCCGTTAAGTGGGGCAAATACCAGCTCATTGTAAAATCTAAAAAAGACGGTAGAACCAGTAAACTCTTTTTTAACGCAGGGCCTGATTGGTATTCGTATTGGGCGCAAGATCACGGTAACCAAGTTAAACCAGACCAAATTAAACTCGCGTTTGACCAAGCAGGTTATCAGCATAAAGATATGGCTAAAGTTAAACTGCATTCGCCCTATCAAGGTCATGGTTGGTTACGAATTGAAGCGGAAGACTTGTTATATCAACAAGCGATTTCAGTTAAAAAAGGCGAAAACTTAGTTGAGTTGCCAGTGGGCGATTGGCAGAAACATAATATTTATTTATCGGCTGTGGTTGTTGCTCCGGCAACAAAAAACACCCAATTACAACGAGCGCTTGGTTTAGCTCATTTACCTTTAACGCGAGATGATCGCCAACTAACTGTTTCGATAGATTCACCTGAAATAATCAAACCATCACAAACGCTAGATGTGGCAGTTAAGGTTGAGGGTAGTAGTGCAAACACTAAAGTTGTATTGGCTGCGGTTGATGTTGGTGTACTAAATTTATACGACTATAAAATGCCATCGCCATTTGACTACTTTTTTGCACGGCGCGCATATCCAGTAGTATTGCGCGATAACTTTAATCAAATTATTGCGCCGAATAATTTAAACGCAGCCAATATATTATGGGGCGGTGGTGCGGCGCTGTCACACGGCGGTCAACAAGCTGCAGCGCAAGTGCAAATCGTTTCTTTTTTATCTGAACCTTCCCAAGTTGATGCTAGTGGCACTGCTAATATTTCTGTGCCCATTCCTTACTTTAATGGCAAATTAAAATTGGTTGCAGTTGCGTTTGATGCGAATAAATTTGGTGCAAATTCTGCTGAAACTAAAGTGGCTGATAACTTGGTTAGCCAAATTAATTTACCAAGATTTATTGCCGTGGGTGACACAGCAACAGGCGTTATTGATTTAGCCAATACCAGTCAATCAGCCATGGAGTTAACATTGGCATTGCAAACCACAGGTATTAAAGCTGAATTGGCCAGCTCGCAGGTTAAGGTTGAAGCAGGACAGCGCATTAAAGTTAAATTTAACTTGGATGCAAGAGATGAGATTCAACAACTGGCTGAATTGAAATTAAGCATTCAACAAACTAACCAAGCAACGGATGTTGAAGCTGTAAAGCAAACGCGCAATTGGCAACTTGCAGTGCGCCATCCATACCCAGCCGAACGTCAGTATCAACAATTTCAACTCAGTTCAGGTGATAAACAAAATTTACAATTGGATTTAGCCAGTTGGCATCCACAAGTTCAATCCAGCATTCAAATGAGCAATCGCCCAGATTTTGCATTAGCAGAACAAATAGGCCAGTTGTTTGCCTTTCCGCTCGGCTGTTTAGAACAAACGGCCAGTCGAATGTTACCTTGGATAGTATTACCGCCAAATATGCGCGAGCAATATATAGATGTTTTGGCTGAACAAACGTTAAGCCAAACCGTGCAGCAAGGTATTGACGGTATTTTAAGTAAACAAACGCCAAGTGGTGGTTTAAGTTTATGGTCCAACCTAGGGGTAGAACATTCGTGGTTAACTGTATATGCGACAGATGTTTTATTAACTGCGCAAAAAGCAGGATATGTAGTGCCGCAAGAAAAGGTCGATTTATTATTAAAACGTTTGGCTTATTTTTTACGTGCTAGCAGTATTAACGACGGTTATGGTGACTTGCTACATTACCAATTTGCCACGCGCAGTTACGCAGCTTATGTATTGGCCAAACAGGGCCAAGTAAACATTACCCATATGCAAAAGTTAGCCGAGCAAGCAGAGCATGCCAAATCGCCTTTTCCTTTGGTACAACTGGCTGCAGCCTTTGATTTGCAGGGTATGCCCAAACCACGAAGAAAACTGATTAAACTCGCTCGAAACACTAAATTTGAAGCGCAATATTCGGCTGACTATAACAGCGAAATACGCGACTTAGCTTTGACTATACACACCTTACTGCAACAAAAATTTGCGATTAAATGGGCGCAAGAATTAAGTTTTGAGTTGTGGCAGCAGGTAAAACAACAAACTTGGTTTAATACGCAGCAACGCATGGCACTGGTATTGGCTGATTTAGCTCTGGCTGAACAATTTTCGCAGCCGTTTAACTACCAACTTAATGTTGCTGGCGCTGAGTATCAAGGGCCAGAGCAACAATCTGCCTTCTACCGAGTTGATGGTTTAAATATCCAACAAACCAGTATTAAAAATACTTCAGAGCAAGACTTATTTGTGAGTGTGATCAGCCAAGGTTATCCAAATAAAAAACCAAGCAACAGCAGCCCTGAGTTAAAGGTAGAGCGCAGTTATTATGATTTGTTTGGCAACCCGGTAGAGGTTGACCAAGTAATGATTCAATCCGGCCAAAGGTTTTTGGTTAGATTACAAATTAGCAGCTCGCAAAGTTATCGAGATTTGATTTTGGTGGATTTATTGCCTGCTGGTTTTGAAATTGAGCGTGGTGATATAACAACACACCTAGATATTCATAGTGTGAAATTTGCTGAGCAAAGCGTGGCACAACTTATTAAGCGCAGCTCAGTTGATTACCAAGCAGGTCGGGACGATAGATTTATCGCCGCGATAAATACTTCAAACTATTCACCAACTGATGTGTTTTATATTGTTCAAGCGGTAACGCCCGGTGAATTTATTCATCCGCCTGCTTTGGTGGAGTCTATGTACCAAATGGATTTAAGAGCGGTAACAGAGCAAAGTGGGCGCGTGAGCATTGAAAGTTATAATCCAGCGTTACATTAACAAACCTTTTGTTATTGCAATTGTATTATTGCTGGTTGCGCTTAAGGTTTTAGATTTAGTTTTTCCGCTAAATTTAACTAAGTTAACTGATAGCGCGACCGTAGTGACAGACCGAAACGGTGAGCTGCTGCGCGCTTTTAGCAATCAAGATTATATTTGGCGCTTTCAGGTGGAACAAACATCTGTTAGCCGCCACTATATTGATGCGCTATTAACCTACGAAGATAGATATTTTTATTATCATCCTGGAATTAACCCTTTGGCTTTGCTACGAGCGTTTTGGCAAGGCATCACTTCCGGCAAAATTGTTTCTGGAGGTTCAACCTTAACCATGCAGCTTGCACGTTTGCTTCATCCGCATGACAAAAGTTTAGTAGGCAAAAGTCAGCAAATGTTGCGCGCACTGCAGCTAGAATGGCACTTTGATAAATCACAAATTTTAGATATGTATCTAAACCTAGCGCCTTTTGGTGGTGTGATAGAAGGTGTTGAAGCGGCAAGCCTAACCTATTTTGATAAACAATCTCGTAACCTCACTCAAGCTGAAGCTGCTTTATTAGCTGTATTGCCCCAAGCGCCTTCGCGTTATCGACCAGACAGATATCCAGATAACGCAAAAAAGGCGCGTAATAAATTATTAGACAGAATGGCTGAATATTCAGTTTGGCCGCAGCAACAAGTTGATGAATTGAAACAACTGCCTGTTTATGCCGATTATTTTACCCAACCACAAATAGCACCTTTGTTAAGTCGACGTTTGCGTCAGCCACAGCAAAGCCAAATAGAAACTTTTATCGATAAGTCGCTACAACAAAGATTAGCCTTTTTAACGAAACAACACGCAACTCAGTTGGGTGATGAAATATCTGCCGCCGTTATGGTGATGGATGGTTTAAATGGCGAAGTGCTCAGTTATATTGGCTCGGCTGATTTTTATAGCAAACCACGTAAAGGGCAGGTGGATATGATAACGGCCATTCGCTCGCCTGGCTCTACCCTAAAGCCTTTTGTTTATGCGGATGCTATCGAAACTGGGCTGATTCACGAAAATAGCTTGTTGTTGGATATTCCAGTGGTGAGTGGTGATTACAGTCCACAAAATTTTTCTGGCGGTTATGCTGGTGCTGTTAGTGCAAAACAAGCTTTACTGAAAAGTTTAAATATTCCTGTGTTGCAACTGATTAATCATGGCTCGGTTAAATCGTTAGCGGCCAAACTTGAAAATGCTGGGATAACACTTATTTGGCCTGAGTACGCTGAAGCTAATCAAGCTTTAGTGTTGGGAGGTGTTGGCACTCGATTAGAAAGTTTGGTACAAGTTTATTCAAGCTTATTAAATCAAGGCATGGCAGTAACGCCAAGATTTAACCAAGATCAGCCATCAGAAACTAGATTTGCCATGCAACCCGGAGTTGCTTGGATAATGCAAAATATATTGCGCCAGCAGCAAGCGGATTGGCAGTTTGAACAGCAACAAATAGCCACATCAGCAATCGGCTGGAAAACAGGCACAAGCTACGACTTCCGCGATGCTTGGGTGATAGGTTTTAGTGGCAAATATATCATTGGTGTTTGGATCGGCCGAGCGGACGCTCAACCAGTTTTCGATAACTCAGGGGCACAAAACGCCTTACCGTTATTTATGCAAATTGCTAAACAGCTAGAATCTGACTTTAAACCGAATAAACCAACATCTGTTAGCCAAGCGCTGACTTGTTGGCCATCCGGCAAAACTTTGCAAACAACAGCTGCGCACAATTGTTTAGCTCAACAGCAAAGCTGGTTATATAACTTACAAGCGCCACCAAGTATGAATCATCATACCGCTGATTTTAACGAACAACTTAATATTGATTATTGGGTAGAACCAAATGGACAGCGAGCTTATGCTAGTTGTGCAACCGCACAGGCCAACAAAGTCTCGCAAGCTGTCTTTCCAAAATCACTCGATATTTGGCTGCCAACACAGTGGCGCCGCGCCAATTTATTACCAAAATTATCTGAACACTGTGGCAATTTAACCGAGAGCAATAGTGAGTTATTGATAACCTCAGTTCAAGATGAAAGTCGTTTTATCCGCCGCAACTCAACCGATACCATTCAGCTAGAGTTAATCACCAATGAGCCAAATCAAGTTGTTTTTTGGTTTTTAAATGGCCAACCAGTTAAGGGTGATAAACTGATTTTGCAAAAAGCAGGGCAGTATAACTTGGTTGCTTTGGCACTGTCGGGCGCGAGTGATAAGGTTAATTTTAGTGTCGAGTAGAGGGAAAGGAATTAGCTATGTTTAGACGATTTTTACATTTGTTGCTGGCCTGTGTTATTGCTGCGGGTGGTTATTTGTATTGTATTAACGCGAGTTGGTTAGCGGATAAATCGGACGGCAATTTCACTATTATTTCGCATCGTGGGGTTTACCAAACCTATGATAGAACGAATGTCGGTAAATTCGATTGCACCGCAACGCGTATATATCCACCCACGCATAACTATTTGGAAAATACCCAAGCTTCTATCAGCAAAGCATTAGAATTAGGCGCTGATGTTGTGGAAATAGATATTCGGAAAACCGCCGACAATCAGTTGATTGTATTCCATGATAATACTTTTGATTGTAGAACCGATGCTAAAGGGGCAACTGAAGAATATACCTTGGCACAGATTAAAACCTTTGATGTTGGTTATGGTTACACTGCGGATAATGGCCAAACTTATCCGTTTCGGGGTCAGGGGATTGGTTTAATTTCATCGTTAGCCGAAGTTTTGCAATCTTTTCCAGACACGCAATTTTTGATCAATTTTAAAGATGGCCGTGTGAAAGCGGCAGACGAATTAGTCGAGTATTTACAACAACATCAACTATTAGCCGATACTAAATTGTTCGTTTATGGTAATCGCAAAACGGTTGAACGATTAAAATATCTGGTTACAGATGCAAAGGGCGGAGACAAAACAAGCGCAAAAGCCTGTTTTAAAGCATATATCAAATGGGGTTGGTCGGGTGTTGTACCAGATGTTTGTCACAATACGTACGTATACGCGCCAGCTGACAAAGCGGATATGTTATGGGGCTGGCCAAATAGATTTTTACAACGAATGGCCGAAGTTAATACCCAAGTTGTATTAATGGGGCCAATGCGTGACGGGCGTGTACATGGTTTTTACCAAGTGGACGAGCTGGAATATATACCCCAAGGATTTAATGGCGCAGTTTGGGTTGAGAAGATAGAAGTGGTAGGTGAAGAATTGGTCGAAATGCGCTTACGATAAAGTTGATAGGGTAATTTTTTATGTGTGTTGATATGTGGGATGCAGAAGGCATCTTGTATGACGTTACAGCTTCATTCTACAGCCCATCTACAGATTTAATTATCGGATTTTTAATTTTGCTAAGTGCAATAGCGGTCGCTGCTTTTAGATTGAAATATAAATTTCAATCTAAACCACCACTTATAATTATAATTTTAGCAGGCGTAGCATTGTTTAATACCCTGTTAATATTTAATGATCATCGCTTTTTTGTTAGAGCGCAGCAATTGGCTAAATCTGGTGCTTTTGAGGTAGTCGAAGGTGTTGTTGAAGATATTGATTCATGGCGCGGCAGGCCTTCTCAATCTATGAGGGTAAACGGAGTTTTACTCTTTTCAAATAAAGGCAGCAGTTATAGCTTCCCTGAAGATTTCAAGAGGAGTTTTTCGGTGGGGGATTGTGTTTTGATTCACTATAATTTTGACGAGGGCATTATGCTTAAGGTGTGGAAGGGGTAGAATTTAGCAGCTGGCAGTGCCAACATAACAATTTTTCGCTCAGATAAATTGCGCTCGTGGTTCCCATTGTGCGGCTATACAGACACTTCATTGCCTTGGGTTATGCTAACCGTTTTGCTATCCAGAGTTGAGGCTATATATGTAAAGTAAAAATTGATAATACTACGCCTGTGGAGTATATTTATGGTTGATGTACAGGTGGAGGATTTGATTATGTCAGCTTTAGAGCAAACCGTATTGACACAAAACCCTGAAAAAACTGCTCAAGTTGCCCTTTCAGTGTTTTTTAACATAATGACAGCTTGGCATGTCAAAACCAAAGACCAGATTGTCTTGCTTGGTAAGCCGCCAGAATCAACCTTTTACAACTGGAAAAAAGGCAAAGTTTCGAGTTTATCTATTGATACGTTAGAGCGCATATCCTATGTAATGGGGATATACAAAGCGTTGGGAATTTTATTTCCGACCCGTGAGCAAGCAGATGCATGGCCGCAAAAACCGAATAAAGCTTTTAATAACGAATCTGCTTTAGCCTTTATGCTTAAAGGTAGCATGATCCATTTAAGTGACATGCGGAGATACCTTGATGCACAACGAGGTTAATACTTTATTACCTGACTGGGAAAAATTACACAGATTAGTGCCTAGCCACTTCCCGCCAATTGATTTATTTGAGCATGTGGCATCGCCTGACGAGCTTGAACTAGTTTTTGCCATTGAATCTCTTACTAATGATAGGCTGCGTGAAGAAGTGGGTAATTTGGCGCTTGTGCCAACCGACGAAAGAATTTCCGGTCCTGGTTCAACACCTGTAATGGCTGCGTTTACCCACATTGCTACGCCAACGCGTTTTACCGACGGAACCGAATATGGGGTTTATTATGGCGCGAAAGACCTCGATACGGCTTTTGCTGAAACGATTTATCATAGAGAAAAATTCTTATCGGCGACCAATGAGCCTGACACTGAATTAACAATGCGCTGTTACATTAATAAAGTCGCGCTTGAACTTCATGATATACGTGGAGATGAATTTGCTGATTTATATACCCAAGACTATGCAGCACCTCAGCAGTTTGCTAAGAAAATGCGTGGCCTTGGCAGTAATGGTTTATTGTATAAAAGTGTTCGAGACCAAGGCGGCGAATGTGTTGCTGCATTGAAACCTAAAGCCGTTACTATCCCTGTACAAGGTGGCCACTACAAATATATTTGGAGTGGTAAAAAGCGCAAAATTGAAAACGTCCTCGAAGTCAGCCTAGTTAGGTAATAATGACGGCTTAAGGCTAAACCCTTAACCTATTGGTTTACAAAAGTTTGTGAGCGCTCTATACAGTTGGTTTTTATCAATAGGTTTACCAACGTGTGCATTAGCACCGGCGGCTAAATATGTTTTGATGTCTTCCTGCATTACATTTGCCGTTTGCATGACTATGGGTTGGCTAAATCCTTGCTCGCGTAGCTTTTTCGTCGCGGTTAAGCCATCCATTACTGGCATTTGCACATCCATTAAAACTATGTTGGTTGGCTGTTTGCTTGCTTGTTCAATAGCTTGTTCACCATCTTCAACCAAAATTACTTCTGCGCGAGTTTCTAACAATAAAAACTGCATAATCTCTTGGTTGATCATGTTGTCTTCGGCAACAACTATACGGCAATTTTGTAAGTTAGGGGCGGGGACATCCTGCTGAGCATTTTCAACTGTTTGTTCATCACATGCGCTAGTGGGTAGCTTGACATAAAATGTACTGCCGATATTTTCTTTGCTCTCAACCCAAATTTGTCCACCCATTAATTCGGTTAAATTTTTACAAATGGCTAAACCTAGCCCTGTACCGCCAAATTTACGAGTGGTGCTGGCGTCAGCTTGTTTAAACTTTTCAAAGACATTTTTTAGCTGCTCTTCACTCATGCCAATTCCCGTGTCGGTAATGGCAAATACTAAATAATCTTGCGCGGCTTCAGTTAGCAAGTTTACTTTCAGCTTTACACCACCATGTTTGGTAAATTTTATCGCGTTGGAAACTAAGTTAATTAATATTTGGGATATACGCGTAGGATCTTGCTGCCAATAACCATTGGCTTCAGCTTGAATGGCTAATTCTAGTTTTATTTCTTTTTGTTCAGCTTGGTATTGCAAGCCATTTAACGCACTTTCAATTGTGTCGGCTAAATTAAACGGCACCATTTCAATTTCAAGTTTGCCTGCTTCAATTTTTGAGATGTCTAAAATATCATTGATAATTACTAACAAGCTTTGGGCGGATATAGTTGCTTTGTCCAACCAGCTTAATTGTTCTTTATTGAGTGGGTGATGGCGCACCAGCTCAAGCATACCTAAAACGCCATTCATTGGTGTGCGAATTTCATGGCTCATATTGGCGAGAAATTCAGATTTAAGTTTTTCAGAATGTTCGGCACGTGTTTTGGCTTGTTCTAAACCCGTTATTTGTTGATCGATTTTTGTCGCCATACTGTCTAATGACTGCATAACTTGATTAATTTCTTGATATTGGCTGGTATGCTGGGTGTTTTTGTACTGGCCGTTGGCGAATTTTTGGCTAATTTCTTCGAGTTGTTGCACTGGCTTCATTAGCCGTATTGTGAGGTTTTTCAGTAGGATGAGCAGCACCAATAAACAAATAGAGAACAGCACTAAACTAAACAATAGGGCGTTATAAAATGAACTCATTTTTTGTGCTTTGTTATAGGTGAGCTTGATGCTCATTGCGCTTGCCCCTTGCAGCGATTCTATATAATACGGCAGTGCAATTTGTTTACTTTCTATTGAATCAAATTGAGAATGTTTACTGCTGTGCAATACTTGCTGGTGGCTGATAAATTCTACAAATTGATCGTCCGATTCTGTGGCAAATTCTTGTTTCAATAAATTAGCTAAATCTAACACTACATATAAAACACCTGTTGTACGTGTTGGATCTACTAAGGATGCTTGCTCCATAATTAACGGAAACACAAATGCGACAAAGCTACTTTGTTCATGGTGCATTGCCATAACAGGGCTAATATCATTGGTAAGGTTATATATTTGTTTATCGTCAAAATGGTGGCGAGTAAATAAACTTAAAGTGAGAGCGGTTAAGTCAGGTGACTGCACTTTTAAAGTAAAAGATGGATAACCTTCAATAACAAAACCTGAGTCATCCATAATAAAAGCACTTTGAATATACTGGTTGTTTTCAACAAAGTTTTGTAGGGCTTTTATCGCGTATTCAGAAAACAAAATATTGATTGGGGTTTCGGCTAAAAATTTATTCCGACTTAGAGCGTACGACTGAAATTGTGCGTAGTTAATTTGGTTAATAACCGAAGAGGCAATTGAGCTGGTTTGCCAATACAAATTTTGTTGAATTTTATCTTGTTCTTGCTGGTAAAAATGCACAGATAAAAAGCCACCAACAATAATAATGGGTATGCTCATAAAAATGGCGATGTATTTGTAAATAGTATCGCGAAATGAAGTTGTAGCAGCATTATTATTCATTGTTATCATCCAGCTGCAACGAGCGTTCAGTTATGTGCTGCATATATTCTATGCTTTGGTCTATATCGTAAATACCAGAGGCATAACGATTAAACCCTTTGGTCAACACAGCCCATAAAACCGGCATGTATTTGTGCGAAGGTAAAGGTTGCGCGCGTTCTAATTCGGTTAACACCACCGACAGATTAGCGGTCAATTGTGAAGCCTGAGTAACAAAAGCTTCGGTATGCACGGGCAATAATTGGTAATTGTTAAGTAACTGCTCTTGAACTTCTTTCTGTTGTAAAAAATGACTCAATTTTGCCAATAGCTGCTTAGTTTCGGCTGTTTGCTTTTTATTCGGAAACGCCAGTACATGTACTGAATAAAAAGGCTGAAGCTGCGTGTCATTGATCTTCGGCAAAGGCGCAACACCTAAATTTTCCCCCATGCTAGTTAACAAATCAGCATACGACCAATAACCTGAAACAAAATAGCTTAGTTGACCTGTTTTAAATTTATTATTGTTACAGTTGTAGTTACAGCTGGTGTCGATAACTTGATTGTTTTTCAAAGAAAAATAGAAGGTTAGGGCAGACTTTAGCTGAGTATTGTCAAATACAATTTGGCCATTTTGCAGAGGAAAGGCATTAAACGCATTTAAAAATGGCGCGAGCCAATAAGCTTCGTAATAGCTCCATCCTATATTGTTTTCTTGTTTAAATTGGCTTATTTCTGCCCAAGTCGTCGCCGGTTTTTTCACCTGTGATTTGTTGTAATACATCAATAAATGATTGCCAGCAACTATAGGTATGCCGAGTTGTTGCCCATCTACTTGACCCATTTGTAGTGATTTTTTTTCTAATTTAGCATTTAGCCAATTAGGGGCAATGGCTTGAAATTGGATATCTTCTATCCCAATAAAATCATTGGGCACAATTACAGCATCAGGTTGATTACCACTTTTTGCTCTAGTTAATAGTTCAAGTTTTAGCTCGCTGTTATCAACAAAACGGCTGTTGAGCGTAATCTTTTGTTGCTGGGCAAATTGTTGCAATACAGCTTGAAACCCTTGATTTGAATGGCCTATGGCAACTTCTAAAGTTTGCGCTGAAAGCTGAAAATGTATGCTGAAAATTAAAAACAATACAAACTTTTGAATGCGCATAACCTTGTGTGAAAATTTGAGTTGTGGTGGTTTATATAGAGTTTAGCTGCCATTATTAAAAAAGCGAGCGAGATAACGCTGCTAAACCTCTTGCAAAACTTAACAAAAACAAAGGGTGTGTTAGAATACGCGCCCTTGCTAATAGCTATTCACGGGATCCCTTACCATGTTAGACAACATCCGCATTATTTTGATAAATACTTCGCACACCGGCAATATTGGCTCAACTGCGCGAGCAATGAAAACTATGGGGTTATCTAAGTTGTGGTTGGTAGATCCAGTGCAAGAGCCAGACAGCCACTCAAGTGCACTTGCTGCAGGTGCAACAGATGTCTTAGGTAATGCGCGCATTGTTAAAACGCTTGATGAAGCGATTGAAGGCTGCCGCCTAGTGGTAGCGACCAGTGCACGCAGCCGCACTTTATCTTGGCCAGTAATGGACCCACGTGATTCAGGCGTCAAGTTAGTTGAAGAAGCGCAAACAGGTGAGGTCGCATTAATATTTGGCCGAGAAAATAATGGCCTAAGTAATGAAGAGCTACAAAAAGCGCATTTTCACGCTGTTATACCGGCAAACCCTGATTATAGTTCACTTAATTTAGCCGCTGCCGTGCAAACCCTGTGTTATGAAATTCGCATGGCGCACTTGGCAAATACTGAAATAAAGTCGGAAGTTGAACCTTATCCACTAGTTGAAGATTTAGAACGCTTCTATACTCATTTAGAGACAACTTTGTCGAAAACTGATTTTATCGTCAAAAATCATCCAGGGCAGGTGATGGCAAAACTTCGTCGTTTGTACAATCGCGCCCGCCCTGAAACGCAAGAGTTAAATATTTTACGCGGTATTTTGTCGTCTATTGATAAGTTGACCAAATAACAGGATTTATTAAATGTTTGAGCGTTTAAAAGAAGATATCGATTCGGTATTTCATCGCGATCCGGCAGCACGCAATTTTATTGATGTATTAACCAATTACCCAGGTATGCAAGCAATTTGGTGGCATAGAGTAAGCCATCCTTTGTATAAAAATAACTGGAAATGGTTAGCGCGTTTTGTCTCGAATTTAGCGCGTTGGTTAACTGGTATTGAAATTCACCCTGGGGCAACCATTGGCCGCCGTTTTTTTATCGACCACGGTATGGGCGTGGTTATCGGCGAAACCGCTGAAATTGGTGATGATGTTACTTTGTACCACGGCGTTACTTTAGGTGGCACAAGTTGGAACAAAGGTAAACGCCACCCGACACTTGGCAATGGTGTGGTAGTAGGTGCTGGCGCAAAAGTACTAGGGCCAATTTATATTGGGGAAAATGCCAAAATCGGTTCAAATTCTGTTGTGGTTAAAGACGTTGCTGAAGGTGCCACTGTGGTTGGTATACCCGGTAAAGTAGTTACCTCTAAAGCTAAACCTGCAGAAAAAGATGGGGTAACAGAACAACGCAAAGCGATAGCAGAAAAATATGGTTTTGATGCTTATGCGGTTAGCGCCGACAACCCAGATCCAGTTGCCAATCATATTGGGAAGATACTCGACCATTTGCATATTATGGACAGTAAAGTGGCGGAACTTTGCCGTGAAGTGAAAAAAATGGGTGGTGATGTTTGTGATCAAGCTTTGCCTAATTTATCAATTGATGATGATGATGTGGTTAAAGCAGAACAAGACGCGGCGCGTAGTCGCCAATCACAACATGAGTCGTTTGATCCTCAAATATAAACCTTATCTACAGTTAAGCCTTAAGCATGATGTTTAAGGCTTAATTTGCTAAAAAATCTTGAGTTGTTTTGATATAGTAAATGTATCTCTGTTTACTGGACAACTGCATGCAACTTCTCTCTATTAATGTTTCGAAAACACAGCTGATTAATTATGGCACTCGGCAAATTGAAACCGGCATTTTTAAAAAGCCGATTTATCAAGCGGTTGAAGTTTTTGAAGATCATATTCAAGGTGACGAACAAGCTGATTTACAAAACCATGGTGGCTTAGACAAAGCTGTGTATGCGTATAGCTTTGCCCATTATGCGTATTGGAAAGACAAACTCGGGTTATTAGAATTGGACTTTGGTAGTTTTGGCGAAAACTTTACCTTTTCAGAGTTAGACGAAGCCAGCATTCAAATTGGTGATATTTTCAAAATTGGCAGTTGTTTATTGCAAGCCAGCCAACCGCGTGTGCCTTGTTTTAAACTCGGACTTAAATTTGATAACGCTGAAATGCCACGTTTATTTACTAAATCGGCCAAAACTGGCATTTATTTTCGAGTATTACAAACAGGCACAATTGCACCGGATCAGCAATTAGAGCTGGTTGAACAAGCACAAAACAGTGTGCCGGTACAAACTTTGTTTAATGCCTATTACAACCAAGATGTTGCACAAGGTTTACCTATAATTGCTAAAGCGGTTGAACTAGCAACTTTGTCTGAAGCTTGGAAAGGGCAGTTGGCTAAGTATTTAACGAAACATGCTTAATCACTGAATACAAAAAAGCGCTAGTGATTACTCAACTAGCGCTTTGGCTTATAACCTAATTGACTTACAAAGGTTAGATTCTTACTTGAATACCTAGAGTTACTCGACGTTCGTTATAAAAACGCTCATCAGTTAAGTCTTCCCATTGAAGGTATGACTCGTTTGCTTGCTCGGTTAAATTAATACCTTGCAACGACAGCGTAACTTTATCATTAATGTCATAACTCATTGATGCATCAATATAAGTTGTTGGTTTTTGGTAGCGTGCAAAATAATAAGGGTCTTTGTTAACTAACCACTCATAACGTTTGCTACGCATATTGGCTGCGATACGCGCTTGGAAACCGTCTTTGTCGTACCACAATACAAAGTTACCCGAATGTTTAGAGTTATCTGCAACTGGTAATTCGTTGCCATAATAATCTAGATCACCACCTTTTGCTGACGAGTAGGTATAACTTGTTTGCACACCCAAACCGTCGAACGGCGCTGGTAAAAAGTCAAACCCTTGTTGGTACTGAAATTCGACACCTTTTGTTGCACCACCAGACACATTCACTTTGGTTGTGGTTTTAACTAAACCTGTTTGGGTTTGGGTGTTGATGTCATAACCACGCACCACGCCGTCGGAATCAACAATATCGTCACGGAACACTGTGCCTTGCACTATGGCTGTGTCTTCGTCAATTTTAAACAAACCTACACTTAATAAACCTGTGTCATTAAAGTACCACTCGTAACTTAAATCTAGGTTGGTGCTGCGCTGTGGTTCTAATTTGGGGCTACCTATAGCATTAGCACCAGTGGCACAGAATACAGTTTCGCCTGATGGTGTTTGCACATTACAACCCAGAATGCGAGTTACCGTAATACCACCACCTAAATCGTTGGTATTGTGATTACCTAAGGTTTTGTTAAAGCTAAAACGGACTAAATGTTCATCGGTTAAATTTAAAGTTAAGTTTAAACTCGGCAAAAAGTCGTTGTAGCTATTGTCGCTAATTAAAGGTGCATCTTTTTTAAATGGTGCACCTGGGCCAATTAAGTAATCTTGGTTGTTGAAGGTTAAGCTGCGTGCTTTAGAGTCAACGTTCGCTTGTTCAACGTCAATTTCAGTTTGTACGTAACGGAAACCAAAATTACCACGCAGCGGCAGATTCGCTAGTTCTGTGCTCAAATTGGCTTGAGCATAAATGCTAGTGGTTTTTTCTTCTAACTCATAGGTTAAATCTGGGTTAGGTGCTTGAATTTGTGTGCCGTATAACGCGGTATGGAAGGCTAACGGATCATCCATAGCCTTAGGGTCGACAAAATAAAGTGAACCTAAACCTTCAGCGCCAACAAAATCATCTATCTGAGTGATTTTTCCAGCCAATCGACTATCGTTAAACGAAATTGGCTCGATATATGATTCACCTGTTGTTGGTGCTTGGCTTGCTGAATCTTTCCAGCGCGCGACATATGGATCACCTTGGCCGTTAGTGCGCACGGCTAAACCAGTCCATTCTTGTTGGTCAACTTTCCTGATACCATAACGCGCACCAAAATCTACAGACGTAATGGCAAATGCATCTAAGTAATAGTTGGCATCTAGTCTGAAGGCATCAAATTCACCGTTGCGATTGTAGCCTGTTAGATTGGTTGAGGTTGCGCTGTATCTATTGATATTGCTACCAAATTTTTCAATGGTTACTGAGCCGTCAGCTTCAACAACTTGCATTTCAGGCAAGCTCCAAGTTTGTTTATCACCTTGATAGGCAATGCCGATAGGAATTTGCGTATAAGCACCATCGACTGCTGTACCGTCCGGTAAACTTGCTGCTTCGCCGGCATAACCCCAAGGATTAACTGGTGAGTCTTCACAAACAGCATCTTCATTGGCTAAAAACTCGGCTGATTTATAAGTTGCGTTGGCTTGGCAGCCGTTATTTATATAAGCATCGACTACAGAATGTTGTTTTTTCTCAACCGCTTCGCCATGCACCCAGCGTACAGAAGCTTTAAGATCACCACCATTATCAAATTTAATTTCTAGATTGGTATTGAGTGACTCTTTGTCAATTGCATGGGTTTCACTATGCACCATAGTTCGGCGCGCTTGTAACTCACCAGCTTGCAAGCTATACAAATTACCTTCTTCGACTAGCGTGCGCTCTGCTCCTGTGTGGATAGGGTGGGCAATAGCACCAGTTAACTCACCGTCAAGCATACTTGGGGTAAACCAGCCGGTTTCGCCTTGCCATGCTTGGCTAGCAATAAAACCAGCTTGGCGTTGATGTTCTTGCATTTTTGTATAAAAAACATCGGCTAAAACTTCTACCGAATCAGTTAATCGCCACTGAATTGCACCGTTTAAACCGTTTCTTTCACGTTCGATAAAGCGGTTTGACGCCTCGTGTCCTTGAAATGCATAAAATAAGTCGTTGGTATCACCATCAAATGAAGCGTCAGTGTCGTCTTCAACAAATGATTTTTTTTCGTTGGCGATAAATCCCCAATCGCTACCACTGGCACCAACTGCATAATCTGCTAAGTTGACTGTCGAGTGTGAAACGTTGAGCGTTGCTCCAAAATCATCACCGTTGTAGAAACCAGTAAACAAAGACAAAGATTTATCGGTTTCGTCACCGTATGAACCTTTAATCGCTTCTGCTTTGCCAGTTAAGGTTAAACCTTGAGTTAACTCAAATGGACGATAGGTTTTTAAGTTGATTGTACCACTGACCCCTCCGTTTAAGATGGATGCTTGGCTCGACTTAAATACATCAACACCCGAAACCATAGTTGCTGGAATATCGGTAAAGCTTGGCTGCACAACTGTAATTGCCCCAGCTGTCATCATTTGTTCACCGTTGAGGGTAACCGCAACATTACTGTTGCCTCGAATGTTGGGCGAATTACCTTCACCAGCCGAACGATTAATTTGAATGCCTGGAATACGTTGTAACGAATCAGCTATGGTTGCATCAGGTAATTTACCTATGTCGGTTGCTGTGATTGAATCCATTACAGTATTCGAAAACTGTTTGTTTGCTAACGATTTTATTGCAGAGCCTCGAAAACCACGTACTTGAATGACTTCGGTGTTTTCGTCAGCTTGTGCTTGTTCAGTTTGTTGTGAAAGTGCATTTGGTGCGTATATACCGGCCAATATGCTGGTTGCTAATAGGCTTTTGCCAAATTTGTTATATTTTTTCATAAAATCTTCCTCGAAAGAATTAGGGGGAGCAAGTCCACCCTAATTTCAAATACGGTTAGTCGTTGCTCGGCTCGAAACTTTCTACTAGGGTGTCGTCAAAGGTAATTTTGTCGATAAACACCATGGCTTCAGCTGAGGTTAAATCGAAGCCTTCAAATTGAATGCCCATGCCGCTAACTGTGTCTATGTCTGCTACATCTAGTGTCAGCTCAATACCACCATTGGGAATAAGGCTAGCGCCAGCATCACGCCATGCACCGTCAGCATCTTTTGCCCATAACTTGCCGGTTGCAGTTGCGCCGACATTGGCCGCATTTACCGTCACTTTAATCGTGGAAACACCGGTTACGTCAAACCCTTGGTAACTTTGTAAAATTAACGAAGTTGCATCCGAATTTTCTGCGGCAGTTAGGTCTATGCTGCCAGTTAGTGCTAATAAACCATCGGCTGACCATCCATTTGACAAAGTATTGCCGTCAGTCGGCGACCAGTTTTTCTGGAACTCCCAACTGCCATCGTATGCATAGTGGGTGAGCGGTGCGGCAAAGTCTTCGACTAGAGTGTCGTCAAATCTAACTTGGTCGACAAAAAACAGTGCATTTGTTGCTGAGCCATCAAATGCTTCGAATTGCACACCTAGGCCAGATACTGTGTCTATGTCTGCAACATCAATACTGAGCTCGATACCGCCTGAGGTAATTAAAGTTGCACCTGCGTCTCGCCATGTACCACTGCCATCTTTAGCCCATAATTTTGCGGTAGTGTCAGGGCCTGCGTTAATCGCATTCGCTGACAATTTAATTTTATCTATACCGGTTACATCAAAGCCGTCAGTTGGATAGGTTTGTAGGATAACTGCATTAGCACCAGCTTGTTGGCTCAAGTCTTTGCTGCCTGTCAACGCAGTTGTACCGCTTGACGCCCAGCCATTTGACAAACTGATGCCATCAGTTGCTGCCCAGTTAACTTGTAATTGCCAAGCACCTTCATAGGTACTGTGCGTAACACCACCTATAACAACTGGAGGTGGCGCCAGTTGTTCTCCGCCAATACGGTCAATATCGTCACTATTGAGTGCGTGTTCAGCTTTGTAGGCTTTTTCTAAGTTTTCAGTTTGAACAAATCCATTCCAAGTTACAAAATAGCTGTACCAAACATCTAAATCTTGTTGAGCTTGAACATCTGGTGTATTGCCTACTTCGGTCAAAGCAATAAGCTTTTTGCCGTCAAAAATTTCTTTGAGTGCTTTGTATTCGCTGTCATACAAGCCGGATGCGCTGTGATAACCATCCACACCGATAATGTCGACATAATTATCACCTGGATACCAGTCGCTGCTGGTACTTTCAGCAGTAAATACCCAAATCAAGTTATCTAAACCATGGGTGATAGTTAGTTCGTTATAGAGTAATTTCCACAACTCAACATAAGCTGCTGAGCCTGCACTGCCCCACCAGAACCATTCACCTTCTGCTTCATGCAGCGGACGCCACAATACTGGAATATCTTCGTCTTCAAGTTTTTGCAGCTCTGCTGCAATAATTGCAATGTCGCTGATCAGCGCTTTATATTCATCGCTTTGTGTATCTGCCAGCGCTGCGGCTAAATCAAAAGTTGTCGCAGATGAATAAAATCCTTGATCCCAATGTTGTTTGGCGTCTCTTGATAACGCATTGCCATCTTTGTCTTTGCCATCCCCTTGGTCAAGCAAATGCATAGGCGCATTCCAATGCCAGGCCATTGTTAGCATCATTTTGCCTTGGTTATAGGCATTGATGACTTTTTCAGTATATTCATCAGTTGTTTGGCCATTGGCAATGCGAGAAGATGAATAGTTCATTAAATCAAATCCCATAACAGCTGGTAGTTCACCAACTGCTGATTTGATCGCATTTGCTTCTTTAAGTAAGTCTTCGCTTACCGTCCAAGGTGCTTCTTGCTGGCCAGTAAATGCCTTTTTACCATAGTTGTCGGTAAGCACTGTCATAAGTGCTTGTGTTTGCTCTGTTGCGTTTGCATTGACTAGGCTAGGTGCGACTGCTTTTGGTGGCTCAGGCGGTGCTGCGGGTAATAACTTTAAATAATCAATTTCGTAGTAGCCCCAGCCACAACAAATTTCAACATCATGGTAACCTTGCTCAAGTTGGTAGACGCCAATACGTTTTTCAGCAAACGCGCCACTTAATGGAAACATGCCTTCGATGGCTAAACCATCTAAAGTAATTTGGTAACCTTTTTGGTCGTATTGCGAGCGAAAGCCAGTCCAAACTGAATAATTGCCTGTTTCTTTAACATAAATTTTCATGTTAACAGACGCACTTGGAACCATATCTGAAATATAACCTTCGCCAGAATATCCGGTTGTCTCTGTAACCAGTGAGATATCGCCAACTAATTCAGTTTCAACGTTTAAAACAGCAGCACCGTCTAACATAATTGGATTGCCATCTGCGTCTAACACTTCTATACCTGGCTCACCTGCTTCGAAAGTTTGCACTAAGCTTTGGTCGAAGATAATCGCTTTGGCGTTGTCTTCGTATAAGCTGCCATTTTCATCGGCAACTTGCAGGCCGTTTTCATCCAATATTTTCAGTTTAAATTCAAATGTTTCTAAACCATCAACAACAGGCGCGACAAATTCTAAATCTTCATTGGTCCAACCATTAGTTGGTGTAATGTCTTGACCTTTAATTTGCTCCCATTCAAGTGTGTAACCGGCTGGAATAGGGTAGCCGATAAAGCGGCCATCTAATATTATCGTTGCGTTTGGCGAACCTTCTGTGTCTTCACCAGCTAATACTCCCAGTGGGCGATCTTCTGGTGTGTACTCAACGCTATCTGCGTTTGTTGTTCCTTCTTCCACACAGCCTGCGGTTGTCCCTGCTAGTAATAATGCAGATATAACAGCGACTAGCGGTTTTCTATTGAAAGGCGTTGTCATGTTGAACCTCATATTAAACCTTTGTTTCTGTTTGTAAGTTATAATTCTCTGGTAATAAATATAAACCGGTTACATTTATTGTTCGTTTAAATGCACAAGGAACTAAACGTTTTGTTATGTTTTTTCACAAGTGATTTACAATAAATCGTATTTTATTGTGGCGGTTAGATCAACATAAAAATATAAAAATTTACATTTATTTTAACTTTGTTGTTTTATCTAATTGATATTTAGGTTTATTTTTGTTGTAACCGGTTTTTTATTTTTTGCCATTTTATATGTTCGGACTTTCGCACCTTGTTTTGCAGTTAATGTGTCGATATTTTGCAAGTTAATTGTCCATAAGGTTAAAGTGAGCAAGTTTTTGACTAAATTATTTACATTTTTGTGATAACCGGTTACATTGTTGCTCTGGTTCAATTGGAGGATTTATGAGCAACTTAGTTTATTGGTCAATTACAGTGGCGGTCGCAGGTTTTTTATTTGGTTTTGACACTGCTGTTATTTCCGGCGCAGATGCGTTGATCCAAACGCAGTGGAACACCTCGCCGTTTTTTCATGGTGCCTTTATTATGTCTTCGGCGTTATGGGGTACTGTGATTGGCGCCTTGTTTGCTAAGTGGCCGTGTGATGGCTTAGGCCGAAAAACAACTTTGATTATCATTGGATTATTGTATTTGGTTTCGGCGTTGGGCTCAGCATTAGCACCTGATCCTTATTCGTTCTCATTTTTCCGTTTTATTGGTGGTTTAGGTGTCGGCGCGTCATCTATTGCTGTGCCTGCTTATATATCCGAAATTGCGCCAGCAAAACATAGAGGGCGTTTAGTTGCTCTGTACCAATTTCAATTGGTTCTTGGAATTTTAGTTGCGTTTTTCTCCAATTATTTAATTTCGGGCAATACAGATCATGACTGGCGCTGGATGTTAGCTGTCGAAGTTTTGCCAGCGGCAGTATTTGTATTATTGGTATTAAAAGTGCCGGAAAGCCCAAGATGGTTAGTCTTGTTTAAACAAAACAATCAAAAAGCTTTAGCTATATTAGAAAAATTGGGCGAAGCAAATCCACAGAAAGTGATTAAAAATATTCTAAGCGATGGCCAAGATGCGACACAAAAGTCTATCTGGCAAAACACCTTTCGCTGGCCGATTGTATTGGCATTTTTAATCGCCTTTTTTAATCAATTATCTGGGATTAATTTTATTATTTACTTTGCGCCGCGAGTGTTTGCGCTTGCCGGTTTGGACGCTGACTCTGCTTTATTATCGTCTGCTGGTATTGGTTTAGTTAACCTATTGTTTACTATGTTAGGTGTGTATTTAATTGATAAGTTGGGTCGTAAAACTCTGATGTATATTGGCTCTGTTGGCTATATAACATCTTTGTTAATTGTCGCTTGGGCTTTTAATACCGACAGTTCAGGTATGGTTGTGGTATTAGCTGTATTTGCATTTATCGCCTCACACGCAATTGGCCAAGGCGCAGTAATTTGGGTATTTATTGCGGAGATATTCCCAAATTCTGTGCGTTCAGCAGGGCAAGCAATTGGCTGTGGTACCCACTGGGTATTTGCTGCACTCATTACTCTAGTTATGCCTGCTGCACTGCAAGCATTTAAAGTTGATCAAATTTTCTTCTTTTTTGCATTTATGATGGTTTTACAACTATTGTTTGTTAGATATTGGATGCCGGAAACTAAAGGCCAGTCGTTAGAAAATATTGCTGATAAGGTCATGGCAGAACATCAAACTAATGAACAACAAGAGGTTAAAGCCTAATGGCCTATATTGATTTTAGATTAGCCACTGAGACAATATTACAACAAGCCAGCGAACTTGTTTGGCGTATAACCGACGGTTTAGCTAAACCTGCTCAGCAGTTAAAGTGTTTACCTACCTTTGTAACCATTAAACAAAGTCGTTTTAATGGCGATGCATGTGTACTTGACTTAGGTGGCTCTAATTTGCGCGCAGCCAAAGTTGTTTTTAGAGATGGCAAAGTGTTTGCAATTTCTCGAGCTTTACCTATTCAAATGCCGTGGAAGCGCGGCATCAGTTACAACAAAATTGATTATCTAGAAAAGCAGGCAGACGCCTTAATCAACTGTGGCCATATCCAAGATTTGCCGTTGGGATATTGTTTTTCTTTTCCGGCAGATGGGCTCACTAATGGTGATGCGCAGTTGATCCATTGGACCAAAGGTTTGCATGTAAACGACACAGAAGGTCAGTTAGTCGGTAAAACTTTTATCGATTATATTTCGCGTGTTCATCAAGTAGAGTTAACCCATCCAACCGTTATTAATGACACAGTTGCTAGCTTATTAGCAGGATTGACTTTGCCAATAACGGACGCAACTTTTGGCTTAATTGCCGGCACAGGTTTTAATACTGCAGCGCTTATTCCAGCTCAGTTGATTGCAAAATTGCCCGATCAGCATAGCCACTTGGGCGAAATGCCGGTTAATTTAGAATCAGGTAATTTTAATCCTAGCTGTTTAACCGAATTCGATAGCTTAGTCGACCAAGAGTCGGAAAACCCAGGCATGCAAGTATTTGAAAAAGCAGTTTCTGGTATGTATTTAGCGCGAATTTTTCATGCCGCTTATCCCGATGCTGCGGTTGATCCAAAACAGGGCGCAAAAGGTGTGATGCAATTTATCGATAGCAATAGTTCAGCTTCCGCTGAAGTTTGCAGTGCCATTAGTCTAATGATTCGAGCGGCCCAGCTTATCTCAATTCAAATGTTAGGATTAATTGAACATCATCTAACTTATGTTAATCCAAAAGCTAAAACCTTTAGGTTTGTTTGTGAAGGTGGTTTGTTTTGGGCATCAGGGCATAAGTTGGGTGGATTTAATCAGCTAGTTACCGATAGTTTAGACGACGTTTTGGCTGTAAAAGGCTGGCAGGCACTTGCCGTGGATATCTGTAAAGTGGAACAAGCCAATTTAAAAGGTGCGGCAATTGCTGCATTAGCGAATAAACAAGCCGCAGTTCAATTACAGCATTCTGCTTAGTTTTAGTTTTCTTAAATTTTTAATTTTAAAATGTAACCGGTTAAGTGAGGTTTTGGTGGAATCAAAAATCATCCGATTAGAAAATAGTTATCAGCATTACGATTGGGGGACAGACAGCGACATTGCAAAAATCTTGGCTATTAGCGCTCCAGCAGGCAATCTGCCACTTGCTGAATTATGGGTTGGTGCACATCCAAATTTGCCGTCATTCGCGGTTGAATACAACTTAGCCTTAGATCAAGTTATTGAGCAAAACCCTCAAGCTATCTTGGGCGAACACTGTCAGTTGATGGCGAATAAGCTGCCTTATTTATTTAAAATATTATCTGCTAAACAAGCTTTATCTATTCAAGTGCATCCGTCGAAAGCCCAAGCTGAAATCGGCTTTAAGCTTGAGCAGCAGGCGGGCATTAAAACGACTGATAAAAATTGTAATTATAAAGACGATAACCATAAACCTGAGCTTATCTATGCATTAACTAATTTTTCCGCTATGGCGGGCTTTCGCCCAGTACAACAAATGGCTCAGGCGCTTGCTAAACTGAATGTTGAGTTGTTTACACCTTGGTGTAACAAGTTATTAGTTGCTACAGAGCAATCGGAATCGACTCAGCAGCAAATTGTCGAAGAGTTTTATGCCTGGTTGTTGTATTTAGAGCAAGAGCCGCTTGAGCTAGCTTGTGCTCAGGCTGTCGCTAATGCGAAAAAGTTAGCAGAAACCGACGTCGAATTATATTGGGTTGCTGAGCTGTATCGAATTTATGGCGTTGATAGCGGCATATTTTTCCCGCTAATTCTTAACTTGATTGTACTGCAACCGGGCCAAGCGATATTTTTAGGCGCTGGCTGCCCACATGCATATTTGCAAGGCACTGGCATTGAAGTTATGGCCAACTCAGACAATGTACTACGTGGTGGTTTAACCCAGAAATTTATGGATAGACAAGAGCTGATTAAAGTAACTCGTTATGACAGTGCTGCCAATAATATTCAAGTTCAACAGCTATCAAGAGGCGAGCGTGAACATACCTTTGATGTACCTGTACCAGACTTTCAATTGCAATTATTAAATTTAGTGGATGATGAATTTGTTTGTGGTCAATCAGGCTCTGCTGAGTTGTATTTTGTGGTCAAGGGCTGTGTGCAAATTGACGGACAAAACTTCACCAATGGCCAAGCCTTTTTGTTACCTGCATCGGCTGACGGGCTAACTTTATCCGGCACAGCAAGCGTGGCTCGGGTGTATACGCAATTACACCTTAATTAAGCTTAAGCTAGCTCAGCCCGCAAACTAAAAAAGAAAAAGGCTTGGGTAAACAAGCCTTTTTCTATTTATTCGGTGTTTAGATTAGTTGTATTAAGCCTTAGCTCGAACAGGTTTAACACTTTCACGCACAACAAAGTCGTGTTTTAAAATAAATTCTGACTGGTTTACTTCTTTGCCATCCATAATTTGCAATAACAACTGCATGGCTTTTTTACCCATTTCTTCAGCTGGTTGGCGCACTGTAGTTAATGCTGGATCTGTATAAGTTGCAAAAGGCAAATCGTCAAAACCTGTGATAGAAACATCTTCCGGTACTTTTAATCCCACTTCTTTGAATGCTTTAATCGCACCTACCGCCATTTCATCATTCATTGAAAATACTGCGGTAGGTCTATCAGGCATATTGGCAAAATACTCACCGCCAGCGTGACCTGACGACATAGTAAAGTCACCTTCAAAAACTAACTCAGGGTCAAATTCTATGCCTGCATCGGCCAGCGCTTGTTTGTAACCTTCAAATCTATCTATGCTATGTGGATTGTCTTCTAAACCTGCAATACAACCAATGCGTTTATGGCCCATGGAAATGAGGTAGTTCATTATTGATAGAGACGCTGCAGCGTGATCCATTCGAACTGACACATAAGGTGTACCCGAAGCACCACAAGCTGCAACTGCCGGAATATGTTGATTAGGTAACAGTTTATAATCAGGGGTATGTGGACGTAATTGAATAACACCATCAGCTTGGCGCGATTCAACTAAACGTATGTATTCGGCTTCACGTCTTTCATTGTCACGGGTTTCACCTAACAATATGTTGTAACCGTTTTGCACAGCGGTTTCTTGGATTGCACGAATAACTTTAGTGAAGAATAAGTTTGCAAAATCCGGTACTAATACAACCACAGCATAGGCTTTAGCAGAACGAAAATTTCTAGCCATCATATTCGGGCGATAACCAACAGCGTCTACCGCATCCATGACTTTTTTTAAGCTGTTTTTTGATACTTTTTCAGGGTTGGTAAAAGCTCGAGACACGGTGGCAATTGATACACCGGCCTTTTTTGCGACGGCTCGAATATTACTCATAGGCTTATTCTTGTGTTGTGTTAGATTAATTTTTAGTAAATTTATCAAAGAAACAAATGTAAATCCACTAACAAAATTAACTTTTAAGTCAATAACAATGCAGTGAAAACCGGTTACGTTAAATTAAGGTTGGGTTTACCGAGGAATATTGTTAAGTTAGTAAAGCATTCTACACTTAATTAATATACGAACACATTGTAACAGTTTATTTGTTTGCTCATGAAACCGTCTTTGTTCATTTTTTTGTTTTGTTTGATCTGCCCTCAGGTAGCGCAAGCTGTCAACATAGTCTATTTGTCGCCATGCAAACAAGACACAGCCTGCACCTATTGGAGTGAAGTGCAGCTGTATATGGAAAAAGCCGCGAAAGATCTGAAGGTTAATTTAGTGACACTTTACGACTCACACGACAATAACTTTCGTGAGCAACCAGATAAAGTCCGTTACATTCGACAACTCCAACAAAAACCAGACTTTGTAATATTAACTCCCTTACCTGTGCAAGTTAGTCTGAATACCTTGCAAGCACTCGAAGCTTTAAAAATCCACTCATTTATTATTTCTGGTGAAATACCACCAGCCGAAAAAATGCTTTATCAACAACCACAACAAAAGTTTAAATATTGGTTTGGCCATATGTACGGCAATAACAAAGCAGCAGGCTATTTACTCGCGCAACATTTGCACAATGAAAATGTAAATATGATGGCGTTAGCTGGTAGTAATATGCACAGTGAAAGCGAAAATAGGGTAGATGGTTTAAGAAATTATGTAGCCGAACATAACATTATCCTGAGCCAAATTGTGCCGACTGATTGGACTGAACAACAAGGTTATTACAAAACATCGAAACTGCTAAACAGATATAAAAATACTAACGCCATTTGGACTGCGGGACACAGGCTTGCCTCGGGTGCAATAAAAGCGGTTGCAGAAGCCAAACTGAGTGCTGGGCCAAAAATTGGGACTTTTAATTGGACAGAAGAAACATTGGCGCAATTGTCGGCAGAACGATTAAAGGTTGCAGTAGGAGGGCATAGTATTACAGGTGCGCTGGCTTTAGTGTTATTGCACGATGCTTATTACAAACATGACTTTACCGACATAAACGGTACACGTGAAATACCTTTAACACTCGTCGCTGCAACACCAGAAAATTTAGATGAAACAATTTTACACTTTAAACACTGGGCTGAGTTTAATTTTCAAAATATAAGTAAAGTGTACAACAAATCGCTGCGCACACATTATATTAACGTTCTGCCACCACAAACCCCCTAACCAATTATATTTAAATTAATTTTCGCTTGGTTTCACAAGTTAACTAGCGGCTGTGAACCTGTATTAAGTTAAAAAAATGTTTGTTTTTGCAAAAAACATTATTACTTAACGGATTTACTGTGCTAATATTTCTTTAAATGTAACCGGATACAGTTTGTTTCAGTATTCTTATCTACTGAGAGATTTAACAGACATGAGTAGCAGATATATCTATGAATGAATCACAACATTTAAAATTGAAAGAAAAAATTGGTTATGGATTTGGCGATTTTGCTTCATCCATGTTTTGGAAAATGTTCTCTGTGTATTTAATGATTTTTTACACAGATGTGTTCGGTATTTCTGCTGCAGCTGTTGGCACTATGTTTTTATTAACCCGTATTTGGGATACAGCAAATGACCCGGTAATGGGCATAATTGCTGATAGAACCAATACTAAGTGGGGCAAATTCCGTCCGTATTTATTGTGGGGCGCTATTCCATTTGCCACTATAGGTGTGTTGACATTTACTACACCTGATTGGTCGCAAGACGCTAAATTAGTTTATGCCTATATTACTTACACGTTAATGATGATGGCCTATACAGCAGTGAATGTGCCGTACGCTTCTTTATTAGGCGTTATGTCATCTAACAGTGACGACCGCACTCAACTTGCATCTTTTAGAATGGTGTTTGCATTTGCTGGCAGCATATTTGCTTTTATTTTGGTTGACCCATTAACTAACTTTTTTACACATTTTGGTGAGGTGGCCGATCCACAAACAGGTTGGTCGTTAACTATGTTGGTGTATGGCTGTATTGCTGCGGTGCTATTTTATTTCACTTTCGCTTGGACCAAAGAGCGCATTGCGCCACCAGCTTCACAACAGTCTAATTTGAAAAAAGACTTTGCTAACTTAGCCAATAACAAACCTTGGTTTATTTTACTTGGCGCTGCGTTAGCAACCCTCATCTTTAATAGTATGCGTGATGGTGCGTCGGTTTATTATTTTAAATATTATATTCAATCGCCTGAGTGGAGTTTGTTTGGCTTAAGTTTTGGTTTAACCACTGTCTATTTAGTATTAGGTCAAGCATCTAATATTATCGGTGTGGTATTAGCACAGCCAATTGCGAAACGCATTGGCAAACGCAATACCTTTATGTATGCAATGTTTTTAGCGGCTATTTTAAGCAGTGTGTTTTATTTTTTAACCGCTGAGCAAATTGGTTTAATTTTACTTTTACAAGTATTGATCAGCGCATGTGCCGGCATAATCTTCCCGCTGTTGTGGTCTATGTACGCAGACATAGCCGATTATTCAGAATACAGTACCGGCCGCCGTGCAACTGGGCTGATATTTTCTTCATCTTCGTTCGCACAAAAAATGGGTTGGACTTTAGGTGGTGCACTGACAGGTTGGACTCTAGCGTATTTTGGTTATGTGGCAAATGCCGAACAAACCGAACTTGCCAAAGAAGGTTTGCGTTATATGGTGAGTTTTATCCCAGCTGTCGGCGCAATGATTTCAGCATTATTTATGATTTTCTATCGCTTAACTGACGACTATATGGCCAAAGTTAATACAGATCTTGGTTTAAGACGTTCAGAAAGTTAAATATTATTCACTAGCTTATTTATTTTGTTCGGTTACTATTAAAAAATGTAACCGGTATTCGGAGGTTTTAATGTCTACACATTTGCAAAAAGTTAAAGCGTTAATTACAGCGCAACAAAGTTTATTAACTAAACCAAACGCAAAAAAAGCGGGTGGTAACCGAGTTTATAGCAGATGGCAAAATCCTATTATTACCCGTGAGCATGTACCTGTTCACTGGCGTTTTGACTTTAATGAAGCAACAAATCCACAATTACTAGAGCGCCAAGGCATCAATGCAACTCTTAATTCAGGTGCGATTTATTTAGATGGTAAATATTTATTGGTTGTGCGGGTAGAAGGTGATGATCGTAAATCATTTTTTGCTGTGGCCGAAAGTGAAACCGGTGTAGATAACTTTAAGTTCTGGGATCGCCCAATTACTATGCCTGAAACTGACCGTCCCGACACAAATGTGTATGACATGCGTTTAACTCAGCATCAAGATGGTTATATCTATGGTTTGTTCTGTACTGAGCGCAAAGACGAAGACTTCCCTGATGATTTATCCGCAGCCGAAGCTCAATGTGGTATTGCTCGCACTAAAGATTTAGTTAATTGGCAAAGACTGCCAGACTTAATTACTTATTCGGGTCAACAACGTAACGTCGTTTTACACCCAGAGTTTGTTGATGGTAAATACGCTTTATATACACGCCCACAAGACGGTTTTATCAGCGTAGGTAAAGGCGGCGGCATAGGTTGGGGTTTAGCTGAATCAATGGAAAATGCCGAAGTTAAACAAGAAGTTATTGTTGATAATAAGATTTACCACACAATCAAAGAAATCAAAAATGGCCAAGGCCCTGCACCAATTAAAACCGCTGATGGGTGGTTACATCTGGCGCATGGTGTGCGTAATACTGCCGCTGGTTTGCGTTACGTTTTATATATGTTCATGACAGAGTTAGAGCGCCCTTGGGTGGTAACGCACGCACCAGCAGGCCATTTTATTGCACCTGAAGGGGAAGAGCGCGTAGGTGATGTCTCTAACGTGGTGTTTGCCAATGGCTGGACGCAAAAGGGTGAAGAGGTCAATATTTATTACGCTTCTTCAGATACGCGTATGCATGTTGCCACCACAACTGTCAGCAAGTTAGTTGATTATGTGAAAAATACCCCAGCAGACGGGCTGCGCTCAGCCGAATCGGTAAAAGTGCGCAACAAGTTAATTGATAGTAACTTAGCCGTATTAGAAACCTTAGGGCTTAAATAATATGTCAGTGTTTTTAAAACCTGAAGTAAATGGCCTAATTGATGAGTTCCGTAGTGAACTCATCAATATTGCCGACTGGTGGATAAAATACGCGATTGATGAAGAAAATGGCGGATTTTATGGACAAGTTAATGCAGATGGCAGTGCAGACGTTAGCGCAGAAAAAGGCATTGTAATGAATGCCCGTATATTGTGGTTTTTCAGCGAAGTGTGTCATTACCTTGATAAACCTCAATATCAAGCCGCAGCCAAACGTGCTTATCAATACATTAAAACTTATTTTAATGATGCAGAGTACGGTGGTGTTTATTGGTCGCTCCACGCAGATGGCAGTGTAGCAGACAGTAAAAAACAAACTTACGCCCAATCGTTTGCGATATATGGTTTAAGTGCTTATTACAAATTAACCAAAGAGCAAGAGGCGATAGATTTAGCATATGAATATTTTGCTCAGCTACAAAAACATTGCCATGACGATGTAAAAGGTGGTTATTTAGAGGCTTTTGATCGCCAATGGCATGAAATTACCGATATGCGTTTGAGTGACAAAGACGACAATTTGCCAAAAACTCAAAATACCCATTTACACGTAATGGAAGCTTTTGCGACCTTGCATATGGTAAAACCGACAGCTGAAAGTGCATTAGCATTACGCAGGTTAATCGACTTTTTTGATAGCACTATTATTAACAAAAACAACTATCACCTACGTTTGTTTATGGATGTTGATTGGAATGATCACTCTCGTGCATTTTCTTATGGCCATGATATCGAATGTAGCTGGTTGTTATACGAAGCATTAGTTGCGCTAGACGATTCACTGATCTCCAGTCAAGTAAAACCAACAGTGATCAAAATGGCAGAAACCACTTTAGCTGAAGGCATTGGCAATCAAGGGCAAGTATGCGACGAATTTGAATTTGCTGGTGAACATAAACATCAAGAAAGTTGTTGGTGGGTACAGGCAGAAGCATTAGTCGGTTTTTTATATGCCTATCAGTTAACCGGTAACACTGATTTTTGGACTGCATTTGACAATGTGTGGGCTTTTACCAAGCAGCAACACATAGATAAAAACTTAGGTGAATGGTTTTGGTTAGCTAAATGCGACCAAGATACAAACTACGACACATACAAAGCTGGATTTTGGAAAGCGCCGTATCACAATGGCCGAGCCATGATGGAAGTTATCAAAGTGCTTAGCGGCAAACTGGAGACTCATTAATGAAATTTAAATCCGTATTAATTATTGGTGCCTTGTTGTCTAACTCGGTAATGGCGTTCGACAACTTTATCAGCCGTAAAGGCCATACTTTGTACGACGGTGACAAAGTGTTTAGGTTTGCCGGTATTCATGCCCCTGAATTACACCGTATCGAAGATGATGCAAAAGGTGTATGTAAAGCCGACCCCAGAGGTTGGGGGCAGCACTTTAAATGGCCAACTGCCGATGAACAAGAAAACTGGATTAAAGCCATAGTTGGGACAAACCAAAAAGCTATGCGAGTGTATGTGTTGTCTATCGAACAGGCTGCCGACAAAGCTTGTGGCCGTGAAACGCACATTTTAGCACCAACAGAAAAAGGTGGTATGCCACAGCTAAATGAACAAGCTATGGTTGTTTACGACCGTATGATAGCTCTAGCGGATCAACATGGTTTGCGCTTGATTTTACCTTTTATCGACCACTGGAAATGGTGGGGCGGCCGCGAACAATTAGCTGACTTTTATGGCGAGCCAGAAGATGCTGTTTACGATGTTTACAGCAAAACATATCAAGCTTATCAGCATATTATTCGCCAAGTTGTCACCCGTCGCAATACGATTACCGGACGTTTATACAATCAAGAAAAAGCCATAATGATTTGGGAAACCGGTAATGAGCTAAAAGATACCAATGAGTTGTTCTTAGCCAAAACTTCAGCTTTTATTAAGGCATTGGCGCCAAATCAACTGGTGATGGATGGCACTTACATCAAGATTAATGACTTTGCGTTGAAAGACCCAAATGTTGATATGGTTTCAAACCACTATTACACCAATGTTGGCAACAACAGTCCTGAAACTGTGTTGGCGGATTTAAAAACCATTAACGGCCAAAAGCCTTATTTAATTGGTGAATTTGGCTTGCAACCGTCAGACAAATTACAAGCAATTATGGATGCTGCGGTTAACGCTGAATACAAAGGTGCAAAAGCCGTTGGCGCGTTTATCTGGGGTTTTCGAGGCCATAGGCACAATGGTGGATTCTATTGGCACAATGAAGGTGGCTCAAAATACTATAGTTATCATCTACCTGGGTTTAAAGAAGGCGATTTTAACGAAGAAATAGCCGTAGTAGAAATTGCCCGTAAAGCTGCTGCGCAAATGATGGGCGAAAAGCTTTTGCCATTGGCAAAACCAGAAGCACCTAAATTACGTGAAATTAACTCAGTTGCAGATGTTCGTTGGATGGGCGCACCTTTAGGGCGAAGTTATCGCATTGAACGCTCAACCAGTATGGATTCAGGTTGGAAAACCATAGCGAATGGTCTGTCCGATGGTAAACACAAGTTTGATCCACGCTTTGATACTTTATTTTGTGATGACAGCGTAAAAGCAAATGCCACCTATTACTATCGAGTATTTGCGCAAAATGAATCGGGTGAATCACCTGCTTCAAATGTACAAAAATTTACCACGAGTCAGCACATCGGGAAATGTAACTAAAATTCGACTGACTAGGTAGCCGTTTTACCCATGTTTTTAGCCCATCTTTAGTTGGTGGGCCTTTTTTGAAACTGCGGGTATAACGTTTACCTAAAATTGCACAAGTACTTAAACAAAAAATAGATAATTAGAGGTTTATATGAAAAACATGGTGACAAAAATAACGGTTTTGCTGTGTGCATTACTGTGTTTTACGGCAAATGCGAAAAAGTTTGAAAACTTAGCTCTGACCCCACAAATGGGTTGGAACAGTTGGAATAACTTTGACTGTGATGTGAATGAAGACATGATCAAAGAAATGGCCGATGCCATGGTAGCAACAGGCATGCGCGATGCCGGTTATCAATACATCAATATTGATGATTGTTGGCACGGTGAGCGTGATGAAAATGGTTTTATTCAAGAGAGCAAAGAGCACTTTCCATCAGGTATGAAAGCCTTGGCTGATTATGTACACAGCAAAGGTTTAAAATTAGGTATTTATTCTGATGCAGGCACAAAAACTTGCGCAGGTCGCGCCGGTAGTCGCGGTTACGAATATCAAGATGCGCTGACTTATGCTCGTTGGGGAATCGATTATTTAAAATATGATTGGTGTGCAACTGAGAACGTTAATCCAATTGGTGCATACACTTTAATGCGCGACGCTTTATATTCAGCTGGGCGTCCAATTTTATTTAGTATTTGTGAATGGGGCGACAACAAGCCTTGGGAATGGGCAAAAGACATAGGCCACTCATGGCGTACAACGGGTGATATCTATCCATGTTGGAGCTGTGAAAAGAAACAAGGCTCATGGTCTTCTTGGGGGGTATTGCCAATTTTAGATATGCAAAACAAACTGCGTAAATACGCAGGCCCAGGTCATTGGAATGATATGGACATGATGGAAGTGGGCAACGGCATGAGCTACCACGAAGACAGAGCACATTTTTCAATTTGGGCTATGTTAGCTTCACCTTTGATTGCGGGTAACGATTTGCGCAATATGTCGAAACAAACACGCGAGATTTTAACCAACAAAGACATAATTGCATTAAACCAAGACAAACTTGGTATTCAAGCAATGAAATTTATTGATGATGGTGACATAGAAATTTGGGTAAAAGCATTGGACGGTGGCGAGTGGGCCTTTATGTTTTTAAATCGTTCAGATAACAAAACAACCTACAACTACGACTGGCAGTTTAATATTTATAAAGACGACCTATTCGGCCACTATGTCGACTTTAATAAAAATAAATTTAACTGGCGTAACTTGTGGGAAAAAGGTACTGGCACAACAGCTAAAAAGCTAAAAATTGACTTGCCTGCGCATGGTGTACAAGTACTGCGTTTAACGCCGGTTAAATAAATCTAATCAGTTAAATATGGTAGTCCGTCTTGCTTGGCGAGCTACCATATACTTGAATAAGTCTTAACTTGATTAACTGGACTCAATCAAATCTGAAAGTCGCATATGTGCCATTTTGGGACGTTCGGCTCTAACTCATTTTTGCCCCATTATGAGTTAACGTAAATACTCTAAAGGTCTGCTTTGAGCGATAAACGGACAGTAACTGAAGGTGTGATTCAAGGAATTCGAACTCTACTGAACGTTAATTCACTAGGCATTAAAAAAGCCGTATGCGGAAGGAATACACACAGCTGTGCTTTGCACTAAAAAGTACACCAAAGCATTTGAGAGCTAAAATCGCCCAGCTTTCGATGGCATTTTCCAAATAGAATGCTGAAGCTCAAATCGTTCAAAAATTTCTTTAGCTTCATCTACACTCCACTTAACCCAATTAGGGCTTAAATGATTCCCATACCATACTTTTGAAAACTCCCAGATTTTAGTAATTGGTTGGATATCACCCTTATCCATATTGTATTTCTTACACCAACTATCAACTTCAGCTTCCGATTCGAAAATAAGCATCTTACTGCATGTATAGGTAACATTATCCCAAGCATTCATCATTGGTATGGGAAAGTGAATAAACAAATTCTTATTTATAATTTCACCATTTACTATTTCGACAACAACTTGTTTTGCTTCTCCGCCTAAAGTTGATGTGATTGTTAAATCACAATCTAACAAAGCTGCTGCACCTAAAGAGCACCAAGCACAGTTTCCCCACCAACTGCCGCCTTTAGAGTTAATCCAAAAGTTTGTTGGAGCAGTCGAAAATGGGTGCATTACCCAAACTTCGGATGATTTGGGGTGCAATACTACTCCGTGATATTCTTCAAGAGTTTTTAGTGCTTCAACAGTGTTTAATTTAGAGGTATTAAAGTGTTGAGCGATACTATCAATTTTTGGAGCATAGCCAAATTCAACGATATGGCTCATGACATAGTAATGTAGTGTCGAATTATTCAGTTCCATATATCACCTCTATTTAGTTCTCTTGTTACTCAAGTACAATTCCATTTGTACATTGCATCTGTCATATGGTGATGAAGCACCTTCAATATGTTTAAAGCCCAGCTTTTCGTAGAGGCTGACGGCTGGTACTAATACAGAATTGCTTTCTAAATAAAGTCGCTTCGCCCCTATTAATTTTGCTCTTTCAATTATTTTTTGACCTAAAAGTAAGCCAATTCCTTTGCCTTGCGCTGTAGGTGATACAGCCATTTTTGCAAGCTCATAGTCGTCCATATCCATTTTAATTAATGCACAACAACCAACAGGCTTTCCTTTGTCTAATGCGATAAAAATATAGCCTGACTGATTTAAAATATACCCCTCAGGATCGTCTAATGCCTTCAAATCTGGCGTTTCTAATTCCCAATGTTTACTAATCCATTCAACATTTAAAGCTTTGAAAGTCTCATGATGTTTAGGTGCGTAATCAACTATTCTGATATCTTCTATTTTCTCATCTACTCGCGAACTTATTGGGCGAAACCTTAAATGCCTATCAATGACAGTTAGTGCTTGCCAAAGGTCAACACCTGCATCTTGTTCTAGCTGTTTCATCGCTACATCAATTGCATCACATTGCTTTTGCATATTAGGAACCATAGCTTTTGCGCGATTATTTAACTGAACTAAAGTTATTCGAGAGTCCTCATTAGATCTATAGCTTTCAATCAAATCAGCCATTTTCATTTCTTTCACTATTTTGCTGACTGATACGTGAGAATGATTGATTTCTTTAGCAATATTCACGACAGACTCTGCTCCTTTGGAAGCAAGGACGTAAAAGACAGGGAACCATTTTGGCTCAATATCGAATCCAAATTTCTCATAGGTTTTCTCTGCGTCTTGAGATACTTGCGCTGCAAGTTGCCTTAAAGCTGTTCCTAGAGCGATATGTCCTAATTCGTTAAATGACTTCATAATAAATATATCCGTAACCAGTTACGTATATATTTATGAAAAAAGAGAGGCTTGTCAAATTATTTAGTTTAAGTCGCTTTAATCGAAGTTGCTGGAACGTCTGAATTTGGCACAGAGCACGCATTCGTCCAAACTCATTTTTGTCCAAAAATGAGTTAGAACGACCGTCTCTTGAACGCTCATATCTGCCTGTCAGCAGCAGCCCAAACTTATTCACCGAAACTATTGGAGCAGATATAAGCTACGAAAACTGCCAAGCTACTTAATACTCAAAATTAAAGCCAAAATCTTTTAGCTTTTCATATACGTTAATATCAAATCTGAATAATGCCGCTGCTCTATGTGCTACATCTGTTTGTTTTTCTTTGCAATTTATCAGTAGATTCATTTTTTGAATTTTACGGCGGAAATTAGGTTTATCTAATTTGGTATCTAAAATCGCTTCGTATATTTCTTGTAATTGCAGTAGTGTGAATTTTTCCGGCAGTAAGCTAAAGCCGATTGGCTCATGGCGAACTTTATATTTTAGGTGGTCGAGCGAGGCTAAAATAATCTCTTTGTGATCAAATATCAGCTCAGGCAGTTGTTTAACGTCAAACCAAGCAACTTCATGGGTATTGTCACCATGAATAATATTTACTTCATTCATGCGGACAAAAGCATAATAGGCAATGGTAATAATACGGCGTAGCGGGTAGCGCTTAACATTGCCGAAGGTCGCTAGCTGGTCGAGGTGAAAATTTTTAACACCTGTGGCTTGTGTGACGACCCTGTGGGCAGCACTTTCAATATCTTCGTCGAGTTTAACCCAATGACCAATTAACCCCCACTTATTTGCTGCTGCACCTTGTTTGTATTTAGCTAACAGCACCTTTAATTTTCCGTCTTCCATAGCGTAAATTAAGTTATCGACTGACAGATTCTTCATGCAATCGTCAGGCAATAATTCTTCTTTGTCCATTTCTGGTGCTAATAATAGCGAGTCATTTGTCATTATATTTGGGGAATTCTACTTAATATATAAATGACTATTTTAGAGTTAAATAGCGGGCTAGGCAATTAAACTTGTCCACTTTAGCTAATTAAAGCAATAGGCAGAGTTAATTTAGCTAAAAACATATGAAATTTTGCTAAATTCATCGGAAATTTTCTTCTACTTGTAACAAATTTAAATTTTTAATCTTATTGTGTAGTTGACTATTTATCTTTTGTTTTTATAATAGTCAGCAAGTAGAGATTAATCAGGCGTGAATTTAAGGCTGGTTAATAACATTAAATTAGGTTACAGATGTTAAAAGAGAACTTAGATATAATCAGCGATGCAGAGCGAGTTCAACAACAAGATTTGCAAAAAGCTGCTGGCTTAACCGCTATTGCGCAACCATTAGTTGAACATATTTATACGGCAGATCCATCCGCTCACGTATTTAATGGTAAAATTTACATTTATCCATCTCACGACATTGAAACGGATGAGCCTATTAACGATAGAGGTGATCAATATGCTATGCGCGATTACCATGTTTTATCGTTAACTGAGGTTGGCGGTGAGGTGACAGATCACGGCTGTGTGTTAGATGTAACTGACGTTGCTTGGGCTGAAAAACAAATGTGGGCACCTGATGCGGCAGAAAAGAACGGTCAGTATTATTTGTATTTTCCAGCACGAGATCACGAGGGTATTTTTAGGTTAGGTGTTGCTGTTAGTAATACACCAGAAGGACCTTTTGTCGCTGAACCTGAGCCGATTAAAAACAGTTTTAGTATAGACCCTGCGATTTATCAGGATGAAGACAATCAATATTATGCGTATTTTGGGGGAATTTGGGGTGGTCAGTTACAAAGATGGTCAACGGGTGATTATGTAGATGAAGACATATATCCAAAGGAAGACGAGCCTGCACTCTTACCTAAAGTTGCTAAATTATCTGATGACATGCTGCAATTTGCTGAAGATGTTAAAGATGTACAAATTTTCGATGAAAATGGCGAGTTACTTAGAGCCGGAGATGCTGACAGAAGGTTTTTTGAAGGCCCTTGGGTGCATAAGTACAATAACCAATACTACCTATCATACTCTACAGGTGATACTCACAAAATTGTTTATGCTACGTCAAACTCACCTTATGGGCCTTTTGTCTATCAAGGTGTGATATTAGAGCCTGTGCTGGGTTGGACAACACATCACTCTATTGCTGAATATGAAGGAAAGTGGTACTTGTTTTATCATGATTGCACTTTGTCCGGCGGGCAAACGCATTTACGTTCGGTCAAAATGACTGAGTTAACTTATGCGGAAAACGGCAAAATCAACACGATTCAGCCGTATAAATAAGTTACCTATTCAGAGTTCAGGTTACTTCATTCATTACCTGTCGTATTAGTTAACCGACTTAAACCAATGAGTTTAAGTCGGTTTTTTTATGCTCTTTAAAACCTAGAGTTTTAATCTCAATATTTGTACTTTTATAATTTAATGCTTTGCTGCGGGCCTAAATAACTCGGTTTTAGATCGCCAGTATTGATAATGATTTTTTCCACACCAACCGCCAAATCCAATGCATGTAGTCTAATGATATGTTGTCCTGGCCGAGTAATTTTAAGCTTAGTTTTAACTTTAAAAATGCCTTCGCTAACGGCCTGATTCCACTGCCACATTTTGGTATTTAAACTCAAATCGACTAGTTGAATTGCGCCACCATCAACTGAAATCCCCAAACGCATTGGCTTGTCAGGGAAATAATTAAGCGTTGGCAATACCTGTAGCTCGGTTGCAAATTCACCTGTTGAGAAAAAGGTCACAGGATATTCTACTTGAGGATGTGGCTGCTCTGGATTAAAACTTTCATAAGATTTTGGAAAAACCGCAATGGTATTTGCACAGCGGCCTAAACCATTTATTTCTTGCCAGTTGTAACCTTTAGCTGAGGTCGCTTTAGTAAAATTAGCTGCATTAATTGCGATATAACCATCGGCTTCAACAAAACCTTGCGCAGTGGTCACTGTTTTGTCTGCACGTTTCACTGCGGTTATGTTAACTTGAGCCGCTTGCCAACTGGTGCCTTTTACTTGAATGCTTGCTTTATGAGTGCCTTGGGATAATTTTGACCAGTCGATAGCCACTGTGACTTTATCAAGTTTGTTTACGCTGCCTTGGGTTTTATTCAGTTTGAGCCAGCCATGAGAACTGCTAATCGAATAGCTAAAGTCAGATATTCCACGGTTGAATATCTCAATTTTTCGCTGTTGCTTTGCCACAGAATCAAAGTTCAAATTGAAACTAGCTTTTTGTGGAAATGCGTCAGTTTCACCTTCTACAGCCAAACCCATTTCTGCTGCATTGTGTGGTTGGTAATCGTAGAGTAGGGGTAAGGTGTTGGCAGCTGGATTATTCCAGTTGTTATAACCAATATGTGGTTGATCCATAAAGTGCTGCCATTTACCGCCGTTTAAAGCATCAAATTGTTTTTGCAATGCTGCATCGGCTTTAAATAAATCTTGCGCCAGTTGTTTGTACTCATTGGCATAACTGCGCCCTTGGCTTGCATATAAACGGTTTTTCGCAGTTGCAAAATACAGTTTTGAGACAATCGAAGTTGCTTTGATTGGGTGTAACACCAATTGAAAAAATGCTGCTTTTTGCTTTTCTGCCAGTTTTTTATAGATAGATTCGGCTAAATTGACATAAGTATCTAGCTCTTCTTCAATTCGCTGAGCTTCATTGTAATTGAGCAGGCTGTACACATCAGCAGACATTAATTCCGGTTTTCTGCGCTGATTGTGTCGGGTGTAGGCTTTTATAATGTCATTGATTTGTTTCGCATAAGTATTGCCGAAATAGCGTGTCGCCCAATCAATGCCATATTCATCCAAATTGTGTTGGTTAAAGTCTTGTGGATCCCACGCCATTTTCAGGAAGAATTCAGTTGGATATTCCATAGGTTTTAAATCACCAACATTGGTTATCCAGATTTTATTAGCATTAAATACATATGCTTGATGCATTTGTTCCCAAATTTTTGCAATTGGTGTGACATTCATCCAACGATATGAACGTGGGCCACCTACATAATCAAAGTGATAATAAACACCAGCACCACCGCTTCTTGCCTGTTCAGCTTGTGTTGGCAGGCGGCGAATGTTTCCCCAGTTGTCGTCAGCCCATAATAGGGTGACATCGTCAGGTACGCGCATGCCTTTTTCATAAAAGCTTTGTACTTCTTTATACAAACACCAAACTTGTGGAATGTCGCTTAACGCTTTATCTGCAAAGGTTGTAGCCAATATTTGTCTTTGATCCGTGACGATTTGCTCAAGCAGTTTGATATTTTCGCCTTCTTGCATCGCACTGTCTTCACGGCCACGCATGCCCATAGTGTATAAACTTTCATACGGTGCGTTGCGTTTAACCCCGCGCTGCCAAAAGTCATATAAATTCTGGCGGTTGGTTGAATATTGCCATTCACCTTCACCGTCTCTATCCCATTCTTTATCCGCGCGCATCATAGGCTCGTGGTGCGATGTGCCCATTACTATGCCGTATTCATCTGCCAAGACCATATTTTGCACATCATCGTCGGCAAAAGCGTTATTCCACATTGCTGGCCACAGGTAGTTAGCTTTTAGGCGCAGCATAAGCTCAAATACTTTTACGTAAAATTTATGGTTGTAACCGCCGAAGTTTTTATTCACCCAATTGGTCAGCGCTGGCGCTTCATCGTTTAAAAATATACCGCGATATTTTACTTTTGGTATTTCAACTATTGGACTGGCCAAGGCTGCATGCAGTGATTTGCTTTGTGTTATCGGTACATCCGCCCAATAATACCAAGGGGAGACTCCTGCTTGCTCGCTAATGTCGTAGGTGCCATAAATTGCACCACGTTTATTGCTGCCGGCGATCACTAAAGCTTTTGCAACTTTTGTTGATACATCTTCAATTAATTGAATCTGATAGCCATCCCATTGGTTTTTAATTGAGCTTAAATCAATTTTAGAACTGGCTTGCAGCTGCTTTAATAAGTCAGAATGTTCGACAGTGGCAATAATTATGCTGTTACCAGATACCTTGCGCCAGTCATGCTCTATTTTCAGCGTTTGCCCAGTAATTGCTAGGATATCGCGCTGTAAATCTTGGGCGACTCTAAGCACGCCTTTATCTTCATTTGCGCCGACGAATATGCTGGCATTTGTTTTACCAACAATTTCCATCTGCGGTTTAATTTTTTGTTTATCTGTATAGATAAATTGTCCAACGCCAAATGCGTGTAAAGTTTGTACAAACGACAAAAACAAACCTGCAGATAAACAAGCTTGTTTGGCTAATTTTAATAGGTTCAAAAGTTTCACCGAAAATTAATGACAGGTTGAAGAAATCGTGAGTTGTGCCGGATAGGCAGGTAACCCCGTGTTATTGATTAAATTGGCGCGCGCTGGATTACTTTGCCATGCATAACGCACAAATTGTGTTGTTGCAGTGTTTGGCGCAGCTAAAATAATCTTGTCGCCTTTAATAACAGCTGTTGCCCATTGATAATTTTTACCGTCGTTCGATACAGCAAAACCGTCAAGTTTTTCACCGACAAAGGTTAAACCGTTTTGTGGGTTCGCCAGTGTTAGCTCAATTTGCTGCTGTTTATTTAAACTCGCACAACTCAATATAGGCCCTTGATATACGCTAGCTGTATGACCATACACTGTATTTAGAGCGGCTAACGCAAATCTGTCGCCTAGCGCTTTTTTATTCAGAGGGTGAATGTCGTTCCATTCGCCTACATCAATAGCCGTAATCATTGCTGTGTTATGAAGTTTTAAGGCTGTTGCTTGAGCACTGCGTGTTTGGGCCCAACCAGCATTAGATGGATCACTGTCTGCCTGCATATAATTGGCTAACTGAGTGAAAATAAATGGTAGCTCAGCTTGATTAAATAACTTACGCCAGTTTTCGATCATAGCGGGAAATACTTTGGCATATTGTTGCGGATCACTGGTATTAGATTCCCCTTGATACCAGATAACACCTTTTACTTTGGTGTGTTTAAGTGGCGCTAACATAGCGTTATATAGAGCATTTGGTTGCATATGCGCCCAAAATCGGGTTGTAGGGGCTGGATTCATCTTATGACCAAAACGGAATTTCCACACGCCAGCTAAATTAATTTGGCTGTCGCCGAAACTGATTCTATACGGTTTGTCTGGAATAAATCCGCCTTTGCCACTAGGAGCAACAATTCGAACGGCTAAGGTATTTGTACCTGCTTTTAAAATATGCTTAGCAACAGTGTAGCGGCGAGGTGGATATTGATAACCAACACTGCCAACTTCAACCCCATTTACATAAGCGATATCAGAATCAATTATACGGCCGAGCTCTAAAAAACCGTCTTGTGTAGCTTGTTCGGCGGTTAGCTCAAACTGAGTTCTGTACCAGGCTACCCCATTAAAATCTTCTGCGCCTTGGTCGGCCCAGTATCCGGGTACTGACATAGTTCGCCAATGGTTATCGTCATAATTCGGTTGTTGCCATTGGTACTTTTTACCTAGATCTTGCTGATTAACTTCATCAAACCAAAGCTGCTTTTTAGCATTGTCTTCATCAACAATTGCTTGAATATATTCGGGGTTTTTATTGTTTTGTACGATTTGAAAATCATCCGGGAAAGCTTTGAGCGCCGCTTCACTCATCCAGCCTTCAGCCCTAGAGCCACCATATGCATTGTTAATAATGCCTATGGGCACACCGGTTTTTAGGTGGAGCTCTTTTGCAAAAAAATAGCCGACGGCAGAAAACTGCGCTAGGTCGTTGTGCTGTGCTTTACTCCATTTAGCGCCAGTAACGTACTTTAACGGGGCTTGGTACGCAGAATGTTTGTTTATCTTTAATTGACGTATTTGTGGGTAATCCGCATTTTGGAGTTCGGTTTTGTACCTTAAGCCAACTCGGTACATGGGCAGCTCCATATTTGATTGGCCTGACGCCAGCCAAATATCACCAAATAAAACATCGTTTAATACAATGGTTTGCTGCTGTGTTTTTAAGGTAATTGTGTGAGGGCCACCCGCATCTTGACTCGGTAGATCTATCGACCAATCACCTATACCTAGTTCTTGGTCTGCAAATTCAACACCATCTAAATAGGCAATTAACCTCTGCTTTTTATCTGAATGACCATAAAGGGTATTGCTGCTGTCTCGTTGCAATATCATGGATGATGTGAATTGTGGTGCTAAATGAATTTGTGCCAATGCTGGAAAAATAACCAGAATGTGGGCAAAAACTAAAGTTTTAAATAAAGCTATTGGATTCATTTTTATTATATTGTTGTTTTTACAATAAGGTTAATTTAACGAAAGATAGGCTACAGTTCAATAACAAATTGCCTTTTATGTTAGTTGTTTGTGCAATTATGAAATTTAATCAGCGCGGACTTTCTATTTTACTTATTCTAATAATACCTGTATTGCTTATGTTGATATAGTTAAAAAAGATATAACAAATTATTGACATCCAGATTTGTTGATCTTTATACTAGTTAATAGTGTCAATGACTATAATATTAAGGATTACACATGCTCAGGCTCAATAAACTTTTACTAATAATGTTAGCTGCCGGCTCGTTGGCAGCCTGTAGTATTGAAGTAGACGAACAATCGTCTTGGACAAAAGAGGTTGTACAAGATGATGCGAATGACGACAACACAGGTGGCGATGACAACACAGGTGGCGATGACAACACAGGTGGTGACGACAACACAGGCGGTGATGACAACACAGGTGGTGATGACAACACAGGTGGTGATGACAACTCTGAAACTGTGGTATTTGAAACCAGTTTTGAAGATGGCACTGAAAGTGGCTGGTCAGCTCAAGGGCCTGTTTCACTGACAACAGTGCAAGACGCTAAAGATGGTGTTTATGCATTAAGTGCATCTGGGAGAACAGCGGCATGGAATGCGCCAGGCATAGTATTGACTGATAAATTAACCGCAGCGAAAACATACAAATTTAGTGCTTGGGTCAAATTATCAGGTACAGCATCTGCTGATATCAAAATGACAATGAAAACCAGCTTTGACGGCGCAGACGCAACTTATTCCGGCGTAACGGATGCGTTTGCAGCAACAGATACAGATTGGGTAGAAGTTTCAGGGGTATACACCTATAACCCAGACGGCACAGTAACAGAAGCATTCTTATATGTTGAAGGGCCAGATGCAGGTGTTGATTATTTAATTGATCAATTTGTCGTAACTGAAACAGATGATCTAGTTGAACAAGGGCCTCAAGCTATCTATTTGCAAAGTTTTGATGATGGCACTGTCGGTGATTGGACTGAGCAGGGCGGCATTACCATTGAAGCGGCAGCTGATGCCAAAGTAGGTAGCCATGCACTAAAAGCAACAGGCCGTTCGTCGGGCTGGAATGCACCAGGCATTGAATTGGTTAATACACTAACAGTTGGTGAAACCTATGAGTTTAGTTTCTGGGTAAAACTTGCCGACAAAGCCAGTGCCCCAATTAAAGCCTCAATTAAATATAGTTTTGACGGTGCTGATGCAAAATATGGTGAGGTATTGGCCGCCGTTGATGCAACAGCTACAGATTGGGTGCAACTTACAGGCAACTATACAGTAAGTGCGCAAGATGAAACTGCCGCTGTTACTGGTATTTTTGTTTACATTGAAAGTAGCGACGCTGACGTTGGTTACTTAATTGATGACTTTATGGTTATGCCGGCAACAGTGGAAGAACAACCTGTCGACAACACACCACAAGCGACTTATTCACAAAGTTTTGATGATGGCACAGTCGGTGATTGGACTGAGCAGGGCGGTATTACTATTGAAGCTGCAGCGGATGCCAAAGTAGGCAGCCATTCGCTAAAAGCAACAGGCCGCACATCAGGTTGGAACGCGCCGGGCATTGAATTGGTTAATACCCTAACAGTGGGTGAAACCTATGAGTTTAGTTTTTGGGTAAAACTTGCCGACAAAGCTAGTGCACCAATTAAGGCATCAATTAAATATAGCTTTGATGGTGCTGATGCAAAATATGGTGAGGTATTGGCCGCCGTTGATGCAACAGATACAGATTGGGTGCAACTAACAGGCAACTACACAGTTAGTGCTCAAGATGAAACTGCTGCTGTTACTGGAATTTTTGTTTATATCGAAAGCAGTGACGCCGATGTTGGTTATTACATTGACGATTTTATTGTAATGCCTGCAGCAACCAACGACTAAATACTCAATGGCTATAAACTTGCCTGTTGCTATAAGGGTGCAGGCAAGTTTTTCATCTAACTAAAACAGTTTTGTTATACATTTTATGCGGTTAACAATGTTTATGAAAAAAACTATCATTACATCTCTATTTACTCTACTGCTCGTGGCTTGTGGTGGGGGCTCAGATTCCACCGACAACAGTCAATCTGGTCAACAAAAAGACCAACAAAACCAAGATACAGAAGTAGTTTTTGACAATTTATCTAGTTTAGCTGAATTCCCAATAGGTGTTTCTGTACCGGCCGGCCAATATGCCAACAGCATATTGAATAGTGAAGCACGCAAACAAATAGTCCTGCAGCATTTTTCGCAAATTTCCGCGGAAAACATTATGAAGATGGATGCTCTGCAACCAAACCAAGGGCAATTTAGTTTTAACCATGCCGATAACTTAATTAATTTCGCCAATAATAATGGCATAGGTGTTCATGGGCATGTGTTGTTGTGGCATTCACAAGTACCAAACTGGATGAAATCCTTCAGCGGTGACAAACAACAATGGTTAACCATGATGAAAACGCATATAACCACGGTCGCAACTCATTTTGCTGGCCAAGTAGAAAGTTGGGATGTGGTGAACGAAGCTTTTCTCGACAATGGTTTATATCGAAGCATAGGTGATTCTGGCTCGGTTTGGTATCAAAATATTGGTGCTGAATTTATACAAGAAGCTTTTGTTGCAGCAAGCCAAGCAGACCCCAATGCAGATCTATATTACAACGATTACAACCTATCGAGTAGTAGCAGCAAAATTAATGCAGTTGTGGCTATGGTTGAAGACTTTCAAACACGCAATATTCCAATCGATGGTGTTGGTTTTCAAATGCATGTCACTAGCTCATATCCGAGTGATGACACTATCAAAGCCCACTTTAAGAAAATTGTCGATTTAGGTTTAAAGGTCAAAATAACTGAGTTGGACGTGCGCATGAATGCCAACTCTCAACATCAACAAGTGTCTGACGCCATATTAAAACTACAGCAACAAAGATACTTTGATATTGTTTCGGCCTACCTTGAAGCTGTACCTGCTGCGCAGCGTGGTGGCATTACCATTTGGGGCATAAGCGATGCCGATAGCTGGATTTTAAATTTATACGACCAAGAAGATTGGCCGCTACTGTTCGATGAAAACTTTAATGAAAAGCCAGCATTACAAGGTGTAGCTCAAGCACTTAATAACGATTAGTTAGAGGAAATAAATATGAAAAAATTCTGTATGTTATTGGCAATATTGTTTAGCACCTTTGCCAACGCAAACACCGAAGTAAACCGCAACTTTTTTTATTTTGTAAATGGCGAAACGCCAAAATACTGGGCGTGGGTGTTGCGCGGCGATGGCAACTGGTGGTTACCAATTGAAGACAGTGGCGGACAAACGCCAGGCGGCGCATTAAAAGTTGAACCAGCAGGTGATAAAGAAATTCCTAGCGCTATGCGTTTAAAATGGCGCAAAGGCCAAGGTGAAGTAAACGCAACTATTTATGGCAGCCCAGTTGATTTATCTAAATACGAAAATGCGGCAGAGTTTGCCATTGCACTTAAAGTAACGTCCAACAAAGTACCGAGCAAAGTATTTTTTAAAGTGAACTGTGGCAAAGACTGTGGCGGCCAAGTAGACATAGCTGAAAACCTTAAAAATGCACCACGCGATCAATGGTTTGTATTGCCTGTACCGCTAAACTGTTTAACCAAAAATGGCGTTAACTTGTCTAATATTGAATGGCCATTTACTTTGGCAACAGCAGGCTCACTTGAGCTACACTTAGGTGAAGTGCGCATTGCAGCTTCTCCAAAAGGCAGTGTGGGCTGTGCCGAGCAGGGGTAATAATATACTGAGATAAGGAGGTTAGTTCGATGAAAGGAGTTAAAATTAAACTTTTTAAGTTTACTTTGTTGTTTCAATCCAAGTTGGTTTTGTTAGCTGTGGTAGTAATGATGCTTGCCGCAGCAGTGTGGGGATACAACCATGGTTATCAATTGGGCGTAGATATTTTTAATAAATAGTTATTACTACCCTGATTCAAACGTATTGATTAACAAGCGCAATACTGTAGATTGGGACTAGCGAAGCGAATCCCAACGATCTAATGCTTAATGTAGAACATAATGTGTCCTTGGCGTATAATTAACTCAGTTTTATTGGAGGTATGTTATGGCTCAAACAGCAGCTAAAAAAACGCAATCAACCAAAACTTTTGTTCCGAAAATGAGTAACTTTGAGATTAGTTCTCGTTATGAAGGTTTAGCGTTCAAAAAAGAAAACTTGAGTAAATCTCTCGAAGAGCTAAAAGCTAAGCATGCAAGATAAATACGGTGTCAATCAGGATAGCTATTGCTACTCTAATTCAGACGTATTGATCAACAAGCTAAATATTAAAACGCAAAATGAGCTATCAGATGCAGAGTTAGAGTTTACTGCATTTAGATATAGCGAATATTCATCGACGATAAATTCCCTTTCAGAGTTCAATTTTAGCCATCTTAAGCACCTGCATTGGCACTTATTTCAAGATGTTTATCAATGGGCTGGTGAAATCAGGACAGTTGACATATCCAAAGGCAATACCCGATTTTGTAATTGCCTACGAATAGAAGCTGAAGCGAATAAGCAGTTGGTGCGAATCCAAACTTTAGAACCTACCAAAGCTTATTTTTTACAAGAAATAACCGATATATTTTGTGAATTAAATGTAGTTCACCCATTTCGAGAAGGGAATGGTCGAACACAGCGTTTTTTCTTTGAAGAGCTCTTTTTTTACTTCGGCTACAATGTCGCTTGGCCAGACATATCAAAAGAAGAGTGGACTGAAGCAAATATAAAAGGCTACCTAGGTGATTTACGCGGATTACGCGATATATTGAGTTTGGCTATAATAGACTTTTAGCCTTGTGTTGGTCAGCTTTCTGAGGTTGGACAACAAAATGTTCGTACATTCAAGTTTGGCCTAAAAGTAATGGGCAAGTTCAGGTTCTACTATAGTCAAGAAAATAACCCATTCGCTCATTTTTATCCCACACATAGAAAAGCGGATGCTTTGGAAAAATAGTACTGGCGTATATTCTATTTATTTGTTATCACTATTAAAATTTGAAAAACGACCCTGTGGGTCGATGTTAAATTGTTATGTATTATGGAAAGTTGATTGCTAAATTTATACTTAATTAGTAAATACTATTTATGCTTTGTAGCTTGCGTACATGTTATCTCAAGCCTTGGTGTTAATGCCTTTCATTTTTCTATTCTGTTTATTTGCCACTTATATTTATTTGTCATGCCGCCATTAATAGGTAAGTTTTCCAAGGGATGTAGGAAAACCTCAGTCCTATTTACTGATGTAAATGATAAAATCATTTTAATTGGTTTGATGCTTATATTTTATGTTGTTTTAAATTTTATTATCACTGGTGTAATTACTGAAGGCGGTAGAGTAACCGAAGATATGGGTAAATATATATTCAGTAGAGGTGATTTTGAGAGGATTTCAAGTGAGGCTGAATACAATAAATTCAAAGCGGCATCTACTCGCCTGTTTTCTAGTGCTTGGTTATTAGTAGGGTTTGGAAGTTACGTATATCTCAGTATTTACAAGAGAAAAGCACGTAAAGTACCACGTTTGGTAATAAAACATCACAAGTTACTCAAAAGGGCGCAAAAAGCTTGGCGTGCGCTCCTTAGTCGCTAATTTTAGCCAAGCATTTTGTGCCTGTTGAGCGGGCGTTAGTTTTTTGAGGTAAGTATTATTCATGTTAGAAGTGATGAATATCTTAATTTTAGTTTCATTATCGATTGTAATTTATTTGGGTAAATTCTATATCCCTAAATATTTGTCCAAAAAAGCAGAGAATTTAGCGACCAAAGAAGACATCGAAGGAATTACTTTTAAAGTAGAGTCAATTAAAAATGAATTCGCACATACGTTGGAAGAGACAAAGCATCATCTACAACTCGAAAATTTGTACCGAGAAGTATTCTTTAAAAAGTCCCTTGCTGCAATTGAAGATATTGATACTCTTCTGCGTGAATTAACTATTTATTGTTGGGGTAAGTTAACCTCATCGGACAAGTTCAGAAAACAATATGATTGGGCGCAAGTGTGTAACTTAGAGACCGCCAATGATTTAAAATATTATGTGGTAGCAATTGATAGAGCAGTTATGATCCACGGATTATATTTGCCTAAACAATCAAAACTTATATTATTTGAGCTTACAGACAAAATTCGAAAAGTTGCATTTGTCGAATCTCCAGACGCATCGTCAGTCCCTGAAGAAAAATTAATTTCTGTTACTGAGCATGGTTATAAAGTTATATTGTCTTCAACTGAAACAGCACAACAAAAGCTGCTTGTTAGCATTGGCGTTGATGTAAAAAATTAACAAAGCCATTATGAAGGGACGCAAAAAGCTTGGCTGGCGTCACTTCGCTCCCAATTTTAGCCAAGCTTTTATGCGCCCCATATTGCGGCGTTAGATTTTCAGAGAACAGAATGGATAAAAAGTACCAAGTATTCGTAAGTTCAACTTATATTGATCTGCTAGAAGAAAGAAAGGAAGTTATTCAAGCTTTATTGGAACTTGACTGCATTCCTATTGGTATGGAGTTATTTCCAGCTTCAGATGATGATCAGTGGACATTTATAAAGTCAGTAATTGATGATTGTGATTACTACGTTTTAGTTCTGGCGGGAAGGTACGGGTCCTGTTCTGAGTCAGGGATTGGATACACTGAAATGGAGTATCGCTATGCAATTGAATCAGGGAAGCCTGTCATTGCATTTTTGCATAAAGATCCTAGATCTATTCCCGCTAAGTTTACCGAATCGGATCCTGAGCTAAATAAAAAGTTGGATTCTTTTAGAGAGTTAGCTCAAAAAAAATTATGCAAGTTTTGGGAGAGTCCCGCGGAACTCGCGGGCATTGTTGGACGGAGTATTGTTCAACTTAAAAAGCGTTCGCCTGCAGTAGGCTGGGTAAAAGCTGATCTCGTACCAAGCGAAGATTCGGCTCAAGAGATTCTAAAACTCAAGAATGAAATTGAGCGGTTGAAAGAGGAGTTAAACTCAACCTCCTCAGCTGGCGTGAATACTGATGAACTTTCGCAAGGTGATGATTGTTTTGAGTTTGAATATACAGGAAGGGCAAAGATAGATTATTTTGAATACCATGAGGCTAAATTAACCGCAGCAGTACCGTGGAATACTATTTTTGGCGCGCTCGCCCCCCTCATGGCAGACGAGGCTGATGAGCAGTCACTGCAAGCTCGTCTTAGGCAGCTCCTAGTTAAAACTGAAGAAGATAATCTGCGTGCTCAACAAGGGTTCAGAAATCGCGAGCTTTCAACCACATTCGAGCATGACGTGTTTGACACAATCATTGTACAGTTTCGTGCGCTAGGGTTTATTCAAAAAAGCAAGAGAAATAGAAGTGTCAAGGATAAGAAAACATACTGGTGCTTGACTGAAAAAGGCGACAATCTTCTTGTTGCATTGAAAGCGATACGAAAAATCTAACAAGCGCATCTTGTCGGACTGGTTTTCCGCTGCGCTCCAAACCAGCCGCAAATGCGGGCGTTAGTTTAATTCAAAATAGCTAGGTGTTATATCTATGGAAGAAAGCTTAAAAACGGATATACAAAAAATAAACAAAGTTTATCGATTCTTTAGCGATGAGGAACATAATTTTAAAGGTTTGTCCGAAAACTATCTTTGGTTTAGTGAAGTCGATAAGTTTAATGACCCCTTTGAAGTAGTCATAAAGAGTGGAGATTTTGACTTCAAGCAACTTTCTTCTGCACAACTTAAAGCGTTTCTTTTATCTAATGAGGGGATCACATTTGGTGGTCCAGATACGGGCAATAGTTATGTGATTGGTGATTTTAGCGAAGAACAGCTGGAGACGCTTGTCGAAGAAAACTATCATGAAATGGCTGAAGCGTTAAATGTAATTGTTCTGGAAATTATCAAACAAAAGCAAAATAATAAATTTCATTGCTTGACTCATGACGCAAATATAAAACCATTAGAGAGTCGTCTGATGTGGTCACATTATTCTAATGGGCTAAGGGGTTTTGTTATAGAATTTGACTTCGATCCAATACTGGCGTCGATTGCTCAGAAAAGTAATGATGATTTTGGCGGTTACACCCTTATTAACTATACAGATCTGGGGTTTACAGACTATATAAAGTCTGTAATTGACGCTGGAAAACCATTATTCGCTGATAGAATGTTGTTTTCAAAGCACCTAGACTGGAAATACGAAAATGAGCTGCGATTAATTTGTTCAAATGAGAAGACTTTCTATGATCCTTCATGCATCTCTAGAATTATTATTGGGCAAAAAATGTCACCAGAAAAAAAGAATGATTTGGTCGGGTTACTAAAAAGTAAAGGCTTACAATCAAAAACGTATATTACTTGTTTTGACCGACAAGACTTTTCCATCAGTATTGAGCCATATGGCGATAGAGTGTAGCGTTACAGTCAGGTAAAGCCTAAATAAACTGTATGATCAGATATAAGCAGTTATAACTTCTCAGCCCCCAATATGCTGCAAATACTCCTGCTGGCTTGGCATATAATCAACACATTGTTTTACTACTTGCTCAATACTGTTTATGTTTTTCGCCAGTTCAGTTTCCGACATCATATCAACTAATGGGTGATAACTATCTGGTGTGATATTTTGGCCAAATAACACTTCTACCCAGCTGTTTTCACTAAACAATTCATTTTTATTGCGCGACACATGGCCGTTGGCATTAAAGAGTTCAAATTTTTCGGCTAATGAGTCAGGTACTGGCATGTTTTTGCAGTAGCGCCAAAATTCTGAGTCTGTTCTTTGAGTTGCTTTGTAATGCAAAATAATAAAGTCGCGTATGGTGTCGTATTCAAAATGGGTTTGTTTATTAAATTCGTTGATATTAGCTTGGTTAAAGCTTTTGTCAGGAAAGAATGCGAGTAAACGCGCAATAGCCGATTGAATTAAATGAATACTGGTAGACTCAAGCGGCTCCATAAATCCGCTCGATAAACCAATAGCAACACAGTTTTTATGCCAAAAAGATTTGCGTTTACCTGTGGTAAAGTTAATCAGTTTAGCTTGTGAAATTGCAGGGCTATCTAGGTTTTGCATGAGTATTTTTTCGGCTTGCTCTGCTTGCATAAACTCGCTACTAAATACATGGCCATTACCCGTTCTGTGTTGTAGTGGTATGCGCCATTGCCAACCGGCAGAATGTGCGGTTGCTCTGGTATAAGGTGGCAGTGGTGTGAGTTTTTCACTAGCTACTGCTAATGCGCTATCGCAGGGGAGCCAGGCTTGCCAGTTTTCAAAACCAACCTTGAGTGCTTTATCTATTAATAATGCGCGCATGCCACTGCAATCAATAAACAAGTCGGCGCTAATTTGTTCGCCATTTTTTAAAGTCAGTGTTTGAATATGGCCATTTTCAGGCTTGAGTAGGGTGCTTTCTACTTCGGCTATTTTATGTTTTATCCCATGTTTACAGGCAAACTCTTTTAAATAATTAGCGTATAAACCCGCGTCGAATTGATATGCGTAAACAATGTCGGATAACGGTGAGTTACCAGCATCTATCGAGCGCATAAATTTGTTCTGCCATGAGGCTTTGCAATTTAGTGCGTATTCACCTAATGGTTTAGCTAGGTTTAATTGGCGGGCTTTCCACCAAAAGTGGTGAAACGGCACTGCATTTAAATCTTGGCCTAAGTGGCCAAAACCATGAATATAACTATCGCCTTGTTGTCCCCAATTAACAAACTCAATACCGAGTTTGAAAGTGGCTTTGGTTTTAGCAACAAAGTCGGCTTCGTCTATGCCTAAGGTTTTATTAAATACTTGAATTTGTGGAATGGTCGCTTCACCAACACCGACACTACCGATATTGTCTGACTCCACTAGGGTTATTTGGTAGCTGTTATTTAAAAAACGCCCAAGCGCAGCGGCTGTCATCCAACCTGCGGTGCCACCGCCTAAAATAACAATATTTTTTATCGCTTGGTTATTCTTGTTCATTATTAAACTACCTTAAATTTCTAATGGTGCTAAAAGCAAAAAAGCAGGCTAAAAAATTTAGCCTGCTACAACACAAATCGCAATATGCTATTTCCCCACTAATTAGAAAGTAGCACGCATGATTAACTGATAGCGTCTATCTTTGGTAAACCAAGAGCGACCGAGTTGTAAATTACTATCAACCTGTTGGAAAGTTTTGGTTTGTTCGTTGGTTAAATTAACCCCTTGTACACCCACCTTAATATTATCGGTTAATTGATAGAATAAAGATGCATCTAACTGACCTTCCGCATCATTGTAGATAGGTAGGGTAGTGATAACATCTTTAGAGGTTAATAAGAAACGTGAACGCCATTTATAGGCAATACGTGCCGACCAACCGTCTTTTTCGTACATACCAATTAAGTTAGCTGTATGCTCCGACTGACCACGTAATGGCAGTGAACCTTTAAAGGCTGCATTTGCTTCGCCGCCACCTTCGTTGGCTACATCACTATTGTCTAAGTTAGAGTTTGGCACACCTTCAGCTTTAATAAACGAGTAGTTGGCTTGTAAACCTAAACCGTCAAATGGTGCTGGTAAAAACGAGTAGAATTGATTGTAGCTAAATTCCACACCTTTCATTACACCTTCGCCGCCATTAGTTGGGCCTGTTACTCGTGCTGTCTGGGTGACGCCAGTTACCGGATTCGTAAACTCGGCATCGTACGCACCTTTGATAAAGAAGTTACTTAAATCTTTGTAGAAGAATGAAGAAACTAATGAACCGTCGTTTGAGAAATACCATTCTAATGATAAATCAAACTGGGTTGATTCCATTGGTTTTAAGAATGGATTACCTGAGCTACCACTCCAGCCATCGAATGATACTGTTGCTGGATCAACGCGGCGTTGTTCATCGATATCATCACCATCTTCATCTACTGGTAAACCTGTAGTCGAATCTGCCGGTGCATCTGGATGTGGATTATCTACATCATAAGTATCGAAACGCTCTAAATAGTTAGTTCCTATGGTGTAAGAAATCGTACCCAATTGAGTATAATTACGTAAATCACCTATATCCGGTAACGCAATGGCTTTAGACACAGCAAAACGCGCTAACAAGTCGTCAGTAATTTCTGCTTTTACGTTAAAGCTAGGCAAAATACGTCGGGTTTTGCTGGTAGCAAAGTTTTGTGAATAAGCACCATTTGAGAAGTCTTTAAGCTCTTGTGGGAGATAGTGGTACGGGTCGCCTAAAAATTCTACGTCTCCAGAATACAAATCATAATCGGCTACATTGTAGTTGTACGGATCCCAACCTGCAGGCGCTGGATTACTTGCATTGACAGTTGGGAATACTGTGTAACCATCGGTTTCTGTGGTTAATTCAACTAAACGTGCACCAAAGTTACCTGAAATTCTATGATTTGCCACATCTGTGTCAAAGTTAATCCGTACATAAGCTGCTTTGTTGGTTTCAACTGTGTGACTCACTTCATTGTCTTTAAAGTAGCCATTTAAGTTGTCTAACGGCACACATTCGTCGCCAGCTTGATAGTCTATGGTTTCGTCATATCTATCATGTGCCATTCTAAAGTCAGTACAGGAAGTAAATAACGGAACTAAACGTGTATCCCAGTTGGCATAATCTTCCATAAATGCATCAGTAGGGTGAAGCATTTGGTTGCCACCTTCAATGCTAAGGACTCCACCGCGGTAAAAATCGCTCCAATCTTTAGCTTCGTATATACCAGATAATCCAGAATTTTTAATTAAGTCTGAATCTAACCAGCCACCACCGTCTTGCCAAATTGGTTGTAGTGCACCCCAGTCATACTGAGTCATTCGAATAGTTTGGTCGCGTTTACGATAACGCACACCAAATTTTACTGAAGCAAATATGCTGTCGTCGATAAAATACTCTGCATCTATTTTGATTGCGTCTGATTCACCTTCACTTTGGCCAAAGTGATCCATAGCAGCATGTGCAGTATATTGGCCAGGGTTAGTAAAGAAATTTGCATCTTTAGAATAGTGATCACCTTCTGGAATACGACTTTCATCAAAACGCGACCAAGGGTTTAATAGTTCGAGCGTTGGAACGTCGCTACCACCAGTAATATTGTAATTTTGTACTGCATGCGTAGCTAAAATTAACTGTACGTCAGCAATATCAGAGGTTGCTTCGATATGCTGCACATCAAACTCTAGTTTTAAGTTTTCTGTAGCTGTCCACTTTACGTTGAAGGATAAATCGTCAACGATATTTTCTTCTTTGTGGTAACGAGTATCGGATGAAACGCGATAACCGAAGTTACTGAATGAACCATAAGTGTTAGGTGCTTTGTCGCCATCGCCACGCCAGTTATCATGGCGATCTGACAATATACCACTTTGGAAAACACCGTCGCTATCAATCGTCCATTGTTCGTCAACACCTGGCCCCGCACGACGCTCGTTATATTGTGCATCGTGTTTAAGTGCGTTTTCTTTCCAAGATGAATTGGCTTTTGAGCGCAAAAATTCTAGTGTCGCTTGAATGTTTGAATCGTTGCTTTTCCACTGAATTGCGCCGCCAATACCGGTACGTATATTGGTATCTTTTTTCGATGTTAAGCTAGAACCTGCTGGTACTAAAATACCTTGATCGCCAACTTCTACGCCATCAGGAATATCAGCAAAACTGCCGTCATAGGTGTAATAGTTTGCATCAGCTGGGATAAAACCAGCATCAACTGAATTTTGTAAATCGTAAAATTCGAAACGTTTGGTTTGAATACCGTCAGATGCGGTAACAATTTCAGAGCGAGATGCGTTAATTAAAAAGCCCCATTCGCCAGAATTTGTTTTCCAGCGATCACTATATAAACCAGCAAAGGTAGGTGTTAACTCTTGCGCCATGTCACCATAGTTACCTTCAACCGTTACTGACACTAAACGGCCTGCGCTATCAAAAGGTTTGCGAGTACGCAAACTAATAGTACCTGCGATACCGCCTTCAATCATATCTGCCGTTTGGTTTTTATAAACATCTACACCTGCCATCAAAGTTGACGATACATCTTGGAAGCTTAAACCACGGCCACTGGTTGCTGAAAACGAGTCGCGACCATTAAATTCACTGCGCGTTTGGCTCATACCACGTACAACAGCGCCAGAACCTTGTGCGGAAAAGTGGTCTGGATCGTTTGGTGTGGCAAATTGGTCAATTGAAACGCCAGGTACACGTGCAAGCGATTCTAGTACGCTTGAATCTGGTAGTGCACCAATGTCAGTTGCAGTAATTGAATCTACGAATGTGTCTGCATCTCTTTTTATTGCTTGTGCTGAAATCAAGCTGCCACGAATACCTTTAACTTCTATGGTTTCTGGTGCTTGTTCGTCACCCGTTTCGGCGGCGTGAGCAGGTTGCATTAATCCGAGTACAGCTAACGTCAGTAAGCTTTTGTTAAAGCTTTTTGTCTTTGTTTTTGTCTGTGCCATGTTACACCTTTGTGGTATCAACCCTATGCTTGGGTATTTAGTTGGTTTACGTGCAGCTATTAGCATCTAGCTTAATAACTTTTGAAGTAGTTTATTTGACTATTACACGTTAGTCAATAAGACTATAAATAAAATATTTACTTTTTTTTAAAGTTTTCAATCGGTAATTAACCATAGTTTTGATAGTCACTTGAATTAAACAAGATTGTTTTACTAGCTGCTAACGCATGTTTATTGAGCTGATGTGAAGTAGGGGTAAAGAAAAGTGCAGTTTTTGTGACTATAAGGGGTAAAAGACGACTTGAGTTGGGAGCACCTCAAGCCGTTAAACCTTGGAGCAATTTGAATGTTAACTTTTAGCTAACTCGCTTTGAACTTGAAATAACTTGCCTTCAGTTAAGTTGTATTTAGTCATAACAACATACGCGATTGTTAATAAAACTGCTGGAATTGCGGCAAAACCTAACAATATACCTGTGAGCGCTTCAGTTGTTTGCTGCTGGTTAGGTACATAGTTGTAGGCACTTAACATCCAACCAGCCATAGCCCCACCAATCGCGAAACCGAGTTTTATTGCTAATAAGTGGCCGGAAAAGGTCATGGCCATGGTTTTTTTACCGGTTTTTAAATGGCCATAATCTACTGTATCCGCAATCATAGAAAACATCAGCGGCGTAACTATCATGTGTACAAAGTTAGCGATTATAAAACATGCGAAAATTAAACTAACTTGGCTGGCTGGTACAAAATACAAGGCAGCGTGGCTTAATACACCAATAATCAAACCAAATTGAAATAATGGCTTTTTACCAAATTTTTGTGAAAGAAAGTGAGTGGCTAAAGCACCAATAACTGACGCAAGCATACCAGCGGTTAAAAAGCTGCTGGTGAGCGACTCGTCACCTAAATAATATTTAACGTAATGCGGTGCAATGGCAGATCGCAAACCAATTAGGGTTAATACAAACACGGTAATAATCACCATCAGTAACCACTGATCGTTTTTAAACAAGTTGCCAAAATCTTGCAATATGTTGGTTTTGCTTGTGTCTTTAATTTCTTCGCGCTCTTTGGTCAGTATAAAGCAGACAAGAAAACAAACCACGGCTAAGGTGGCTAATACTGCCATCGCGTATTGATAGCCAGCTTGTTGGCCGAAATCTGCAAATGCATCAACTAATTGTGGTAAAGCCCAAACAACAATAACACCACCGCTCATAGCCATAGCAAATCTAAAAGACTGCAGTGATGCGCGCTCTTTAGGATCACTGGTCATTACTCCACCCAAAGCTGAATATGGGATATTGATAGCTGTGTAACAAGTCATTAGTAAAGCGTAGGTTATATAGGCATAAATTAATTTGCTGTCTTGTGCTATGTCTGGGGTGGTGAAAGCCACAACGGCGAGTACACCATAAGGGATGGACATTAATAATAAGTAAGGTCGATAGGTACCAAAACGTGTTTTGGTACGGTCGGCAATACCACCCATAATTGGATCTGTTACGCCATCAAATAATCTAACAACTAACATTAAAGTGCCAGCTGCTGCTGCACTGATACCAAAAACATCGGTATAAAATATCAGCATAAAATTGGCGAGAATTTGGAAAACAATATTACTAGCCGTATCACCTAAGCCATAACCCAGTTTTTCTTTTATTGAAAGGCGCTGTTGCGACATCCTACTTTACCTTTATTGAATATAAAACTATATGGTCATACAAACTATATTGGTATTAAATAAATGTAAACCATTTTGTGTAAATTTATCCGCATAAAATTATAGTGTAAATGTATTCATCGAATTTTATCTCTTAATTATTAGCAAATATCACTAGATTAGTCTGAAAATTTACATTATAGTTTATTTGACTATTAAATTGATTTTAACAAATTGACATTCTGTCGTTGGCAATAATGTTGAGGTAACAATGAAGAAATTCTATTTAGCACTTTGTGCTGTATTGGCTATTAGCGCATGTGCATCAAATACACCTAAAACTGAAGAACAAACAAGTTTACGCGATGCATATAAAGATGTGTTTCATATCGGAACTGCGTTGAGCAAGTCGCAAATTATGGGTTGGGACTTGGCCGCACAAAAAGTATCAAACAAAGAGTTTTCTGCTATTACTGCTGAAAATTCAATGAAGTGGGAAGAGATACATCCAACAGAAGGCCTGTTTAATTTTACTGTGGCCGACAAGTTAGTTGAACTTGCTGAGCAGAATGACCAGTTTGTTATTGGCCATACTTTATTGTGGCATCAACAAACGCCTAATTGGGTTTTTGAAGATAAAAATGGCAATCCAGCCAGCAAAGAATTGTTATTAAGCCGCTTAAAAAACCATATTGACACCATTGTTGGCCGTTATAAAGGCCGAATCCAAGCTTGGGATGTAGTGAATGAAGCGCTCAACGAAGACGGAACAATGCGCCAGTCAAAATGGTATCAAATTTTAGGCGAAGACTATGTAGCTAAAGCCTTTGAATTTGCTCACGCAGCCGACCCAAATGCTGAGCTATATTACAACGACTACAATTTATGGATGCCAAAAAAGCGCGCTGGTGCGGTTAAGTTAGTGCAACAACTACAGCAACAGGGCGCAAAAATTACTGCTATTGGTATGCAAGCGCATTACAGCATACCTTCACTAACAACCAACCCTGATTTATCTGAATTTGAAGCTTCGATTATCGCCTACAAAAACTTAGGGATAAAAGTGATGTTAACTGAAGTGGATATTACGGTTATTCGTTTCCCTGGCGCTGAAAATCAAGGCGCTGACATTTCGCTAAGTTACAAATTGCAAGCTGAGTTTAACCCTTATAGCAAAGGTTTGCCGGACGAGGTGTCACAAGAATTTACTCAATTGTTAGTGGATATGTTCAAGATCTTAGCGAAACACAAAGAATCAATTTCACGTGTCACTTTTTGGGGAGTTAACGATGGTCAAACATGGCGTAACGGCTGGCCAATTAAAGGTCGTACCGATTACCCATTATTGTTCGACCGCAAAAACCAAGCTAAACCAGCGGTAAAGGCGCTGATTGAATTAAGTCCAATTTTTAAAAATAGCTAAAACAAGGTAGTTAGAAATGTATCAGTATCTGTTAGTTGTTGTGGCCTTGTTTGCTGTGAGCGGATGTAGTAGGACAAAAGAACAAGAAAACAACCAGGTTAGTGAACAAGCCCGACAACGTATTTTACTTAATCAAGATTGGCAGTTTTATAAATATGAAAACACAGAACAAGCCGACCAGTTAATTTACGATGTTCGACCAGAGTTTGAATCATTTAACGACGCTAAAGATGCTGATACACGTCCAACCGATGCCGTTGCTGTAGTTAGTCAATCGTCCGTTTTAAAACCTTGGATTTTACCTACAGGCAATCAGTTTATTGCGGATAAAAATAAATGGCATAAACGACCTGAGGGTAATCCCGGCAGTGAGTTCGCCTTTGTGCAAGCAGACTTTAACGACAGCCAGTGGCAAAGCGTCAATTTACCGCACGATTGGGCAATTGCTGGGCCTTTTTATCAAGGCGAAAACCCGACTGTAGGTGGTGGTATGGGGCGATTACCTAGCCCAGGTGTTGCTTGGTATCGTAAAAAGCTGAACTTTAGCCAAAATGATATTGGTAAAAAAATATACCTAGATATTGAAGGCGCTATGTCGTATTCAATGGTGTGGTTAAACGGCCATTTAGTTGGTGGTTGGCCCTTTGGTTACGCTTCTTATCAACTTGATTTAACTGACTACATAAATTTTGCTGGCGATAACCAATTAGCTATTCGCTTAGATAACCCTAACCATTCTTCGCGTTGGTATCCGGGTGGTGGTTTGTATCGCAATGTTTGGTTAACTAAAACTCAGCCGCTGCATATTGAACAGTGGGGAACAAAAGTTGATACCTTAAGTGTGACGGACAATTCTGCTCAAATTCAACTACAGCTGTCAGTTAAAAATAATAGTGATAAAAACCAAACCCTTGGTATTTCAACTCAAATATTTGAGCTCAATCAACAAGCTAACATAACAGGTAAAGCTGTTGTTAGCCTTGAGCCGCAATTCGTCAATGCTGCAGCTGTTAGCTCAAGCAGTTTGGTTAAGTTAATTGATATTCCATCCCCTAAACTTTGGGGGCCAAAACCACAACAAACTCCGCATATGTATACCTTGGTTAATAAGGTTTGGCTTAATGGACAAGTAATAGATGAATATTCGACGCCTTTTGGCATTCGTACCTTAGAGTTTGATGCTAATGCTGGCGTATTAGTTAACGGTGAACTGATTAAACTCAAAGGGGTTAACCAACACCATGATTTAGGTGCATTAGGCGCTGCATTTAACCGTCGTGCTGCAGAGCGTCAGCTTGAGCTATTGCAGGAAATGGGCGTAAACGCTATTCGCATGGCGCACAATCCACCAGCGCCTGAATTACTTGATTTAACAGATCAAATGGGCTTTTTGGTTGTCGATGAGTCATTTGATGTGTGGCAAAAGAAAAAAACACCACATGATTTCCATCTAATTTTTGATGACTGGCATGAACAAGATATGCGCGCATTGGTGCGCCGCGATTATAACCATCCATCAGTTATCATGTGGAGTATTGGCAATGAAGTGGGTGAACAATACGAAGGACTGGCTGGTTATCAATTGGCGCAAAAATTAACTGATATTGTTAAAAGTGAAGACCCGCACAGACCAACCACAGCTTCTAAAAACTGGGCCAAACCTGACATGCCGTTCGCCAATGGTATGGATGTAATTAACCTCAATTATCAAGGGGAGGGTATACGCCAAGATCCGATCTTTGCTGAAGTTAAAAACAGGATCAAAACTAAACCTCAATATATTCCGTATCACCAAGCACACCCAGACAAAGTAATTATTGGCAGTGAAACCGCATCGGCGCTGAGTAGTCGTGGTTTTTACACCTTCCCAGTTACCGACAAAATAAGCTCGCCAGTGCGTGATGGCATGGGTGGTGATTCTAAAGTTCATCAAGTAAGTAGTTACGAGCTTTATGCGGTTGATTTTGGCTCATCGGCTGACAAAGTATTTAAATCAGTTGAAAGCCACCCCTTTGTTGCGGGCGAATTTGTTTGGACTGGTTGGGACTATTTAGGTGAACCAACTCCTTATTATTCTTCGCGCAGTTCGTACAACGGCATTATCGACTTAGCTGGATTCAAAAAAGATAGGTTCTATTTATATCAAGCACACTGGCGACCAGATTTTGCCATGGTGCATATTTTGCCACATTGGAATTGGCCAGAGCGCATTGGCAAGGTAACACCAGTACACATATTTACATCGGGTGATGAAGTTGAACTGTTTTTAAATGGTCAATCGTTAGGGCGTAAACAAAAACAAGCTTATCAATACAGATTGCGTTTTGACGATGTGGTTTATCAACCGGGTAGCTTAACGGCCGTTGCGTACAAAAATGGCAAAACTTGGGCGACTACCAGTGTTTCTACTACAGAATCCGCGAATAAAATTCAGCTGACGGCTGATCGCAGTAGCATTAAAAATGATGGTAAAGATTTAACTTTTATCACAGCTAGAGTTCAGGACAAAAACGGTTTAACTGTGCCAACTGCTAACAATTGGTTGGAATTTAGTGTTGAAGGCAATGGCGAAATTGTCGCAACTGATAATGGCGATTCGACTGATTTTACTCCGTTTCCTTCGCCAGAGCGCAACGCTTTTAATGGCTTAGCTCTGGTAATTGTAAAAGCTAAACAAGGCACAGATGGAGGTTTTAAACTAATCGCTAAATCAAAGGGGTTAGTTGGCGCTTCTATTCAGATCGAAACAAAATAAGAGATTTATCATGCAGTTTATTTTTGGTTTTTTAGGTAATAAATTATTTACCCCTTTATTAGTTTTATTGCTGGCAACCAGTGCCAATGCATCTAGTATAGTAACGGGAGAAGACGGCTATAGGTTATGGCTGAAATACGATTTAATTAACGATCACAACAAACGTCAGGGTTATCAAAATCAACTAGCGAATTGGCAAGTGTTAGGTCAGTCGTCGACAGCTCAGGTGATTCGCGATGAGCTTGAATATGCTTTCACTGGCTTATTCGGCAAAACTTCCAAGAGTATGAGCATTCGCACAACTAATTTATTGGTTGGCACTTTTGCTGAGCTGCAAAAACAACTGCCCAAAATTAAATTAGCGGGCGAGCAAGTAAATGCCGAAGGGTATTTAATTAAACAAGTTTCTTATCAAGGTAAAAAGTTGTTGTTGGTGGCAGCCGACACGGATGTTGGCGCTTTATACGGCACTTTTCACTTGATCCGTTTAGTACAAACGGGTGAGAAACTTGCTGATATTAATTTAGTTTCTAACCCTAAAACTAAATTGCGTGTGCTTAACCACTGGGATAATCCTGATCGCCATGTTGAACGCGGCTTTGCAGGGCAGTCTATTTGGGATTGGCACAAATTACCTGATTACCACTACCAAAAGTATACAGACTATGCGCGCGCTAATGCGTCAATTGGTATTAATGGCACAGTCTTAAACAATGTAAATGCCAACCCGATTATGTTAACGCCAGCCTATTTGCAAAAAGTAAAAGCACTTGCGGATATATTTAGGCCTTACGGCATTAAAGTGTATTTGTCGGTTAAATTTAGCTCGCCGCAATCTTTAGGTGGGTTAGCAACCTCAGATCCCCTTAACGCGGATGTTAAACACTGGTGGCACAACAAAGTTGATGAAATTTATCAGCTTATTCCTGATTTTGGTGGATTTTTAGTTAAAGCAAACTCTGAAGGCCAACCAGGGCCGGGAGATTATGGTCGCACGCATGCACAAGGTGCAAACATGCTGGCAGACGCTTTAGCTAAATATAATGGTGCTGTAATGTGGCGAGCATTTGTTTATGCCAATGAAAAAAACGAAGAGCGCTCAAAACAAGCCTATTCAGAGTTTAAACCGCTAGACGGAAAGTTTCGCGATAACGTTTTGGTACAAGTAAAAAATGGCCCAATTGATTTCCAACCGCGCGAGCCTGTTAGCCCATTATTTGGCGCAACACCTAAAACACCTATGATGATGGAATTTCAAATTACCATGGAGTATTTAGGTTTTAGCACACATTTCGTTTATTTAGGGCCTATGTATCAAGAAGTGTTAGATACAGATACTTATGCCAAAGGGCAAGGGTCTACGGTTGGCAAAGTGGTTGCTGGCGAAGTACACCCATATAAACTCACAGGCATGGCGGGTGTGGCCAATATTGGCAGTGATAGAAATTGGACTGGGCATATAATTTTACAGTCGAACTGGTACGTATTTGGCCGCATGGCGTGGGATTATTCTTTGTCAGCGGAAACAATTGCACAGGAGTGGGTGAAGATGACACTCACCCAAGAACAAGCTGTCGCTAAACAAATAACTGAGTTAATGATGCTGTCGCACGAAGCGACGGTGAATTATATGACGCCACTAGGTTTGCATCATATTATGGGCACAGGCCACCATTATGGCCCAGCACCTTGGGTGGATAATTTAGGTAGAGCTGATTGGACACCGGTTTATTATCACAATGCGAGTAAACAAGGTTTGGGTTTTAACCGTTCGCCGACTGGTGTTAACGCGGTAGAGCAGTATTTTTCGCCAATCAAACAGCAGTTGGCTAACCCTGCAACTACGCCTGAAAAATATCTCCTTTGGTTTCACCATTTACCTTGGGATCACACAATTGCATCGAGCGGCAGAAGCTTATGGGATGAGCTAGTGCATAGATATTATTTGGGCGTTGAACAAGTAAAACATATCCAACAAGAGTGGAATAGTTTGCAAGCTAAGTTAGATCCATTGCAATTTAAGCAAGTTCAAATGGCGAATAACATTCATGTGAAAGAAGCGATTTGGTGGCGCAATGCTTGTGTATTGTATTTCCAACAGTTTTCTAATAAGCCAATTCCGCATGGGTTAGAGCAACCACAGGGCAATTTAACCGAATATAAACAAATGCAATTTCCGTATGCACCGGGTCAAGGGCATTAATTTGTGAATAGGTTTGTTAGCTCAGTCATTTGCGGCTTGTGTTTATTCAGCTGTGTATTTGTAAGCACAGCCGCGCAAATTGAAAAACAGTTAAATCTTGTTACCTCGTTAAGCTCGCATGATCCTATGTATCTTGGGCTTGAACGGTTTAAACAATTGGTTGAGCAACAAACTAATCAACAAATACAGATCCGTATTTTTGTTGGATCGCAGCTTGGTAACGATGACGATATTTTAGAACAAGCCATGCTTGGAGCGAATGTCGCTGTGTTGTCTGACGGTGGGCGTTTGTCTAACTATCAGCATCAATTAGGTGTACTAGGTGCACCTTATTTATTGCAGGATATTTCGCAGCTAAACAAACTGGTTGATTCAGATTTATTTAATAGTTGGACACAGCAGTTATCACAGCGGCATAAACTCAAAATATTGGCGTTTAATTGGTGGCAAGGTAGCCGCCATTTACTTACACAAGAGCCGATTAATACTCCGAGTGACTTAACCGGCATTCGCATGCGCACAGTTGGAGCGCCAATTTGGATTGAATCAATTAAAGCTATGGGCGCAACTGCGACGCCGTTAAGTTGGGCTGAAGTATACAGTGGGCTGCAGCAAAAGGTGATAGATGCCGCTGAAGCTCAATATAATGCAATTTATGGCAGTCGCTTATATGAGGTAACTAGCCATGTGACTAAAACCCAGCATATTCAACTGATTTCTGGATTAGTTACCAGCGCCGATTGGTTTGAATCGCTTGACTCTAAACAACAACAGATAGTGCTAACCAGTGCTAAAGCCGCTGGCGATTTTGCCACTCATCTAGTTAAAAGCAATGAAGAGCAAATTGAAAATAAATTGCGCGCGCAAGGTTTGGTGATTAAACAAATAGACATTCAACCTTTTGTCGACGCGACTGAGCAAGTTTATACAAACTTGGGTTATAGCCAATTGCGCAAACAAGTATATGAGTTGTTAGCTGATGAATAAGTTTTTCAATGCGTTAGACAAAATTGAACAACAGCTATGTGTAGCCTTATTAATGGCAATTGTTTTGTTGGTGTTTGTTGCAGCCATTATGCGCTCATTTTTTCAACCTATTATTTGGTCGGTTGAAATAGCGCAAATGTTGTTTATTTGGTTGTGTATGTTAAGTGCTGATCTGGCATTAAAACAGCACAACCATGCTGTGGTTGATGTGTTATTTAAGCGTTTTTCGCTAAAAAATCAGCGTTTGTTGCAGATGTTTTTTAGTGTGTTTGCCTTAGGGTTATTGGCCATTTTACTTGTGTACGGTATGCAGTTATTTAGCAGTAATTCGCTTAGAAAGTTAGGTAGTACCGATATTGCTTACGCTTGGGTGAGTTTGGCCATACCTGTAGGTGCTGGGCTTATGATAATTACTTTGGTGCGGCAAATGTTTCAGTTAATCGCTAACAAACAGGAACGCAAATAATGTTGTATTTATCTGCGTTTTTGTTTTTTCTGTTAATTGGTATGCCACTGGCTTTTACTTTATTAGCTGTTGGTTTAGGTTATTTTTTGTTAGCAGAGCAGCTGCCTATGGTGGTGGCAGTGCAACGCATGGTTGCTGCTAGTCAAAGTTTTCCGTTATTAGCTGTGCCATTTTTTATTGTGGCTGGCCATGTTATGAATATGTCTGGTATTACCCAAAGGTTGGTCCACTTTGCTAATTTATTAGTGTGTTGGATTGCCGGTGGTTTAGCACATGTAACCATAGTTTTAAGTGCCTTGATGGGCGGTGTTTCTGGCTCAGCCATTGCTGACGCTGCAATGCAAGCAAGAGTATTAGGCGAGCCTATGGTTAAGTCTGGTTTGCCACAAGGTTTTAGTGCAGCGGCTATTTGTATCAGCGCTTTGATCACAGCTTGCATACCGCCAAGCATAGGTTTGATTTTATATGGTTATGTGGGCAACGTTTCAATTGGTCAGCTATTTTTAGCCGGTATTGTCCCCGGTATTTTATTAACCTTCACTTTAATGTTAGTGGTGTATTTAACCGCTAAGTTTAAGTTTACTGAGCTAGATAAAAAGCATAATCACAAACCTAAATTGGCTGAGATATTGGCTGCAGGCAAAGCCTGTATTTGGGCGTTACTCTTTCCTGTTATTTTAATTGTAACTATTCGCTTTGGCATATTTACCCCGTCGGAAGCTGGCGCGTTTGCTGTGGTGTACGCTGCTTTGGTCGGTCGTTTTGTTTACCACGAGTTGAGTTTTAGCAAACTACTACAAGCTTTTGTTGATAGCATCAACGACATTGGTATGGTGATGTTGATTATTTTGGCGTCTGGCATTATTGGTTATTTAATTGCCTATGAGCAGTTACCTGTCAGTATGGCGCAAGGCATTCAAGGTATCAGTCAAAACCCTTTATTAGTTTTGCTAATCTGTCTGCTGTTTTTATTGTGTGTTGGCATGCTAATGGAAGGCACAGTGACTGTATTATTATTAACACCCATTTTAGTGCCAGTAGTGCAAAGTGTTGGCATAGACCCAGTTCATTTTGGTGTGCTTATGATGATAGTTGTCACTTTTGGTGGCACAACACCGCCGGTGGGGGTGGCTATGTATACTGTGTGCAACATAATGCAGTGTCCGCTAGACAAGTTTTTGCGTGATGCTATGCCTTTTTATCTAGCGGTTGTGGTACTAGTTGTATTGTTGGCGCTGTTCCCAACTATAGTGATGTTTTTACCTAATTTAGTTTTTTAGTAATGGATAATAAATAATGAAAATAACTGATGTTCGCGTGATTGTGTGTTCGCCTGGGCGTAATTTTGTCACCTTAAAAATTGTCACTGATCAAGGTTTGTATGGCATAGGTGACGCCACCTTAAACGGTCGTGAAAAATCAGTAGTGAGTTATTTACAAGATTACATTGCACCTATGTTAATTGGTAAAGACGCCCACCGAATTGAAGATATTTGGCAATATATTTATCGAGGTGCGTATTGGCGCAGAGGGCCAATTGGCATGACCGCACTTGCAGCAGTAGATACAGCTTTGTGGGATATAAAAGCTAAAGCTGCCAATATGCCCTTGTATCAATTATTAGGTGGACGTAGCCGCGACCAAATTATGGTTTACACCCATGCAAATGGTCGAGATATTGCTGAAACATTAGATGCAGTAGGGCAGGCAATTGATTTAGGTTATAAAGCAATTCGAGTACAGTCGGGTATTCCTGGGGTTAAAAGCACATATGGTGTTGCTAAACAAGGGCAAAAGTACGAGCCAGCAGATGCCGATTTACCGACCGAAACCGTTTGGTCAACTGAAAAATATTTAAACTTTACCCCTAAATTATTTAATGCGGTACGCGAACAATATGGTGATGACATTCATTTATTGCATGATGTTCACCACAGGTTAACGCCAATTGAAGCGGCTCGTTTAGGCAAAGAATTAGAGCCTTATCATTTATTCTGGATGGAAGATCCTGTCGCCGCTGAGAATCAAGAAGGTTTTAAACTGATCCGCCAACACACAACTACACCAATCGCGGTTGGTGAAGTGTTTAACTCAATTCACGATTGCAAAGACCTGATACAAAATCAGTTAATTGACTATATACGCTCAACCGTTGTGCATGCTGGTGGTATCAGTCAATTAAGGCGAATTGCTGATTTAGCCAGTTTGTACCATATAAAAACAGGTTGTCACGGCGCAACAGATTTATCACCTGTGTGTATGGGCGCAGCGCTACATTTTGATTATTCGATCCCCAACTTTGGCATTCAAGAACATATGCCGCATTCAGAGCTGATGGAATCTGTATTTACTCGCGCTTACCAATTTAATGACGGCTTTTTCACCCCAGGTGAAACTATTGGGCATGGTGTTGATATTGACGAAGAAGAAGCGAGAAAATACCCATATAAACGTGCTTGTTTACCGGTAAATAGATTAGAAGATGGTACTTTGTGGCATTGGTAATAAGCAGGCTCAATTGAGCCTGCCTCAAGTAAAGTAAAATAAAGGTAATCTTTGTGTACCGCTTAACTGTCAGCAGATGAACCGCGAACGACGCAAGATGAGCTGTTTTCCCACCCCCAGCCATCACCGTCTGGATCAACTGAGCTAGAGCTACAATATGGGTAGCCATTGTTGGCGTGGGTCGCTTGATTATTCGAAGACGATGTATCAACTATGCAGCTTTGGTTATTTTCCCAGCCCCAGCCGTCACCGTCAGGATCTGCCGCCGATGATGAACAAGTTGGGTAACTGTTAGAGCCACCTGAATTCGAGTTATCTACAACACAAGTTTGATTGTTTTCCCAACCCCAGCCATCGCCGTCAGGATCTACGGCTGATGATGAACAAGTAGGGTAGCCGTTGTTACCACCGTTGCCGCCACCTGTAGAGCCTGTATAAATTGACGCTAACGTACTTGTGCTACTAATACCGTTACTACCATGAATTAACGTATTGCCCCAACTAGATAAACTAGAGTTATTCCAGTTGTTGACTATATCTAAGTCAGCCGTTGAAGCATCGTTACCTGACCACGACCAACCTAAATAGCCCATTTGATATGCTTGTGCGCGTTCCATAATGGCTGCTTCGTCTACATTCGAGCCTTTATGAGTTGAGGCAAATTCACCAATAACTAAAGGTAAATTAGCGCTGTCAAAAGCTGCCATATAATTGTTTACAGCAGTGTACGAGCCATATACTTCGTACATATGTACACTAAAAACGATATTTTGTTGTGGATCGGCATTAAACACGCTTGATGCATTGTCACGCATAATATTTTGCCAATCTTGCCCCCAGTTTGGCGCGTCAACCATAAACGTGTGAGTAAAACCTGCATTGCGTAAGCGACTAATGGCAGTGTTGTGCTCGTTAACCCATTGTGATGCGCTAACATTGTTGCCAAATGGTTCGTTACCTATATTGATGATTACATAGTCTTCTTGGCCGATTAGCTGATCTTTGATGGCAATCCAATAATCTACAGCGCTTGCAAGTGTACTTGCGGCACCGTCTTCACCATAACCTGTGGTGTCGTGTACTTCTAATACCGCGATAAGATTATTATCTTTAGCTTGTTGAATAATATTGGCTACTTCGCTTGCAGAGTTATATGTCCATCTGTGGCCATTACTTAAAACCACTCTAACTGTGTTGGCGTTATACGAAGCTATTCCTTGCAACGAATTGGTTAATTGGCTTGTGTACCAAGTGTGCGCGTGGTTAACGCCGCGCATCACAAATTGACTGCCATTGCCTTCGTACAAGTTACCGTTTTGTACATAAAAACCAGCAAGTGCTTGTGACGCTGAAGTTAATCCTAGTGCTATCGCCAAACCTAAAGCTTTAACTTTCATTTTAATCCCCTAATTGTTAAATGTGAGTGTGTAGGTGTTAATGCTTATTTAATGTAACCGGTATATTTTTAAAGATCAAAATGTAAATTCATTGTAACTTAATTTACATTTTTGTTGTGTTTTATGACTGGTGTTTTTTATTTTATTGTAATTAAAACAGTATCTTGTGGGGTTGCGTATACTGAATCAAAGGACAAGTTATTAGTGTAACTTGTTTGCATTTTATCCTTGGCTATATAAATCGGCCTGCAAAATGTAACAGGCCATAAAGAGATAAATTAAAGAATTTGAGTTATCTCGACAGCTTTAATTGCAAGTGGCGTTTTTGGTGATTTTTTAAACTGAATTAATAATTTGTCTGTTGTTGGTGGCAATTCAAATTCACAAGGTTCAGAGTAGCCCCAGCTTTGTTCTACCGCTTCGTCGGTATAATACAAACGCTGGCCTAGCTGAACGTTGGGCTTGGTTGCAGCAAGTGTTTTAACTAAACAGTTTTGGTGGTGAATTCTCAGTTGAATACTATTCTCTTCAACTTGCTGTTCGCTGTTGTAGCGCAAACGCATTTGATAGCGTCCTGCAGCAACAACCTTGAGCGGAAAATCGATAATGGCGTGTTGTGGCTCTGTTACATTAATCGAATCATGTGCCCAGCCAGCTTTGTTTGCGTAGTCTATTCCCAAACCTGATATATGGCCTTCATGTGCTGCAAGTTCGACTTTGTTATGCTTTGCATGGCCAATATGTGTCGGTATTTCTGCTAGATCACGACTGGCTTCCAGGTACCAATCCATATAGGCACTGCGCATTTTATCCAGTTGGTTTTTATGAGTTGCTGCTACATCTAAGCTTTGGATTTTGTCATCTGCAATATTAAATAAACGCCATGTTTGATCTGTTTCAAATACAGCAAACCATGGGTAGTACAGGACAGATGCAGGGTTAGGAAGAATGGCTTGCTGGTTACGCCTTTGAGTGTTTCTAAAATGGTGGGTGTATAACAATCTAGGGACTATTTCAGCTGTAGGTTTTAGCATGTCACCGGCCATTGAAATGCCATCAAAATCAATCTTTTCAGTTGGCTGCAGTGACATTAAATCTAATAAAGTTGGCACTAAATCTATGTGTTGAATAGGTTGAACAACTTTAGTTTTGCCGGCCAGTTTAGCCGGATATTGAAGGTGCAAAGGCGACAGAATACCACCTAAATCAACTTTGCCTTTGTGGCCTTTTAAATTGCCATTAAAACGCTTGTTGCCATGTGGAAAAGCCGGGCCATTATCCGACATAAATACCACTATAGTATTGTCTATCAGTTTGAGCTTTTTGAGTGTTGTTAGCACTTTACCGACATTGTCATCAATGTTTTCGACCATGCCATAAATCGATGCATCTAAGTCAGACAAACCTTGTTGTTTATATTTAGCAAATAGTTGTTGCGGTAATTCAAACGGACTATGCGGGGTGTTAATGGGTAAAAAGGCAAAAAATGGCTGGTGTTGATTTTGTTTAATAAAATCTATCGCATAGTCGCTGGTCACATCTGCAATATAGCCGTTAGTTTTGATCTTATTTTGATTGTGTTCTAACACAGGATCAAAATACAAAGTTTGATGGCCATCGGAAAAACCAACAAAGTCATCAAAACCTTGGCCATTGGCGTTGTGAGGATAGTGAGCGCCATTGTGCCATTTGCCAAAAGCGCCTGTTGCATAACCCTGTTGTTTTAGCATTTCAGCTAGGGTTACTTCACTCGTACGCATTTTGTCGCCGCCACGGGTTACGCTGTACACACCGGTTTTTAATGCGTGACGACCGGTTAACAAAGCGGCTCGCGAAGGTGAACAAACAGGGCTGACTAAAAAGGTGTCAAACTGAGCGCCATTGTTAGCAATGCTATCAATATTTGGTGTTTGCACTTGTTTGTTGCCGTTTAAACTTATGTCTCCCCAACCTAGATCATCGGCCATGATAACTACTAGATTCGGTTTGTTTTGTGCAAAACAATCGACTGTATGTGCTGACAAACACACAGATAAAATAATTAAAACTTTATAAAACATAAATAGTTACACCTTTAGTATAGCTTATTTTAAATAAAACCGGTTACATGTATTACTGTGTTAAGCTAGTAAAATAACCAATAAGATAAGCTTGTTAGTGATAAATGTAAATGTTTTGTGTTTTTTAATTTTATTTTTAACATCTTTTTTGCTCGGTTATTAACTGATTTATTTTCTAGGATCTCTATTTAAATTGTTGTATTTAAAATTTTTATCTTTATTTTTGTCTAGTTTTACAGTATGTGCTTTATTTTGTCTTTTGCTGCGGGCGGCCGATTCATCGCAAAAAAACAATTTGCCAAATTTAATGTATTCGGTTACATTTTGTTGGTCTTTTGAATTTATTCTGGAGTTTTGGGTGACACAGCTAACTTGTTTTAAGGCATACGATGTTAGAGGAAAAGTACCGTCTGAGCTAAACGCAGATATTGCTTTTAATATTGGTCGTGCATTGGTGGATGAACTGAATGCTAAGCATATAGTGGTTGGCCATGATATACGTTTAACTGGGCCAGAGTTATCAGATGCGTTAATGCAAGGCATAAAACAGCAAGGTTGTGATGTTACTTTTATTGGTACTTGTGGCACAGAAGAAATTTATTTTGCCGCGCAGTCTGGCAGTTTTGATGCGGGTGTTTGTGTAACAGCTAGCCATAATCCACAAGATTATAACGGCATGAAATTTGTTTCAGCTGGTGCTAAGCCATTAGATTCTATTCAATTAAATGCGATTCGAAGTAAAGTTGAAACGACAGACTTTAATACAGTAAACAAAACGGGTAATACTTATTCGGCTGATTTTAAACCCGCTTATAAAGCTCACTTATTATCTTACATCCAACTAAACAAATTGAAGCCGCTCAAGTTGGTGGTTAACGCAGGTAACGGTGGGGCAGGTGCAATTGTTGACTTATTAGAAGATGCTTTACCGTTCGATATTATCAAAATAAACCATCAAGCAGATGGCACTTTCCCGAATGGAGTCCCTAATCCGTTATTACCGGAAAATCGCTTAAGCACAGCACAAGCTGTGGTTGAACACCAAGCCGATTTAGGCATTGCTTGGGATGGTGATTTTGACCGTTGTTTTGTCTTTGATGAAACCGGTAACTTTATTGAAGGCTACTATATTGTTGGTTTGTTAGCTGCAGCAATGTTGGAAAAATCACCAGGTGAAACGGTCGTTTTTGATCCGCGTTTATGTTGGAACACGCAGAAAATTATTGCAGATCATCAGGGTAAAGGCCAAGTGAGTAAAACTGGCCACGCTTTTATTAAAGCGACCATGCGTGAAGTGAATGCAGTATATGGCGGTGAAATGAGCGCACACCACTATTTTCGTGATTTTGCTTATTGTGACAACGGCAATATTCCTTGGTTACTCATTTGCCAATTGCTCAGTGAAAAAGACGTTGCTTTATCTGAACTGGTTCGCCGCCAACAACAAGCATATCCATGTAGCGGCGAAATTAACTTCACGGTTGCAGATTCAGCCAGCGTCATCACCAAGCTAAAAAATACCTTTGCTGAGCAAGCTGTGTCGGTTGAAGAAATCGACGGTTTAAGTCTGTCATTTGCTAACTGGCGTTTTAATGTTCGAGCATCCAACACTGAACCTTTATTACGACTCAATGTTGAAAGCAAAGGTGATCTTGAGTTGATGCAACAAAAAACTCAGTTATTAAGTGATTTGATCAAAGCTTAGTGGTTGCTAAGCAAAAATTTGTTCGTGTGTGTCGACAAGGATGTCGTAATGTAAATACGAGGTTTATATGAAATATTTATTCACCACCTTAATGTTAGTTTGTGTTTGTGTATGTGTATGTGCTCAGGAAATTAAATACACGCAAATCAAGGATGATAAAAGCCGCTACTTTGTAGAACTAATTGAGCTGGCACTTGATAAGGCACAAGCTTCTAGCCAGTTTAAATTAAATGAATCAAGCAAGAGTTTTAATCAGCAACAACAGGTTGAGCGTTTAAATACCGGCGAGTTGTCAATTATGTGGGCCGGTACACAACCTGAATATGAAAGCAACTTGTTGCCTATTCGTATTCCTTTGATGAAAGGTTTGCAAGGGCATAGATTATTTTTAATTCACGCAGAGCAACAAAATCAATTTAGCCAAGTTCATTCTATAAATGATTTACGCAAATTGCGCGCAGGCCAAGGGCGTTTTTGGGGTGATACAAATATATTAAAACACTCGGGTATGCCAGTGGTAACACCGGTTAAAAAAGAAAGTTTGTTTTATATGTTAGACGGTGGCCGTTTTGATTATTTACCTTTAGGTGTACACGAGCCTTGGGATGAAGTGCATCGTCGTGACGGTTTATCTTTGGCGGTGGAGCAAAATATTCTATTAATTTATCCAATGCCTATGTACTTTTTTGTCGCGAAAGACAATGCAGCTTTGCGTGATTTAATCGAACGAGGGTTAGAAACAGCGATAGCCGATGGCAGTTTTGATCAACTTTTTTATAACGCGCCACATGTCAAAAATGCTTTAGATAAAGCTAATTTAGCGGCCAGAACTGTTATTCGTATTCCTAACCCTAATTTACATCAGGCCACCCCGCTGGATAGGCCTGAATTATGGCTACAATTGTAAAACTATTAACTAGTCAGCGGATATATTGGCAAATTTTCCATTGGTTAATTTTTGTAAGTCGGTTGCTGCGAGTTCTATTTCTAAGCCGCGGCGACCGGCGCTCACAAAAATGCTGGTGTAGTTTTGTGCGGAAGCATCAATAATAGTGATTAAACGTTTCTTTTGGCCTAACGGGCTAACACCACCAAGTACATATCCAGTTGAGCGTGCAACATCATTTTTATCAGCCATGACCGCTTTTTTCGCACCCGCTGCTTGGGCAATTTGTTTCATGCTGAGCATAGCTGAAACAGGTACAACACCAACCGCAAGTTGTTTGTTGTCTAAACACACCACTAAAGTTTTAAACACTTGCGCTGCATCTATCCCCAACTTTTCAGCTGCTTCTAAGCCATATGACTCGCTGCAAGAATCATGTTGGTATTCGTGGATCGTATGCGAAATTTTAGCTTTTTTAGCCAAATTAATTGCTGGGGTCATTTGTTCACTTGGGTTAGTTGCATCTTTTCAGTGAGCCTACAAGCTCTTGCGAATGTACACAAGTTTCTGACAAAGGTATGCTTGTAAAATTTACCAGAAGCTACATAAACACTAAATAGTTTGAAGCGGAATAAAATGGATTGTTATCAACAAAATATATCAAGGGTTGCCTTAGTTACAGGTTCAACCTCTGGCATTGGTAAAGTTAATTAAACTCATAAAGAATTGCACCACCGTAAGTTGTTATCCCGATTAGCTTACCGACTGAGTTTACGATAATTTGTCTCAGACTATGATTAGTTGGGTGCTGCCAAACGACTTGATGGCTCAATTTGTCGACGGCGGTTATGTATTGTGTGTCTTCAACGTCGGTTAAAGTAACAGACAATCGACAAGCTGAATCAAAACATTCACTCTGCTCAGATAGATTAATAGCTACTGTTGTCTGGTTTTGTGCAAGTACACTAGGGTACATAGTGATCGCGGCCGAGTTTATATCTGCTGTATAAGCTCTAAGATTGTTGGTTAGCGAGAAAGCTACAACTTCGTGCTGACCATCGAGGTTAACATCTACCCAAGAGTAATATGATAGCCCCTCACCAAATCGACTAAAACCATTGTCCCTCCATGAGGGTAATATATTCAATTCGCCATTTTCTAATGAATAAACGCCCGTAGGAAATTTAACTGAGTCGAAATCAGAAGCTTGATAGGTTTTGTGGTTCGGGCTAATAAATAATAGTCCGTTATTAGAGAAATCAGGGGACAAAATAATTTTGCCACTTTCAAATTTACTATATAGATCGTTTACTGAAACGAGTAATTTGCCTTTCATTTTATCTATTACAAGAAAATCAGATTTAAACTGAATAACATCGATATTTTCATAACTGCCAAGTAACCTGGCATTGACTCCGCTGTACCCACTTTCGGGAGTTTCTAAATTATGTGTCCAACCTAACTGATCGTCTTTGGAAAAGTAGCTGATATTTTCTTGCGTAAGTTGATAATAATCGCCTTCAGATAAGGACAGTCTATTTGATAACGAATCTGATGTTGGTACAACACGAGAATTTATGATGGTTCGGCTATTTCTACTTTGGGTAATTTCGATTGACTGGGACGCCAAGGTGAATTGATTGTCGTTAAACTCGTAAGCTTCAGGGTCTTTGATGATTAAATCACTCGTATAAATAGGCGTGAAAATGTTGTCTTCAAATTTTGCCACAACTGTTACAGTAAGGCCTTGTAACAGATTATTTGAGCCTAGTTCATCATTGTTTGATATTTCGTGCGTGAAGATAATTTCGTTGATACCGTCTTGATCAAAATCAGAACTCGTGATGGGAGTTGAGTATTCCGCAGAGAGTTTAATTCCTAAATCTGTTACAACGTCTATCTTTTGATAATTGGTCGTGCTTTGATTTAATCCAATTGAATACCAAAGCGAACTATTTGTTCCATCATCTTGGGTTGCCTTGGCAAATAGAAGTTTTTGTAGGCTAGATTGATCTTCTAACTGCACATTTTGAAATACCTTAAAGTCCACTAGCGGTTGGCTAGGATGGGATTGTTTCGATGTTTCAGACATTTCACCATTAATATATTGGTTTTGGCTGATTAAAACTGTGTTGTCTATGTACTCCGCTGACAAGATGCTGGAACAATTGTCCGTTAATGCGTCACCAACAAAACCTCGATAGGGGATGGTTTTATCACTCATTTTTATAATGACGGGGGTACCACTATTCCAATCGTACAAGGTTTGTTTTTTTATCGCTTCGAACGCTCCATCATTGTCCAGATCACAGTATGATAAATCACCACCCCATGAATGAGTCCAAGAGGGGCTGGTTTCTATTGTCAAATCAAAAATTTTTGAATCTGTTAGTCTGTCTCTATAGCCATCACCGGTTAGGTCGACACTATTGTTGTACAGCTGATGAGTAGGGAGGGCTAGTTCTAATTCGTTGACTATTTTTGTGGTTAGTTTTCCCTTTTCAACGGACGTTAGAAACAATTCTTTGCGTAAAACATCAGGGTCATATGAGGTTGAAAATAATTGTACACTGTCATTTTCTGAGTACATGTAATGATCATAATTTGGACCTGAAAATGGTCTATACGGAAAACCAAAGTTAATATGTTGTGTGTTTAAAATTGATATTTTTGTTGTTAATGTTCCTATATAAATAACCTCGGCGCCCTGAGCTACACTACGGATGGCAAAATCAGCTTTGCCAGTTGGTGATGTAAAGGCTCTGTTTAGTTGTAACTGACCGTTATCTGTCAACATCAGTTCGCCATATGTGCTAACAAGCTCAAACATTTGATGATCTGGTAAAATTTCATTTAGGGAAGCTAAAGTAACTGGAAAGTCGGATATTTGTGTTGTATCAAAGCGAAGTGAATCTAATGAGTCTGCCTCTGTACCTTCTAATCTTGTTCCAATAAATATATATTCGAAGTATGAATACTGGTTACCGTTTAAGTCTTCTGAATCAATTTTAAGTTTATATTGGCCATCAGTTTCAAAGTTATATTCCTGATTTAATTTATTCGTTTGGAAAACGACTTCTTCGTTACTATCTATTACAGACCAAGTTATTCTTACTGGGTCGTAGTCTGAATATTTAGTGTGATTTACTTCGGTTGTTAAAGTATACCCTGTCGGAAAAATTCCACCGCAACCCACGCAAGTAGCTTTGGTTGGGCCATTATTTGATAGTTTGTCAAATGTGAAGTTTTCATAGCGTATGCTCGCTTGGTTTGAGCTGCCTAGCCCTGAAGGGTGTCCTTCAAGTCTTTCGATTAATCCGTAGTAGTTGTCGAAATTTGGACTCAGTGGCTCGAATTCTACATTTATGGCTTCTGGAATACGGCCATGAGCAATATTAAGTTTATTATTGCCAGAGTATGTATTAACTCCGTCAATTGCCATACTACCTAAGTCGCTAAAATAAATTGTCCCCGTTGTAGGGGTGACTGCGTTTGATGGGTAGGAAAAATTTTCAATTAACACTTGTTCTTGTGTGTCGCTATCTGTGAACAGAAAAGTCATAGTAGAGCTTTCTGAATAGACACTTTCTTCGAGAAAACCAGATACTTGATATTTTTTACCCGTGGTTAAATCGGTAACTGTATAGCCATCATTTGATGATAATTGAATTTGATTTACATAGCCGTTTTCAACATCGGTACCGACGAGTCGCAAATTCATTGACCCTGTTGTTGATGTAAAGTGAGAATCGCAGCCTGAATAGCCGGCAGTATAATAATGGGCAATTTTGTCGCCTTCTTTCAACTGCGCTAAAGGGTTGTGACTTTCGCCTTTACTACATGTTTGGGAGCTTTGTTGGTAATTGGCAAGTATATGCTCGGGCAGTTGGTATTGTGGCAAAATAGACTGGCCATAGAGTAAATTTAAAGCCATATCCTGCCAATATAAAATCTTGTGCGTAGTAGTTAAAAAATTACTATGGTCAATTGTCGCTGCTTTGGTTACGCCTGAGTATTGGGCAATTATGCTCGTATGACTTTGCATCGGCAAAACAGTTTCATCGATGTCGCAGTTCGCTGTACATGAATTTTCTTTTTCCGTGCTGGCTCCGCTAGTGCATGCTGAAACTAAGATAGCTATAAGTGACAGGGATAGTAATTTTTGCAGCAAGATCAATTTTGCACTACCTTGTGTTTTGAAAAACAGCGAATTTTATAGTGAAATTTGTCGATAGTAATTGAGTTTAATTTGATAGTTAGAACTTTAGTTCGATTTTTTTGTGGTATGGTAGCGACATTTGAGTGCCTATGGTTTGCCTAAACGCGTAAAAACTGGCTGAGAACTGTTAAATACTTTGTAACTAACTTCAAGATAATCTGAGTTATCAGCGTACCAGGCATTCATAGTGACAAAGTCATCCCACTGGGTTTCGCACGAAGCAAGCTATAACGGCTGTTTTAGCCGCAACCATGGCACTAACCAAAAACAGCGACAGCATAGCAGAAAAACAGCGTAAATTTTTACCTCAAATAGTTAGCAGGCAATCTGTCGCTAAGCGTTAATTAAAACAACAAGTGCTAACTTCTGGTACAGCAGGTCATTTGTTGAGTTGAGCAAATAGTTATTATTTGATCAACTCTAACAAAGGAAGCTAACTATGACAGTTAAAATCAAAAAGCCCCTATGCTTGTTAACCGGCTTGTTGATATTGCCAGCTTATGCTGGCGATAAATCCGAATGGCACTATTTAATAGATAAAAATCTCTCCCAGTTCGAATTTTGGGGCGGTATACCACACTCTAGTGTAAAGGGATTACCTGCAGGCACTTTTCAAAGTGACGATGTAACCAAAGGCACGCCGCTGGGGCTGAATAACGATCCGCTTAAAATATTTAGTGTCATTGAAGAAGATGGCCAGCCAGTTATTAAAGTGTCAGGTCAAATATACGCAGGTATTAATACCCTCAAAAGCTACGGTAATTATCATCTAAAATTTCAATTTAAATGGGGCATGCAGCGTTGGGAACCAAGATTAACCGCTAAGCGCGACAGCGGCTTGTTGTACCATTGCACCGGCGAACATGGCGTATTTTGGCATACGTGGAAAGCCTGCCTTGAATATCAAATTCAAGAAAGTGATATAGGTGATTATTTAGGGTTAAAAGGCCCTCGTGGGCAATATCGTGGTTATCAAGTTGAAAGCAGCAATAAACCAGATAAACGCGACAGTGGTTTATATTATTACGACCCAAATAGCGACAATGTGATCACAGGTGCACGTTACACCAATGCTTACATTGAAAACGATGCACCATTTGGCAATTGGAACACGGTTGAGCTATATGCAATTGGTGATGAAGCTGTGCATATGGTAAATGGTGAAGTGGTGATGTTTGTTGAAAATCTACACACAAAAACCGGCGAACCATTAACCTCAGGACAAATTCAATTTCAATCAGAAGCCGCTGAAATTTATTACCGAGATATGAAAATTCGCCATGTAAAGAAATTGCCAGCAGAAGTCGAAGCACAAATACGTCGGATTGATGGCTAGTTTATAAACTTCAACTACATTATTATTAGCTGATGCTGTATTATTCAAATCTCGATTAAAATCAAATCTATAGTGGATTCGATTGGCTAATATCGGTCAAGAATTTAACATGCACTATATTATATGTTGGTGTGAGTTTTTTATATTAGGGAAAATTATGTTAAAGAATATTTTAGTTTTAGCTTTTATCGGTTTTTTAGCTTCTTGTAGTTCAACAAGTACACAACCTGTTGCAACTGGTTTGTCGGAAATGACTTCTTCAGACCCTGAATATGGGTATAGCGAAAATAAACCAATTGAATTGGGTGGTTTCCTACGTGGTACCAAATATGAGGGAGCGCATATCGAATATTTTCAGAGTCTTCTTGGTCCTAATGGTGAAGCTGTGCAAGTTAAACGATTAGGTAGTTGTTGTCCGTTTGAAGATCCTTCGATGCCATTTGGTGGTGGGTTGCTTGATCAATACGAGCTTTCATATAAAGGTTTGCCGAAGCCTGTTGTTATTTATGTCAACTTATACAAGTTTAATAAGCCGATAGCACCGAAGGGATTTACTCTGCTATAGAATCTTAATCGCAACAATTTGAACCATATCGCCAAAAAGTTTCAAAAGCCACATAACAGTCTGTTGTGGCTTTAATCTTTACTGTAAGTCAATTTTCAATGTTCCACTCGCTTCACCAATTGGCTGAGTGGTTAATCCAGATTTTTCTAGAGTGAAATAAACGTCAAGGTTAGTAGCGTTGACTTCATCTATATCTAATGAAAACTTATCAACATTGCTGCTATCGTCAAAATCCCAAAGACTATTGTCGCCACTTTGCACATAAATATGCATCCGATTTTGTGCGCCTGTTCTTTGAGTAAATCGACTCGAACTCTGACCATCGCTTGTGTACACGTATTGTTCACTAAGGCTATGACCATTAGTCGTGTCTAACGAACTCGTGCCAAATTCAACACAATAAATTCCGCTATTTGTTTGATGATGTTCAGGGTTTATCCAATCAATATTCATTTCACCAAATGCTTCGATGCTATCACTGTATTTAGTTAGTTCGACAGTGGCTGAGGTGTAATAGCGATCGCCATTGTTTTCGATTTCATCTTTCAAGTAACGCCCCGAGATTGAAATGTCACTCTTCAATGTGTATTGAATTTCTCCAAGCTCAAAGGTGTTTGCTGTTAATTCTATTTGTTCAAAAGATGACAAGCAGTTGGCTATTTCTAGTTGATTGTCGGAATTTTTACGAATTACTAAAACTATATTGGCTGACGATGAGCCAGTAGCAATGAAGTTGTCAAAAGAATTGTTTAGCTCTGTCACCTTGGTACCAACCCAAGTTCCTTCGAACTCGTCGTTGTTATTTTCTGTTGAGTCATTACAACCTACCAAGAGTAAACCAACTAAAGTTGAAAAAATTATAGTGTTCTTCAAGTGTATGTCCTTATTTAAAGCGAATTGGCAAATGACGAGGCATCTGCTGCATGGCAAAAATTGCGCCGCATAATATAACATAAGCTAAAAATATCAGTTACTTAATAATAAACTGACATATTCCTGAATAGTCGTTCACTAAGCTAAAAGATAGTTTTTATTACATAAATTAAACAAATTGTTTTCAATTTGAGACGAATTGATTGACCCGTTATCTCCGGTTTTTTCTAGCATGTACCCGCAACACCAAATCAGGCTAACAATAAATTTAGCTAATACTTACACACATAAAAATGAGGTGACATGTTATGCGCTTAAAGCACTTAATGCTTGTTTGCTTGGTATTTCTAATGTCATTTGTTGCTAAGGCACAAATGAACATTCCTGATTTACCGGCACCGGGCAGTTCAAATTTCGCTAATTCAGACGTTTATACAGCTCAAGTTAAACAAGGCGCGGGGAGTTGGCAAACGCTACATATAAAACGCAACGATTCCCAAGACGAATTAATTACCAGTAATACCGGCGGTGTTTATAAAAATCGTTCTTTTCATTTTACGCCATTTTCGTTCGATACAAATGCAGGGGCATTAACCATTCGGGTTACGAAAAACCAAAATACCATTAGTGAAAATGTGTCGTCTGGCGCAGCTAATGTCGAGGTTGTAAACGCTGACTCAACGCCAATTAAAATTGATAACAACACAATAGAGTTCACTCTTAATCAACCTAAATATGTATTGGTTAATTTTGCTGTGGCAAGTAATAAAAACACTTATAACGGCACTGAGGTGATTAAACGTCCGCTGGCCATTTTTGCGGATGAATTAAATTCAGATAATGATGAGCCTTTTGCTAACGCGGGCGAAACTAAAGTGGTTTACGACAGCTCAACAACTTACCAAGATATGTACAACGCAGACATTATTGTTTTCCGCGGTGGCTTTCACGATGTAAAAAATCATCAAGCGCAAGGCGCAATTCCAGCAAACAATGGCAAAACCATTTGGTTGCATCCACGTGCTTTAGTCACAGGTTATATTGAACGTGCAACTGGCGGTGGTCTTGGTGATGATACTTTAGTTTATGGTCGCGGTGTTTTATATGGTGGTGATTTCCGCAATCCAGTAAACACACCAAATACAGGGCCTTATTGGAAACCAGATCAAAATAACAACAGCGGCACCGGCATGTTTGAAGCGGCAATTTTGGGTGATCGCGCAACACTACGTGGTTTAATTATTGCCGACATCATGTGGCATGGTGTGGTGATGCGTAGCGACTCTGTTATTGAAAACGTAAAAATTTGGGGTTGGCATGGCAATAACGATGCATTTCGTCCGGGCAATGGCACGCTAGTTAAAAACAACTTTATTCGCGCAGTAGACGATGCTTTATATACTCGCGCAATTGTGGCTGAAGGTAATTTATTTTATCAAAGTTACAATGGGGCTATTGTAACTTGTGGATGGGAAAATGTGGCTGATTCGGGTGATATCGTACTAAACAACAATGTTATTTATCGACCTGAATGGTCGGGTTTAGGCAATAACAATGGGGTACTGGCATCGCAAATGGGGCCTTACTCAGAGTGTAAAAATATCGAGTTTAACAACACTGAAATCTATGGCCCCATAATTGGCATAACCAATTTAAAAGAATCGAGTCGTTTAAGTAATTCAGTGTACGATCCAACCAAGCACCAAGGTACACCGGGAATACGCAATGTCACTTTTAACAATACCACTGTTTATGGTGATTTTACCGGCAAAAGTGTAATTGACCCAACCACCAATATAGTGATTGAAGATGTGGTATTTAATAACTTTAAAGTACTTGAACATAGCGCTAGTTATTTAGCTAACGCTGACCGCAGTACTTTTTTCCAAGGAGCGGGCGCTACAGATAACAGCGTTCTTAAAATTACAACTGGCAGTAATGCTGCAGTAGCGCAAGGTACTTATTTCCTTGACCATGCTGCTTCGTTAAATCGATTACGTTATCAATCATCTTCTGACACTTGCATATTAGGCACTGGCACAGGTACTTGGTTTCAATGGCAAGTGGTACATACAGATGGCGAATGGTTTCAAATTGTTCACGTAGCAACCGGTAAAGTTTTAGGCTCAGAAAACGACCTTGATATTAATTTGTACACTGCAACTTCAAGCGGCAGTGAATATCAATGGAAGTTTATTGATGAAGGTGAATACGGCCGAATTATTCATAGAGACAGTGGCCTGCGCATTCACTTTAACGAAAATGGCACCATGTTTCAGTTAGGGCCAAACACTTGGACGGGCGATAGAACTAAGTGGAAATTTACTTCAGTTAATTAATTGATTTAGGTTAATTACTAACTAGCTGAATAATTATTAACTTGGGCTGTCCGATTCGACAAACGGGTGGTAATCAAATCTGGCAGTCAATATGTGCAAAAAGCGCAAGCTTGGCAGTGAATTATTTCACGCAGCCAAGCTTTTTGCGTCCCATTCGTTATGGCTTGTTATATGTTTGCTTTGCGCGAGCCAACTATTGAAAACCAAAAGAATGCTATACCAGCCAGCACAACACCCAAAGCAGTGTGATTTGGCTCGATACTACGAATATAGATTAGCGGTGTACCTGCCATTACAAGTGATACAAGAGAATAAGCTATTTTTGGCCACACCTTTATACCGCTGATACTTTTTCGCCAGATATTGAGAAAGTAAGTACCTAATGGTATGAAAATAATTAGAAATATTTCAAAGATATACATGTCCACTAAAAACGCCTTGCTCTTCGCTGTATGTGTCACTTGTTAGCATTTACGCTGCCAAACGTTCCATTATGTAATTCTTTAGCTTTACGCCACGCATAGATACCGTATTTTCTCTAATTACTACAAAACCATTTTTTTCAAAGAAGGGTTTCGCGGTAATACTCACATGAGAGTAAACACGATCTAGGTTTGAATGCTTTAAAAGAGTGGCCATTAGCGCACTCCCAACCCCTTTTGACTGATACATTGAACCTACAAAAAAGTGGTCGATATATCCGTCGCTTTGGATATCTGCATAGCCTGCAATATTACCGTTGAATTTTGCAATATATGGTTTTATACCTTCTACCCGATCTCTCCATTTTTCAGCATTATACTCTGATGGAATCCAAGCACGTATCTGGTCAGGGGTGTAATCTCTACTGCAGACATCTCCAATTGCCGAAGTAAATACGTTAAAGAGCTCTAGCTCTACGCCCTTGTAATATGGTTGTATCGTGATCATAGAAGCTAAAGCCTTCATAATTGCATTGTATGGTTTACTTTAACCTTTCGTTACACACTGGGCATGAGTCAGGGTTTAACTCCCACCACTGTCCCCTAACCAACTTACCATTATAGTTTAGATATTTAAATTGAGCCGTACCGCACTTAGGACAGGTGTTAAATACCATTTGAATGAATATCGCGATCACAACCGAGGTAAAAGCCAACCAAAACAAACAAACTTGCTCAGTTTTAGAAATTAAGTGAAATAACACAACAAATATAAAAACAGCAATGCAAGTTTTCAAAACGGGTAAAAACTTAGCCCTTTTTTGTTGATAAATTTTCGCTGAACTCTCAACTTTCATGTAAACCTAACAGCTATCTACCATGAATTTGCGCTTTCTACATTGTTGTAAATTTGCTAACTCATGAATAAAAAATAATTAATTTCAAAAACTTAGTCGATTTGAAATTAAAGTCAATCATATTTTACATCAATAAACGCCAATGCCTGTGCGAAACAGAGAATATTTGGCTGCACACCCAGCCAAATGTTTTAGCTAAAACTATCTGTCGCCAAGCGTTTTTCAACTTCTTTTAGGTGATGCATAGTTGTTGTTTTTGCTAATTCTTCATCTCGCTGCATTAGCGCATTTAGCATATTGCGGTGTTCTTCTAATACTGCATCAGCATTGTTTTGGCGTAGTTTATGGTGAAATTGTTTGTTTACGACTGATGTTTGTCGTGCCTGCCACAGCCATTCATAGAGTGAAATCAAAGCGTTATTTCGTGTTGCTCGTACTATAGTTAGGTGAAACTTTTGGTCGATTTTTTCCGCTTTGGCAATATCACCTTGTTCCGATGCCACTTGCATGGCTGTGGTTAATTGCATTAACTCATGCAATTCGCTGTTGCTGATGCGAGTTGCAGCTAATTTGGCCGCTTCGGTTTCTAAAATTAACCGAGTTTCTAATATTTCAAACGGGCTAGGGAATTCGTCGGCCAATTCAATTGGGTTAGCGGCTATAGGTTCTAATGCGTAAATGCCTGAGCCAGTTCTAATTTCAACCACTTGGTTAACTTCTAGAGCTATCATTGCTTCGCGTATGGTTGAGCGACTTACATTATATTTAGCTGCAAGATCTCGTTCTGACGGAAATCGCTCGCCAGGTTTTATTTCACCAGCAGATATTTCTGCGGCTAACTTGGTAGCAATTTGGATATATAAGCGTTTTTGGGAATTTTCCATAACTGGCGATTAAACGTAAAAAGCAACTAAGCTTATTATGCCTAAATAATTATTAGTTTAAAACCAACATGGCCTGACCATTTTAAATTTAGCTAAACGCTAGGTTAATTCTTAGTTGACTCGGTAAATTAAATGCTCTTACAATAAATTGGTCAGGCCAATGTGGAGTCGGAATGCTTTTAACTAACAAAAATTCTAAATTAAAGCTGGTGTTCGCTTTTGTTTTTGCAGGAATAACAACTCATTCAATTGCTGCGGATGCGACGGATAACAATAAACAGCAAATGAGCGAGAAAAATCCAGGGGACAGAGAAGGGCACAATATGCAAGAAGTTGTGCCAAGGGAAGCTATTCCCCCTGCGCCCATTCTAAATACCCAAGATGCACTTAACTCATTTGTACTGCATGATGATTTTGCGCTAGAAGTCATAGCAGATAGCCCGCTAGTCTTTGATCCGGTGGTTGTGCAATACGATGCCTCGGGCAATTTGTGGGTAGTGGAAATGACTACATTTATGCCAGATGCAGAAGCAAACGGAGAAATGCAGCATGAAAGCCAAATTGTAGTATTGCGCGACAAAAACAATGATGGTGTTATGGATGAGCGTCAGGTTATTTTAGAAAAATTGCTGTTGCCACGAGCGCTGGCTTTTGTTCAAGGTGGCATTTTATGGGCAGACCAGCAAAAATTGTACTTTACTGAAGTTTCGCATAAATCAGATAAATTTACTGTTGGTCAAACCGAGGTTATCGATGGCGAATATGCTGCAGGTGGCAATGTAGAACACAAACCTAATGGTTTGTTGTATAGCTTAGATAATTGGTACTACAGCGCTAAATCTGAGATTAAATATCGACCTTACCCTTTAACCGCTGATATTCCTGCTGGTGGCGAGGAGATATATCGCAATCATTTATGGAAAATGGTTAGAGCGCGTACTGAATATAGAGGGCAGTGGGGCATTAGCCAAGATGATTATGGCCGTCATTATTTCAATTTTAATTCTAGTTCTATCCTAACAACGTCATTTTTGCCGGATGTTGCCATTCGTAATCCAAAACATAAATTTCCCAAAGCTATTTTAGGTCAAGTGGTTGGTACAACTGATATTTACCCAGTTCGAGTTACCCCAGGTATTAATCGTGGTTATCTAGAAGGTATGCTGGATGAAAAGTATCGTTTACGTCACCACACTGCGGCTTGTGGGCCGTTAGTTTATCGAGGTAACCAATTTCCAGCAGAATATTATGGTATAGGCTTAGTTGCTGAGCCTGCGGCTAATTTAGTTAAGGCGACGCGCATTTTGGAGCAAGATGGTGTGGTTGCTGGTGAAAATTTATTTGAGAAACAAGAAATTCTCGCCTCGACCGATGAACGTTTTCGGCCGGTTAATGCCTACAATGCACCTGATGGTACAGTCACGCTCGTTGATTTTTACCACGGTATTATTCAGCATCGAACCTATTTAACCACTTATTTACGCCAACAAATAACTATGCGCGAATTAGAGCGCAACAAGCATATTGGGCGCATTTATCGCTTAAAACATAAAAAATCAGCCGTTAAAAGAAATAACTATTTAGATAAAGTTGCAGTTGCAGAGCTAGTGTCTTATCTCGGTCACGACAATGGTTGGCACAGAGATATGGCGAAACAAATAATTGTTATGCAGCAATACCAGCAGCTAGTGCCAGAGTTGAAAAAGCTTGCAAGCCGCAGTGATAATCCATTGGCGAAAATAAACGCACTCTGGACGTTAGAAGGTTTAGGTGTGGTTGATTTTGCTGTGTTAAAACAGGCCGCTTTATCGAACCAGCCTAAAGTTTTAGCAACTGTATACCGACTTGCCGAAAAATTACCAACTAACGCTGACATTCAAAAGTGGTTGTATCAACAAGCTTTAGTTGTAAATCCACAAAGTAAAAATGCACTAGAGCTGGCTTGTGGTACTCATAAAGCTTGGGCTGCATTGGCTTACATCATCAATAAATTCGCGTTATCTGACTTTAGCTTGGCCGCTCTGGCGGATGCCGAAGCCGCTTTTTTAGCTGAGCAAGGTCAGCAAATATCAGAACAAAGTGCTAATAAAATCAGAGCAGTTATGAATGTTCAATCGGTTGATAATTCAATGGCGCATTTATCTGAATCTCAAGTAGAGAGTTTTAACCGCGGGAAAGGTTTTTATCAAGGTGCAGCCGCCTGTTTTGGTTGCCATGGTAAAGATGGTGAAGGTAGCTCCATTGTGCCACCACTTAACAAGAGTGAATGGGTTGTGGGATCGAGTGCTAGGTTGGCGGCAATATTGTTGCACGGTTTTACCGGCCCTATGACAGTGAATGGTCAAGCTTATAACTCGCCTATGTCTATGCCTGGGCTTGCCGGTAATAGTGAGTTTAGCGATCAAGATTTGGCAGATATCGCCACTTATATTCGTAATGCTTGGAACAATAGCAGTAGTGCTGTTGAGAGCACTGAAGTAACCAAAGTGCGTCAACAAACAGCGCAACAAAACCAGCCGTTTACCACAGAAACAATACAAGACAATTTTAATTAATGGGCAAGCAAATGGATGCAAACATAGTCAAGTTAGGTGTGATTGGTTTAGGCAATATCGCGCAACAACACATAAACAATATTCTGCAAGGTGAAGTTGAAAATATTCAGTTAACCGCTGTATGTTCGCGTCAGCAACCAGAAAATGAGTTGGCAGGCGTTCAGCACTTTAGCAGCTACCAACAATTAATAGATTCTGGCTTGGTGAACGCTGTATTAATAGCTACACCAACTATGTCGCATTATGAAATTGCCCAATACGCGCTCGAAAAAGACATTCATGTATTGTTAGAAAAACCCATAGGTTTGTCTGCGTATGAAGGTGAAAAGTTAGTTGCCAGTACGCAGCCAGGCACCCAATTTGCCCTGATGTTAAACCAAAGAACCGATGCCAATTACGTTAAAATTAAACAAATAGTTGACTCAGGTGTGCTAGGTGCGATTACCCGTACTCATTGGACTATGACAAATTGGTTTAGACCCGAAATTTATTTTCAAGCAAGCGACTGGCGCGCAACATGGAAAGGTGAGGGCGGCGGCGCTTTAGTAAACCAATGCATTCATAACATTGATATTTTTCAGTGGATTTGTGGTGTACCAGTAGCCATTAACGGCTTTTGTGAATTTGGTAAATATCACGATATTGAAGTAGAAGATGAAGTGACTGCTTACTTTCGTTATGCCAACAAAGCGACAGGTGTTTTTGTAGCATCAACCGGCGAAGCGCCAGGTGTGAATCGTTTTGATGTAATTGGTGATAAAGGCAGTTTACATTTTGACTCTGGCAAATTGATTCAAAAACTCAACAAACAGAGCACACAAACATTTAGCCGCAATACCACAGATATGTTTGGTATGCCGGAAGTTGCAACAACTGACGTTACTGTCAATGATAAAGTAAACCAGCACGCAATTATCTTGAATAACTTTGTTCGCGCTATTTTGTTTGGCGAACCTTTAATGACACCTGCGCACGCGGGTTTAGCATCACTTGATATTGCTAATGGCATTTTAATGTCGAGTTGGACAAATCAACAGGTGTCACTGCCGTTAGATCGCCAAGCCTACCAACAGCAATTAGAGCGAAAAATCGCATCCTCTAAGTTACGAATTAAGAGCAATATTCAAGCAACTGTTGATATGAGCAAATCATACCGCTAAGGATTAATTTATGTCGTTAGATAATTTACAAGCTCTATCACAACAGCCATGGTTTAAGCGTGTGCCTGCTTATGTCAAATTAAGTGGCCCGGGTTGGTTGCAAGGCGCTATGACTTTAGGTGGTGGCAGTGCGGTTACTTCTCTAACCATAGGCGCTACTTTTGGTTACGAATTATTGTGGGTGCAACCTATCGCCATGATAATTGGCTGCATCATGTTATTTGCTTTGTCGCATCAAACATTACACACCCAAGTTAAACCTTTTTCAGCAATGAAAAAACACGTCAGCGTGTATCTCGCTTGGGGCTGGGCGATTGCAGCTTTTGCTTCGTCAATTATTTGGGGCTTTGCCCATTACCCTTTAAGCGCAGGTATGCTTGAAGAAATTATTGCTGTTAGCACAGGTGTTACTGTCGATAATGACTCTGGGTTAGATCACGATATCTATCTACTCATTTTAGCTTTGCTGGTTTGGGCAGGATGTGCCTATACAGCTTGGAGTTATGGCTCGCATGGCCGTGCAGTTAAAGTATTTGAAACTGGGATTAAATTACTCAGCGGTATGATCATTATTGCGTTTGCTTGGGTTGTAATAAGCGCTGCGCTTAACGGTAAAATTAACTGGGTCGCGGTTTTAGCTGGTTTTGTGCCGACATCCCTGCCAACTGATGGTGCTGGCGTTACCGTTGTCATGGCGGCACTAGGCAGTGCAGTTGGTATCAATATGACCTTTATTTACGGCTACACCTTATTGCATAAAAAATGGAATAAACAGCATGCCGAATTGGCGCGCTACGATATTGCACTAGGTTTAGTGCTGCCATATTTTTTAGTCACAAGTTTAATTTCTATCGCAGCGGCTGGGGCGTTTTTCGGCTCTGATATGGATATTCAAGGTAAGTTAAGCCCAATGCAAGCAGGCACTATGTTTATGTCGGCCGGATTAGACGAAGTAACTAGTCGTTTAATATTTGCCTTTGGCATTTTAGGCATGGCTGTTGGCTCGTTAGTAATGCATATGTTGTGTTGTGGCTCTGCTGCAGCGGCTATGTTTAACTGGCCGGAAGATGGCTTCAAATACAAGCTCGCTTTGCTTGCGCCAACACCTGCTGTACTTGGGGTATTTTATTGGTCACAAATGGGCCCTTACCTAGTAGTGCCGACCTCAGCAATTTGTGGGTTTTTATTGCCTATCGCTTATATAGGTTGGGCGCTGTTAAACAATAATAAAGCTTATTTAGGTGATGCAACGCCAGTTGGACGCAACAAACTAGTTTTTAATGCAGCAATGGCTTTATGTATAGCAGCAGTGCTATCAAGTGTTGTTTACGCAATGATTATCAAGTTAGGTTAAATAATTCATGAGTAATAAAGTTAATCATAAAGACGGCGCAACTTATGCGCCTGTTGGTCAGTCGGTTAAAGTTGTTGAGCCTAATCAATTTTATTTTTCAGTGGCGTTTTTAGATCATGGGCATATTTTTGGTCAGACCAATGGATTATTACAAGCGGGTGCAACGCTTAAATATGTGTTCGAACCTGATGCGAAAAAGCTCGCTGCATTTTGTGAAAAATACCCCGGTGTGCAAGTAGCCGACAGCTTTGAACAAATACTACAAGATGAACAAACGCAACTGGTTGCATCCGCCGCTATTCCTAATGTTAGAGCGCAAATAGGTATACAAGTGATGCAAGCGGGTAAAGATTATTTTACCGATAAATCGCCATTTACCACGCTTGAACAGTTGGCCGAAGTTAAACAAGTACAACAACAAACAAAACGCATCTATGCAGTCTATTACGCAGAAAGGTTGCACAATGAAGCGGCTTGGCGTGCCGGTGAATTAATCGCAGAAGGTAAAATTGGTAAGGTTATTCAAGTCATTAACTTAGCGCCACATAGATTAGCCAAAGAAAATCGCCCAGCATGGTTTTTTGAAAAAGCCAGTTATGGTGGCATTTTAACTGATATAGGTTCGCATCAAGTAGAGCAGTTTTTAACCTACTCGGGCGCAAGCGACGCTAGCATTAATTTTGCCCGTGTGCGCAATGCAAATAATGCGGACAAACCAGAATTAGAAGACTTTGGTGAAGCTTCGATGACAGGAGATAATGGTTGTTCGTTTTATACCAGAGTCGATTGGTTTACCCCTCAAGGCCAAGCTACTTGGGGTGATGGTCGCAGTTTTATTGTTGGTACTGAAGGCACCATTGAAATTAGAAAATATATGGATGTTGCGCGCGAAGCACCGGTTTCTAAGATATTTTTAGTGACACAAGAATCTGAAAGCGAAATTGACTGTTACGGCCAATCGCACTTTCCCTATTTTGGGCAATTGATTTTAGATTGTATTAACCGCACAGAATTCGCGATGAAACAAGCACATACTTTTAAAGCAGCAGAGTTAAGTATGCTGGCACAGAAAGTAGCAGATGAAGCTTTAGTTTGAGTAGTTGAACAGAGTCAATTTGCCCGAACCTTCATCGGGCAAAATACTCTTAAAAATAATCCTTTATAACTCAGTAATCACGATATTTTTAAATCTAACCACATTATCGCGAGCGCCAGTTTCAGCAAAAGCTTTGCTGCCATGGTGTTGAATACCGATAAAACCTTGTGCATCTTTAGTATCAATTACGTGTGTGGTTAACACACCATTGAGGTAAATTTTTATCTCTGAGCCGATACACTCAATTTTATACTGATTCCATTCATCCGCTTTGTAAGCGTTCGATTTTGCGACCGTCCAATCTGGTGACAAATTTTGTTTAAAATCTTCGTCTGGGTGAGAGCGGCTTGGATGTATAGGGTTTAACCACTCACGTCGGCCTTGGTCGTATAAACCGCCACTCCATTTTCTGTCGCTTGGGTCAACTTCGGCTTGGTAACCATAAGCTTCTTGGAAGTCACCTTTGTCTCTAACTTGTGCGCGGAAAATAAAACCTGAGTTGTAATATTCGCTAATGCCTGATGGCATTTTAACTTCAGCCTCGAATATAAAGTTTTTATATTGTTTTTTAGTTAGGTAAAACCAATTGCGTTTGGAGATAAGCTCAATTTCACCGTCAACCAGCTTAGCTTCGCCATCATTGTAGACGTTTTGCCATTGGTCTAAAGACTGAAGCAAATTAGTTTTATTGTTCTTTTCGACACTGGTATTTGCACAACTGCTTAATAATAAAACGGCAAGCACTAGGTAACTTTTTAGCATATTTATTCCTTGATTTAATTGGCCTGACCAATTCTAGTGTTTATCAGTTTTGTCTGCAAGGTAAAAGTTACCCGTGTGTGGGGATTGAATTGCCACTCATAAAACCACATTAATAAGTGTTATAGCAGGATAAGGAGAGGAATAATGAAAACAAAATTAGTCGTTTTTTTCCTATTAATCACAAGTAACACAGCTTTCGCTAAAGAGTGTACTGTGTTGCTGCATGGAATGGCACGTACTGAAAATTCAATGAACAGGTTAGCCGAAGAGCTCAAAAACGAAGGCTACGAGGTTTTAAATTATGGATATCCTTCCACTGATTTAAAAATTGAAAAAATAGCACAAATTCATTTACCTAAGGCAATTGAGCAATGTGGTGACGCTGACATTGAAAAGATCAATTTCGTTACGCATTCATTAGGCGGCATTGTTTTAAGGAAATATTTGAGTGAAAACAAACTAGAAAATTTAGGTCGAGTGGTCATGCTGGGGCCACCAAACAAAGGAAGTGAGGTTGTAGACAAACTTAAAAAACTGCCGGGTTTCAAATTAATCAACGGACCAGCAGGTTTACAGCTTGGTACGAGCGAAGATAGTGTTCCAAATACGCTTGGCCCGGTTACCTATCCAGTGGGCGTTATTGCCGGCAGCTCAACTTTTAACCCAATTCTTTCTCAGATGTTGCCAGATCCAGATGATGGAAAAGTATCAGTAGCGCGTACTAAGGTAGAAGGAATGACTGACCATGTGGTTATGCCAGTCACACATACATTTATGATGAAAAACAAAGAGGTTATTGAACAAGTAATCACATTCTTGAAATCAGGCAAGTTCAAAAAATAGTTATTCAGCTTTTATTACTAAACCTCTGCCTAAATCTTTAGCCCGGTACAAAGCTTGATCTGCGCGAGAGAGCGCTTTAGCTATGCTGCTCTCGTTCGTTTGTAGTTGAGAGAGGCCTATGCTGGTTGAAATCGAAATAACCTGTTCTTCCAAATTAAGCTCTAATTGAGTTAAAGACTCTAGCTGATCGTCTAGCTTGTCTAATTGTGATTTCTCAATTAACACGACAAATTCTTCGCCACCTAAGCGATAGCAGTGCACTGACTCTTTGGCAAACCAGCCACTGAGCTCTTGGGCAAATTTAACCAACACTTTATCGCCGAAATCATGGCCGAAGGTGTCGTTAATATTTTTAAAATAATCTATATCAATAAGCAGCAGGTAATATTGAAGATTTGATTCGTTTTGACTAATTAAACGTTTGGCATCTTCGATAAGTGCACGACGGTTTGGCAGTTTAGTTAACGGATCTTTCCTCGCTAAATCGTGTTCTTGGCTATAACTGTAATGCATGTAGATGTATACAGAAAGAAAGTTGGCAAATGTGCTGGCGCTGCGCTGATCAAAATACTGTGAAGTTACTTCATCACTAAAGCCAAAATTGAGTGTACTGTAACATACATTTTGTTTGATCAAGGGCACGTCAAAACAAGCGAAGATGCCATTTCGCGCGAGCGCGTCTGTATCAATGTAATTTTTGCCACTGCTATGTGAATAAAGATCGGCTTGTCGTTGTTGAAAAACCTGACCAACAAAAGAGCCGTCAACCGGCATTTCAGTGCCAAGCTCTATAGCTGTGTTGCCCGCCAATGAAAATACAGTAAGTGCTTTTGAGTCTTCATTGTATAGCGTGATACTCACTCTCGAAACGTCGAAAATGTAGTAACACCAAGAGGCTATACATGCCAAAGTTTGCTCGAGATCACTGGCCAAATTCAGCTCTTCGATAAATTTTATCGGTAATGCAATATATTCGTGTTCAAGTTCTGACATGGAAGAAATTTCAAAAATATAACTTCATTGAGTATAGGACTCATGGTCATTTTTGCAATTCTAGGCGAGTTTATGGCGAGAAACATAAGGCTGTAGGGCGCATAACCGCGCCCAACAATTTGATGGCTAATTAAAATTAACTCTTACCCCCGCGCCTAAACGTCGGCCAGCGTATTCAACACTGTATATTCGGCCGTACGATTGTTCACGAATTGTGCCTTCATCAGTCAGGTTAGTGCCTTCAAAAAAGACCGCCACATCTTCAGATATATCGTAAGACGCGCTCATATCTAACTGGCCATATGCTTGGCCATAACGTGCGTCGCCACCGCCGCCTTCACCTTGTAAGATAAAGCGGTCGCGCTTGTTATAAGCTAGGCGCATACCGAAATCACCTTTCTCATAAAAAGCAATTAAGTTGTATGAATTTTTCGCAAAACCAGTGACACCTTCTTCTGTAGGTAAAGCAAAATTATCTAACCTATCACTCTGGTCTTTTTTATCGTTAGATGAGCTTTTGGCGTAAGTGTAGTTTGCTTGAATTCCCAAACCATCAAATGGTGAGGGTAGATAATCAAAGTTGTGCAACAAGGCTAATTCAAAACCGCTAATTTTTCCGCCATCGGTATTTTGATAACGATTATCCAGCGCAAACAATCGGCCTAAAGTTGGCACATCGTAACCAGTATCGATACGGGTAACACTTTGTTCAATACCTGTGGTGATGTCTTTTGAGAATAAACCTAAACTAACGGCATTGCCGTTGTCAGCATAGTATTCTAAACCTAGATCAAACTGTTTAGCTTGGAAGGGTTCTAATTGTGGGTTCGAGCCATTAATAACAAAATTTTCGAAGATGCCACTGGTACTCATTTGCACAGATGATTGCGACATGCCAGGCGGTGTCATCACTTTGGATGCAGATGCGCGTAAAATTAATTCATCGGATAACTCTAGCTTAAAGTTCAAGCTAGGTAACACAGTATCAAAGTCTTTTTTCGCGGTTAACGGCTCAGCTTCGCCGACAAACGCGATATTAGAGCCGCCTTGGTGAACTATGGTGCTTGAGTTGAACTGAATGTCTTGTGCCACACCTGAGGTTGTACGTTCGATATTGACATAACGTAAACCAAAATTACCCGACCACGGCATAGCAGCAAGCTCGCCGCCTAAATTTAATTTTACGTACAGCGAATTTGATTTTTCATCTGTAGTAAAGGTTTGGCCAGCTTGTTTAGTCATTATTAATGTGTCGGGCGCATTTTCTTCAACAAATGCTAAAAACTCATCGGCATCAAAAGTTGCCCAAGCGCGTGGAAAATTACCAGGCTCTTGCGACATAAAATTATCAAATGGGAAAGGTTTAAACAAATCATTGGGTAGATCAAATTTGTCGGCATTTCTGCCACAGCCTAAACCACACCAGTTTTGATTATTCACATAACCGACCTGTGATTTTTCCCTATCTGACAAAAAGTAACCCGCTTCTAATGTTTCAAGTATGCCGATAGATAAATCTAAATTAGCATCAAACCTTGCTTCTAACACTGAATCTTGACGTTGCTGCTCACGCAAACCAACAAAGTGTGCTTGAAAAAGCGCTGGGTCTTGCATATTTGTGCCCGGCGTTGTGATGTCTGGGATGTTATTGCCAGTGGTTGCATCGAATTCATAGTTAAAACGAGCGCCTGGTGTTAGCTGATCTTCACGATGCACATTTTCAGCTTTTGAATAAGAAATATCCGCAGCAACTGACAAACTTGAGCTTAAAATACCTTGGTAATTAAAACCAATTAAATGGGTTTTGGTATCGTCTTGAAATGGGCGAACTTCAATATCATTCGGATTGTTTGGCGCAGTAAATTTTACAAAAGTGCCATTTTCATCTTGTACATGGTTGGTTCTTACTGTGCCGCCTTCAGGCGAAAATTGGGTGCCATATCGAGTTTGGAAGTTGCCAAAATCTATCAGCATGGCATCTAGGGTAATTGTATGTTCATCACTTGCACGCCATTGAAAAGTAGAGGCGATACTTAAGCGTTCGCGCTCTTCAACTTCAGCGGTAAAATTTGGTTTATTTGGATGACGGCCTTTTACTTTATCGTTTGATACACCATCGTCGCTGGTATCGATAAAAGTCGACGCATAACCAACGTCTTGTAAATCGAATCGGTCGATGCGGCTTTGTTTATCTGAATATGAAACACCAACCAAGAAGCCCATAGAATCGTCATTCCAAGTTGTACTGTATAAACCTGAAATCTGTGGGCTGGTTTTACCAGAAATATTTTGATGTGTACCTTTAGCTGAAATAACTAATTTAGTACCTGGGCTAGCTAATGGTTTAGCGGCCTGCATATTGATAGTTGCACCAATACCACCTTCGGATAAATCAGCAGTAGGGGATTTATGCACTTCAACACCGGTTAAAAGCTCAGGCGCGATAATTTGAAAATCGAAATTTCGTTCAGTGTTGGTGGTGGCAATCGTGCGGTTGTTATAACGCACTGCGTTAAAAGTTGGGCCAAACCCACGCACAGTTACACCTGTGCCTTCACCATTTTGTCGGTCGATAGAAACGCCAGTAATACGTTGTAACGATTCAGCCAAGTTTTGATCAGGAAACTTACCTATATCCTCCGCTGTAATCGCATCTACTACATTAATCGCTTCGCGTTTAACATCATTTGATTTTAATAAACTGCCACGAATACCTTTTACTTGAATGACTTCAGCTGGCTCTGCCGTTGAATTAGTTTGTGCTTGAACTATGTTTGGCATGGTCAGAATACTTGTAACTGTAGCGGCCACAAGTGAACGGTTTAAATTTAATTTTGACATCTTTCCCTCGGTTCTTTGTTATTTATCAATTTTTTGTCTGTAGTTGGTGGTAACCAAATACCTCAAATAATGTAATATATTATTAACAATGTTTTCGAGTGGCCGTTTGTCTCTTTTTAAAATGTCGTTTTAACACGAGAAAAATAAGGGGTTATGGATTCAAAAAATACCCAAATGTCTCAATAACTGGTTGGTAGTCAGCCAATCTTAAGCTTTTATTCAGGACATAGAGCTAAATTTATATTAATTTAGCTCTATAGTCTGATAATAAGCTTTAACTGTTGGTGACTAGGTTTAGATCTATTACAATAACCGATTTAGACTTGATCGCACACGAGAATGAACCAACCTTCGGCTAAAGTTGCAGTTATTGGCGGCGGTGTTGCTGGCGCCACTATAGCTTTACGTTTTTCTGAACTCGGAATTGATACCACTGTAATTGAACAGGGGGATACCTTAGTTAATGGCCCGCCTTTTTGCCATTTACATGCTGGTGGTAATTTTTACCGAGAAATATCCGATGAGCAATGTTTAACCTTGCTGCAGCAAGCTATTGAAACTGCAAAAGTATTCCCGTTAGCTATTAATGCGCGCGCAACACTTGTTGCTTTACCGAAAACAGAAAAAACCGAACCGTTGGATTTATTACCACGTTTAAGCAAACTGCGTGAAAGATATAGCCAATTAGTCAAAGACGATGCAAGCAATAAAGTACTTGGTGAACCAGACGAATATTTTGAATTGTACTCACAAGCGCAATTACAGGCTTTAGCCAAGAGTCCGCTGCCGACAAAAATCACAAAACGCAGCGATTGGTTAATCGCGTTTGCCAAGCATGTTGATATGTCTAAATTAAAATTTCCGCTGGTATTAGTCCAAGAATATGGCTGGTCGGCATTTCGCATTGCGGCAATTGCCGAGTTAGCTCAACAAAATTTAGCCAGCTGCCATATCAAACTAGCCAGCAAAGTTACTGGCATATCTCCTAGAGTAGCACCTGACGGTTGGCAGTTAACCATTGAAAATCAGCATACAAAAGCAACCTCACAATTAGATTTTGATTATGTGATTAACGCCTGTGGCTTTAAAAGTGGCGAAATAGACGACCTGATCAATATAAACAGGCAGCGCATGGTTGAATTTAAAGCTGCCTATGTTGCACATTGGCCGCAGTGTCAGGGGCTTTGGCCTGAGGTGTTATTTTATGGTGAGCGCGGTACACCGCAAGGCATGGCACAACTAACGCCTTACCATAATGGCTATTTTCAACTGCATGGGATGACCAAAGAGATCACCTTATTTGAACAAGGTTTGGTAGCGAGTAATAACAACAGTGCACAACCTAAATTACCACAAATCTTTTTAGATAAAATATATCACCAATGGCCAGCGGCGACTGTGCAGTCGCGCACCTTAGGCGCAATTAAACATATCAGCCAATTTATCCCAGAATTTTTATCCGCTCAGGTATATGGCAAACCTATGTTTGGCGCACAACAAATTCCGGGCGAAGATCCAGACTTACGCGCTATGTCGGCTTCTTTCTGCCATAAGCGATACGCTAGAGCTGAAATTGTAAAAGCATCATCGGCATTAAATGCAGCAGATGCGATTTTACGTGATCTACTAAACGGCGGATTGGTCGATTCAAATCAGCTCGGTGATGGGCTGGATAAACATTATTTCCCAGTTACTCAAGCTTGTAAGGAAAAACAAGTAACAGAGTTAGCCCTAGCTTATGCTAAGGCGCGTGGTTATCCAGCAGAGTTAGCGGTTAATCTTCTATAACTAACTTTTCTGTGGTTAACAATTCTGGTTTACCACCTCTTGCACCCGATCCACAGCAAGTCCATAACGCATCGTTGTAATAAACAACCCCTGTGCCATGTCGGCCTTGGTTTAAATTAGGTAGCTTGTACCAAGTTTTTGTTTGTGGGTTATATACTTCAACTTCGGCATGTGCCGGCGTCGGGCGATCGGTTTCGCCACCTAACACAGCAATATGGCCGTTTAAATTAAAAGTTGCATTGCCTGCTCTGGGTGTTGGTAGCTTTTGTTTTAAGGTCGACCAGCTATGAGTCGTTAAATCAAACACATCAACTTCTGCTATGGTTAGCGAAAACACTTGTTTGGTTATTTGTGAGGTGGTGCGTCCTCCCGCTAGATAAATTTTATTATCCGCCTCAGCCGCTTGAAAGTGGTCGCGGGCGCGTGGCGCATCCGCTAGTTTTTGCCATTTATTGGTTTTAAAATTGTAGCTATCAGCCCAATTAACCCAGCCATTTACATGGCCATTTTGAATACCCGCTAATAAATATAAAGTGTGGTTTTTAATTACAACACCTGCACCACCGCGGCGTCTGTCTGCTGGTATTTCTGGCCCTTGTTGCCATTCATCTAACTTAGGATCGTAAAACATTATATTGGCAACGGCAGTTTCGTTCGGATAACCACCTGTCATAGCGCCTGCAATTACAATTTTATTGTTATAAACAGCCGCTTGAAAATGGTGTATTTGAAAAGGTGGTTTAGCACCTTCTGTCCAACTATTGTTTGCCGGATCGTATATGCTTACTGGCTGGATACGCCTGCCGCCGAGTGCATAAAATTTGCCGTTGAGTTCAATAAAAGTGGCTTCGTGACGCGGATGTGGCGTGCCTATCGTTTGTATGTTTTGCCAACTAGCTTGGCTTGATTGTATGTTTTGCTTAACACAGGCACTCAGCAACAAAAAGGCTGCAAGCATGCAGCCTAATAAAGTGAATTTACTCAAAGCTTACTTCTTCCCCATCTTTAACTGTTAAAGTAAAACGCCCTGTGGTGCTTGCGTTTTGTTGGGTAACTTTTTCACCTGAAATATAAATATCTTTAAAGCGAATATTTTTGATAGACGCTGACTCACTTAAACTTTCTACCGCGTTAAATAATAAGTCTGGTTTTAAATCACCATTTCCACCATATTGTTTTTTAATATCAACAAGTTGCTGATAACTTGGAATGTGTTCGACATGAATGTTTTCAAATGTCCAATTGGCGTACGACTGGTTTGGATAAAACTCATTGCGCAAATAAAAAACTCGCGAAACTGGCCCTTCCATATATATGTTTTTAAAGTGAATATTCTCAATTAAACCCTGACGTTTATGTCCGGCAGGGCGTTCAGTTAAATTAGCTAAACCACGATTTTTATTTAAACCTGTCCATTCGGTATGAATAACATGTATGTCCTCGATTAGTGCTCCATCAACCGTTTTTGGAAACCAACCAAATTGAAAAATACCACCATTGTCCATTTGCCAAACAACGCAGTTTTTAACTTTTACATTGTCGTGATAAACCTTAAATGCATCATCCATAGCTGCAACAAAACAATCATCTAGTTCTACATTCGCTGGCAAATCAAAACCATCATTGTTGTAGCGCCACATGCCCATTAATTTTACGTTGCGTACTTTGCCTTTAACTTGTGAGCGGGCAAAGCTAGATTCAGGGCGAACACTAAAGGCATAAAAAGGAATATTAACTAAGGTGACACCTTCAACTAAAAAGTCGTTCTGGTCGATATCAACCGGTTTTACCCCTTCGCTTGGGCAACCGGCTGAATAACCCTGTTGGTCGACACAAGCTTCTTTGCCATCTGATTTAGTACTGGCTCGCCATGGAAATTTTTCACCGGAAATTACCCCTCGGCCTGACAATATGTAACCAGATTGGCCATTTTTCCCTGAGTGATCGCTGTTAATCGACCCCATTACATATGCGCCGCCTTCAAGATAAACATGTTTAACTTTAGCTGGTACCCACCATAAACCTACATTGTGTGTACCCGCTTGAAAGTATACAGCGCTTGCTAGTGCTGCTTTGTTGCGGTCAAAACCTTGAGCTGCATCTACCAAATAAGTCTCGTGCGATACTTTTGACGGTGGGGCTGCTAAATCCATATATTCAGCTTGGTCGGCAAAAATGAGCAGCGCATCTAGTGGCAAGTCTTTTTCTTTGGCATATCTAGCGTCTACAAATTCAACCGACAATTTGCGGTTTGATTGGAGTATTTGTAGCTCAACTTTACGATTGACTAAATCTTTTTTAATAATTTTATAGGCGATATTTTCAAGTTGTTTAGGGCGAATAATAATGTCAGTAACCGCACCTGAATTTGCATCTTGTTTTGTTATTTGAAGATTAACTGGCCCTTGTTTGAGATCGAACGAGAATTGCCCCCAAGCAAAACTACGCTTTTGTTTGCGGTAACTTTCAGCACCATCTTTTGATTTGGGTTTTATCGATAACGACATTTCAAAAGGTGGTGGGGTGGTTTGTAATAACACCAACGGAGAATTTTCAACAGTGACGGAAAACTTGTCCGACTGAACGCCAGCAGGCAAATTATGATAATTGTAGGTCGCTAGTTTAACCACAGGTGCTGTGTGTTTAAGGCTGTTGCACGCCAACAAAGTTATGCCACAAAACAATGCGATGGCAAAATAATAAATTTTTTTCATATTGAGACTCGAAGTTACAACCAATAATGACTGTGCCAGTTTTTATATTGTACTGTCACTGTGTACGACTTTTCTGCTTTTATTGGCAAATCAAGTTGCTGATTACCACGTTTGCTGTTGCCTTGTAATACTATAGTGCCGTTCGCATCTTTCACCCAATACTGCATGTTTTGGTAAGGTGCGTAGAGCTCATAATGTTGGTGTTTTTTATATACATAACTAAAAGCTGCGGCAACATTTGTTTCATCTTGCGCTGTACCGGCGAGTTTATTGGCGGCTGTAATGAGTTTTGCCATCATTTTTGGCGATTCTTGTAAAAACAGTTTTTGGTAATAACTTTCTTGGTCTTGGGTTAGTTGACCATTGTGCTGAAAGTTATTTAAGCCAATCTCAAAACCTTTAACCAATACCCACATTGTCGCCGCATCACTTTGGTCTGGTTTGCCATAATAAAATTTTGCGCGGTTGAAAATTTGTGCAAGCTGGCTGTTTTCGAGTGTTTCAGGCAATAAGTTTTTGATAGAGCCATTGACCAAACCACTTTGGCCAATAGAGCCTAATTCAGTTAGTTTTAGGTCGTGTCTGCTTGATGCTTGTTGATGCAAATAATGGCAAGCTTTTACATCATCAGTGCAGTTGGCAACTTTATAAGGTGCTTCAGGTGTGCCTTGGGCGATATATGACATAGTCCAATGTGAAATAATATGAATATTTTGCAAAGCGCGGTAATTTTCAGTGCTGATCAGGTGTTTTACCAAAATGGCCGCTTCTGTCATTGGCCCCCAGTTTAAAACATACACTTTATGTGCACTGGCGTAGTCTGCCAATTTTTGGATGCTTGTTAGATGACTGATATTGATATATGTCTGATTTGGCTCAAATGCTATTGGTTTTCCTGTATTGGTTAAGCTCGACCAAAAAACAGGTAAGCTTGATTGGTAGTTATGTTTTCCTTTTAAGTTATTGATATCACTAGTATATGCTTTAACGAACATGTCGTTAAAAAACGGCATTGGGTTGCGTAAAGCTTTTCTGTCAGTAGAGCCGATTGAAATACCCGCGATGTTAAATTGCTCGGCCATTAACAATAAACTCGCCATTGAAACTAAATCGTCTGGGTCGTTTTGTGGATGACCGCCAACGCGTCTGTCTGTGGGATCGGATAAATCAGTCAAAACCCAAATATTGGCTTTGTCAGCAGCTTTTGCTGTGGTTGCTATAGATACAAATACGGTGAAGATAACAAGGGCAAGTGTGTGTTTCATGCTGATACCTAATTAACTAACAAGTTAGCCTGCGGAGTAAGTTAGCCATGCGAATACATGGCTAACTTAGCGCTGTTATTGGTTGTCGTGCGCTTTTTCTTCGGTTGGAATAATCCAAGCGTCTGAAGAACCGGCGACTTTGCTAAAGCGATATAAACCAGCGCCATGTGGTGGTAAGTTTTGTGCAAATTTACCTTTGGCTGTACCTATATCTTTTTTCGCCCATAAATCACGCACTTTGTATGTGCCACGCATATCTTCCATATCAAAGTTAAAGCCAACAGATTTCACTTCATTACCTAAATTGAACAACGCGATAAATACATCACCTGTAGCTGGGTCTTCCGCATACCAAGCGGCATAAAAGTCGTTTTCTTTTGCGCCTTTTTTCGCGGTTTCTTCGTCGTAACGAATAATTTGGCGGTTATTGGTACTGTTTTGGTTTACGTATAAAACTTCGTCGTTGGTAAAGAAGGTTTTAATCTCGTCAATTGGTGTTGTGTTCAGTTCAGCTCCTATCATTAATGGTGAGCGAGCCATGGTAAATAATGTCATCAATGTATATTTTTCATCTGTTGTGAACTTAGACATACGCTCTTTGCCATGTGGTCTATCGTCTAGTGATAAGCGACCAAATGGGATCATATCAGCGTCTGGCCAGGTGCCGTCGCCAATAAAAGGTGACCATTTATCTAACAATTGAAAGCTACGCTTTAGATCATCCCATCTATCCCAAAAATCAGCTGAAACACGCCACATATTTGAAGTTGCTTGTAAATGTTTAGCGTGTGCTATAGGTGCTTCACCACAAGATAAACTTAACACCATAGGGCGGCCTGAGTTGTCTATGGCTTTACGCATCATTTCAATTTCACCTGCGTAATAGCTATGGAAAGGTGCACCACATTGACCCATCATGTCATCGGCTTTTATATAATCTACGCCCCATTCTGCGTATTGTTTGAAAATTGAATCGTAAAATTCTTGCGCACCTTCAGCGCGGTATTCAATGCCAAACATATTATTTAACCAACCTGCGTGGTCGTTATATTTTGCTATGTCGCGTGCAGTTTTGTCAGTACCCATTACAGGTGTGTTTAAATACCAAGCATGGCGATGCATACCACGCATAATGTGAATACCAAATTTTAATCCTTTACTATGCACATAATCGGCTAGTGGTTTAAAACCTTTGCCATTGGCGGCTGACGGGAAACGCTCAACAGCTGGTTGCAAGCGACCATATTTATCCATAGGCGCTTCTGCTGGATTTTTTAACGAACCGTCAGCATTTAATAAAACATTTGGATGACCGGGGCGGCGTCGGTAGTTTTCTTTAGTATTGTGCGCACCTGGGGCAGGGTTCCACCAAATGTAGTCGATTACTGCATATTCCCAACCATGAGGCTGTAAATTCTCAGCCATAAAATCAACCGTTTGACGAAAATCTGCTTCGTTAATGCGGCTACCCCAAGCGTCGAAACTGTTCCAGCCCATTGGGGGCTTTTGCGCTACTTCTAATAATAAACTTTTGTTTGTTTCGCTGTTTGTGGCCGATTTATTTTGGCTGTCTGTTGAAGCACAACCACTGGCTAACAAAGCAGTAACCACAGCTGTTGTAGCAAAAATGCTTGTAAGTTTTTGCATGGATAAACCCTTATTAATCTTTATTGTAATACAAATTTGATGAGTGAATTGTTAATGAAATGGAAACAAAAAGGAGTGACTATCAATCTTTATTGTTTGGTAATTTGTCTTTGATCGGCCAATAAATTGAATAGATTAATAAAAACATGAACTTAAGGGTTTTAGCTAACAACAAGTTTAATACACAAGCTAAGCGTGTTTGGTACAAAATGCATACTGTGACCAGTGGTCAATATCGTAGTGAAATTCAGTTAAACTTTTATTTGCGCAAATAATCAGGCTTAGGTTGGTAGTAAATTGAAATTGTAACAAGTTAGATACAAATGGCCTTGTTCTAGGGATAGTTTACGAGTCTACAATCTCAAGCTGTATGTCAGAATAAGTGCTCAATAATTAAAAAACCGAGAAAATTTGTATATGTTTAGCCAAATACTGAGACTGACTTCTCCACTATTATTTTCGCTGCTAGTGACTAGTTGTAGCACGACAGATATGACTGTTGAGGCCAGTAAACATAGCGTCAGTCCTATCCAACAAAAGCCCAATATTATTGTGGTGTTTACCGACGACCAAGGTTATGCCGATTTGTCTAGTTATGGCTCAGAGACAATTCATACACCAAATTTGGACAAGTTTGCTCAATCAGGAGTGCGTTTAACTGATTTTTATGTGGCATCTTCGGTTTGTAGTGCATCACGTGCGGCGTTATTAACTGGCAAGCTGCCTAAAAATAATGGTGTTACTGGCGTATATTTTCCCGATTCTACCGGTATGAAACCTGAACAAGTTACTTTGGCCGAAATGCTCAAACCAGCTGGTTATCGAACGGCGGCTATAGGTAAATGGCATTTAGGTGATTTAAAAAACACCCTACCAACAGCCCAAGGTTTTGATTATTACTATGGCGTCCCGTATAGCAATGATATGTATATTGGCCATAAACAAGAGTTTGCTGCACAGGTACAATTTAACGATGGCTACGATTTAACCAAAGCTAAAGCTGACCAACAAATTGTTAAACAAGCGGGCAATAAAAGGCAGATTATTAAAAATAAAGGGATTAAAGAATTAGTGCCTTTATTCGAAGGCGATAAAATTATTGAATACCCAGCCGAGCAAAGTTCACTAACCAAGCGATATTTTGACAAAACAATAGAGTTTATTGATAGCGCCAAGCAGCCGTTTTTTGTTTATTTAACCCCAGCCATGCCGCATGTACCTTTATTTGCCAGTAAAGAATTTAACGGTAAAAGCAAAGGTGGTTTATATGGGGATACAGTTGAAGAAATTGATTATTATTTTGGCAAATTAATTAACCACCTAAAAACGACCAACCAATTAGCCAATACCCTAATTGTATTTAGCTCAGACAACGGCCCTTGGTTGGGATACGGTGCACATGCTGGGTCGGCCAAGCCTTTTAGCCATGGCAAATTCACTAATTACGAAGGTGGGGTACGTGTGCCTGGCATTATTAGTTTACCTAGCCAGATTAAAGCAAATCAGGTTAGTGATTATGTCAGTTCAACAATTGATATAGTGCCAACGGTTTTACAATTAGCTGGTATTGAGCAATCACAATTTGAGTTAGATGGGACAAGTTTGTTACCTGTGTTTAGCTTGGATAACAATCCTAGCGCGCTAGTTGCAGACCCCGCGGTATTTTTCAGCTACAAAAATGAAATAGCAGGCGTGCGTTATAAAAATTGGAAATATATTCGTAAAGGCATGAACAATCTTGGTCGGTCTGGTCGGGTGGCTGACAATAGCCAAGATTTGTTGTTTGATTTAACTCAAGACCCAGCAGAACAACACAATATCGCCGAGCAATTCCCACAAGTTGTGAAAAAACTCGCAGAGCTTATCCATGCCAAACAAACTCAAATTTAAAACGTTTAAGGTAAACTTATAAGCAAACATGAGCTATTATTGAGGCATCACTAAGCCTGTAGCCAATGGAGTGTATGCCTTGAGCTTTTTGCGAACTTTTCACAATATAGTGACTGATCAAACACTTAAATTTGAAGACAAAGTACAATCCTTATTAACTTTTGGCTTGAAGGTGTTTGAACTTGATATTGCTATTATCAGTAAAATTCAACAACAGAATTACAGTGTAAAATATGTTGCTTGTTTGAATAATGAATTAGCTGCCGGTGCTGATTTTCCATTAGGCAATACATATTGTGTGCATACACTTAAGGCGGATAAAGCCTTATCTTTTCACCATGCGGGTAACAGTGAAATTGCCACGCACCCTTGTTATCAAGGTTTTCAATTAGAGTCTTATATTGGTGCGCCGATAAAAGTAGATGGCCAAATTTTTGGTACAGTAAATTTTTCAGCGGCAAAAATTTCTCAACCTTTTACCCAACAACATATAGATTATATTGAGTTATTTGCGCAGTGGCTGGGGGCTGAGTTTGCGCGCAGACAATCTACTTATCAGCTTGAACAAAATAATCAAACTTTAACTAAATTAGAGCAGGCCGCGCATATTGGTACTTGGCAGCTCGACTTTACCAATAACCAGCTTGAATGGAGCGCTCAAACCAAAATAATCCAGGAAGTAGAGCCTGATTATCAGCCCCAATTAGACAGCGCCTTGGCGTTTTATACAGAAGGCAGCAGCCGAGATACCATTCAGCAAGCGGTTGAAAAAGCCATGAGTACCGGCGAAGACTGGGATTTAGAGTTAGAAATAACCACGGCAAAAAATAAGCATATTTGGATTGCAACCCAAGGCTCAGCCGAGTTTGAAAATGGAAACTGCGTTAGATTATTCGGCACTATTCAGGATATTACTGATGCGGTTGAGCTGAAAAATATGTTAGCACAACAAAAAGAAGCAGCCGAATTGATGCTGAGTGAGCGGAGCAAGTTGTTTGCAAAAATCAGCCATGAGTTGAGAAATCCACTTAATGGTATAGTTGGTATGTTAAACGCAGCTATGACAGAACAAGAGCCACAAGCATTAAAACAGCAATTAACCATTGCGCTGCGTAGCTCAGATATTTTGCTGTCGATAATCAACGAAGTTTTAGACTATTCAAAAATCAGCCATGGTGAACTAAAACTTGAACCAAGCCATTTTATTTTAAAAGATGTATTTAACGATTTAACCAATCTATTTACTTCAGTATGTGCAAATAAATCCATTCAATTAAACAGCAATTTAAACATAGCCGAAGATAGCGCCGTTTATTTTGATTCAACACGTTTGAGCCAAATCGTATCTAACTTATTAAGTAATGCGATTAAGTTTACTGAACAAGGTGCGGTTACCTTGGCGGTTAACGCTACTAAAGCACAAAATAGCAGTGAATATGTCGATTTAACAATTGAAGTTTCTGACACTGGCATAGGCATGCAGCCAGATACGTTAAAGGCTTTATTTAAACCATTTAACCAAGGTGCGAGCAATATTACCCAAAAATATGGCGGTACAGGTTTGGGTTTATCTATTGTGAAAGAACTTGTTGAAATGATGAACGGGCAAGTGTCAGTTAGTAGTGAATATGGCCACGGCTCTAGTTTTAAGGTGGTGTTGCAGCTACCTGTTGGCAAGATACAAATTGATGCTGCTGTGACTGAATTGGAAGATGCAAATGCCGAAATGGATGTTTCTAACTTAAATGTATTGGTAGTCGATGACAACGAAATAAACCGCATTGTTATGACCTCATGTTTAAGCCAATTCAACATTGATGCTGATATTGCGATTGATGGTCAAGATGCAGTCGAAAAATGTCGGATTGAAAATTATGATCTGATATTTATGGACTGCATGATGCCAATTATGGATGGCTGGCAAGCCACCCAAGTTTTACGCAGCGAAAAATTGGTTGCGGACGCCACAGTAATTGCAGCCTTAACCGCCAACACATCGGAAGCCGACCAACTAAAATGCGAACAAGCGGGTATGAACTTGTTTATCACTAAACCAGTGCAAAATGCGGCAATAAAAAATGCACTAGCAAATGCGATTAAGGCCAACACAGCTTAGGCTAGTTAACCTGAGCTAATACTTGTTGCTTGATTTACGACTATTACTTGCTGTGAAGGCCTGCATGTGGGTGTGCACCAAAAGTCGGTTGTGTCATTCTATAATGATCAACCATTACAAGCGGATCCATCTGACCAGCAAAGTCTTTATCTTTAAAACTAACTGCGTTAAAACCGCTACCAATACTAAGTGTTTTGCCTGACGTTGCCGCCGAAATACGCGGTAATTGGGTTAACTCTGTTAAAGCTTGTCCTAAATTTTGTGTTGCTGCATTCATTGTTTGCTGTCCTATTTCTATTTCGCGTTACCAGTAGTGTTATAGTAACAATAGAACGATAATCACTTGTAGATACAAAAAGTGAAACTTTTGTTCTATATTTGGAACGATAAACTGGTTTTAAATAGGGTTAGTCACAATATGATTGATTTGAATGACTATTATTATTTTGTTCACGTAGTTGAGAAGCAGGGCTTTTCTCCAGCGGCTAATGCGTTAAATATGCCTAAATCAAGATTGAGTCGGCATGTGTCTAAACTTGAAGAACGGCTTGATACCAAGTTGATACAGCGAACCTCGCGTCAGTTTCATGTGACTGAATCTGGGCAAATTTTCTACCAGCACGCGCGTGCATTAATAGATGAAATGGAGGCTGCCGAAGCTGCAATACAAAGTAGAAAGACCTCACTAAGTGGACAAGTAACTGTTAGTTGCTCTGTTGGTGTTGCGCAGTTTGCAATTAAAGATCTTGTTAGCCAGTTTCTAGTAGCCCACCCTAAAGTTGAGCTTATTCAACAAGTGACTAATCAGAATGTGGACTTAGTTGCTTCAGGTATGGATATGGCAATTCGTGGACATCTTGACGCACTGCCTGATTCAAGCGTTATTCAAAGAAGTCTAGCTAAGGTTTCTTGGCATTTGTTTGCAAGCCCCGAGTATCTTGATAAAACAGGCACACCCAAATCACCATACGATTTGTTTAAACGACAGAGTTTAAAAGTGGGCTGGCAACCCGCTGTTGGGCATTGGACATTACAAAATCAACAAGGTCTAAAAACCACAGTACCTTTTAGCCCACAACTATGCAGTGATGATATGAGTACGCTAAAAGCAGCCGCTATTGCGGGTTTGGGTATTGTAAGCCTGCCAGCTTACACCTGCCGCGAGGAAATCAGCCATGGTTCCTTGCTTAGGGTTTTACCTGATTGGATTTCTGGTAAAGCACAACTCAGCCTACTGATGCCGTCGAGAAAGGGTCAGTCGCCGTCTGCTAAGGCATTTGGTGAGTTTTTAATTAACAATCTCAATCAGCTAATTGGCGAACCTGACCATTTGTAGCCAATCAGTGACGCTGTGTCTCTTTTTATGTAATACATTTAATTAACAGATGATTAACTTTTAAACTTGTGGAATGCTTGCCGCCAGTCACAGATAGCCAGTTTAAAAATGGCTAGTCGCTTTTGTTTAAAGAATTGATTGGAACTAGATTGAAATGAGTTTTAAGTACACCTGGGTTGGTTGTTTTATGTTAGCGAATTTATCGTTAGCTGCTTGTTCTACCGATATTAAAACAGATGATAATGTTGAAACACCAACACCAACACCAACACCAACACCAACACCAACACCAACACCAACACCAATACCAACATCAACTCCGACGCCAGCATGTATAGATACTTACGATTGGCCAACTGAGGCAGGTGAGGCCATTTTGTCGGACAAATACTCGGTTACTTTCAGTCAAAACGGCAAAATAATCCCGGCTGAAGTAATTCAATCAATTTCCAAAGAAGATGAAATTGCAGTGCAGTCGATGGATTGGGCATCAGAATTTAGAGCAAATCCTAGTGATGATCCTCGCACTTTTAACTGGGTGTCGTTGTCGTCTGAATTTTGTCAGCCGATCACAGTGACAGTGACTAAATTATTTGGTCAAGGCACACAAGATGTTGAAATTGTGCCGTCTCCTTATGCTGTTACACCGAACGTTTCACAAGATGGTAAAAGTGTTTCGTTTGAAATAGATAAACCACAATACCTAGCAGTGAATTTTAAAAGCACAGACAACCAACAAACCAGTGATGGTGTGGTTAAACACATGTTTACCTTATTTGCCGATCCCGCTGAAAAAACTGTACCGGACACAACGGATGAAGATGTTCATGTGTATTCAGAAAACTCAACTAAGCAACAAATGGCTGATGCTAAAACCATTTATTTTCCACCCGGGTTTCACGATTTAGGCCGTTTATTTAATAAAACTGACATCGATACATCGGGCACGTCGCAAGATTGGTATCGAGGAACTGTTGGTAATATGGCGCCTGTTGTGCAAGACGGAAAACAGATTTACCTGGCTGGTGGGGCATATGTACATGGCCGTTTATACATGGCAAAAATTGATCAAAGTGAAGGCGCAGATGGCCATAACATTAAAATATTTGGCCGTGGTGTTTGGTCAGGTCGAGACTATAAATGGTCAAAACAATTAGCGAGTACAGCTGGTGTGCTTGGTGTTAACTCTTATCCGAGTAACCATTCTATTATTGGCATGAAAGGGCAAAATAATACAATTGAGGGCGTTATTGTTGCAGATCCTGCGGGCCATGGGGTTAACTTAGGTAACGGCAATAGTCTGTATAAAAACTTCAAAATTTGGGGCTGGCATCCAAACAATGATGGCGCTCGACCTTGGGGTAACAAACCAAATGTAATTGAAGACAGCTTTTTCCGCGTGGTCGATGATGCGTTTTACAATAAGTCGCTAATGGTTACCAATACCGTTTTTTGGCATTCGTATAACGGCGCTATTGTTACTTTGGGGTGGAACGGTAACTACGACACTGAAAATTCAACCTTTATCAATAACTATATTATTTACCCAGAATGGCATTCGCTTGGCAATAACCACGGTATAGTCATGTCGCAAATTGACTATGATATGTCGGGCAGCAATGTGCTTATTCGTAACTTACATATCGACGGCAACATCCCAGGTTTAGTGAATTTACACAACAGCACCGAAAGGCAAAAAGCTGGTGAAAAGTTTATTGATAATAAACACAGTAACCGCACAAGTGTTGGCAAAGTTTCAGGGATTCATTTTGAAAATGTTACAGTGACAGGTCAGCAACTCGACTTTTCTGGCAATGCTTATCAACAAACCTCTAGTCCATCAAAAGGGCTAATAGAAGGCACTGTGTTAGACAATGGTGACATCTATAAAATGTCGGATATCAGTTTTAACCAAGTGAAAATTAATGGTGTTTGTTTAACTGAAAGCAACAAAAGTACCTACAACCAAATTGATGCTGCTACGACCGAGAATATTGTATTTAACGGTTGTGATAGCCATAAATACACAGTGTCAGTTTCAAGTAACACAAATGGCAGTGTAAAACCGTTAGAAGGCGATATCACCTTATTGGCCGGTAAATCACAAACTTTTACTTTTGCAGCAGAAGACGGTTACAAATTATCTGATGTATTGGTAAATGGTATTTCGCAAGGTGCGCTAAGCAGTTATACAGTGAACAATGCAAGCAGCAATGTGAAAGTTGAAGCTGTGTTTGTTTCACAATAGCTTGGCTAGAATAAGTGCTTACTCAGCGTAACATACCGCGCACAAGCTATGTTTGTGCGCGGCTAATCCCTCCAAACCTGTCTCTGTGTTAAATCTGTACAAAGCTATATTTATCCCTTCTCTCTGTAGTTAGCAAAATAGAGCAAGAATCTGACATTTTTAAATATCAAGCTGCATATTTTTCTAATTTTACTTTCCTATAATGGTTACAGTTATTTAACAAATTCGGCGCTCAGATTATCGCGCTGATTAGTTGGGGTGAGTTTGATGAAAAGAAGTGAATTTGCAGATCCGTTTGAACAAGCGCGTAATGAGCAAGGCATTGGCAAAATGCAGGATCAAGATGATCCTGTCACTATGGTACTGGGTTTAAAAGATGTGCGTAAATGTGCACACAATTGGCAAACCTTTCAGTCTGGTGCTAAGCCTGGTCGTATTGTGGTGCCGTCGGAAGTCAATATTCGTGATACTAGACAAATTCCTTTTGAAGTCGATCCACCAGAGCATGGCGACTACCGCGCAATTGTAGAGCCTTGGTTTAAACGTCCGTTGGAAGATGAATACCGTGCCAAATTGCGTGCACAAATTGAATCTTTAGTTGATCAAGTATTAACACAAGATGACGTTGAAGTGGTTGGTGAGTTTTCACTTAAATTACAATCGCGCGCGTTAACCTTATTATTAAATACGCCATACCAAGAATCAGACGTGTGGATAGGCTGGGGCACACATGTATTTAGAAGCGAAGGTGAAGCTTTAGACGGCGACAAAGCTTCTATTCTGTACGATTACATAGACGCTCAAATTGAGCGTGCAGCAGAAAATCCAACCGATGATTTATATTCAGTGTTGCTCAATTCTGAAATTAACGGTCGCAAACTAAGCAAAGAAGAAGTTAAAGGCGTGATGATTTTAACTTTTGCTGGTGGGCGTGACACAGTGATTAATGCGGTAACCAATTCGATTGCTTATTTTGCTGAGCATCCTCAGTCGTTGGCGCGCCTGCGTGATCAACCTGAAATTACCAACCGAGCGGTGGAAGAGTTAATTCGTTACTTCTCACCATTAACTCATATGGGACGCGTAGTCACTGAAGATACAAAAGTGTGCCCGCATGGGCATGATGTAAAAGCCGATAGCCGAATTTCTTTATGTTGGGCTTCTGCCAATCGTGACGCTAAAACCTTTGAAAATCCGAATGAAGTGGTATTAGACCGCAAGGTTAATCCACATGTGGCTTTTGGTTTTAGCCATCATAATTGTTTGGGCGCGACCCATGCACGACAAATTATGCATATTTTATTAGAAACTTTGGCGGCTAAAGTCGGTTCAATCGATATTTTAAATGCGAAAGAAAACATTGAAGACTTAGACCAATTTAAACGCAAAGTTGGTTTTGACAGCATTAACGTAAAATTTAACCCAAGATAAGAGGTAGCTAAGCCATGGCGAAGATTATTTTTATTACCAGTGACAGTGAACAAATTGAATTAGAAGCAACTTCAGGCAGTGTCATGGAGCTTGCTGTGCAAAATGGAGTGCAAGGTATAGACGGCGATTGTGGTGGCGTATGTTCGTGTGCAACTTGCCATGTACATGTAGCGCCAGAACATTTTGCTAAAACCGGGCCAGCGAGCGAGATTGAGCAAGACATGTTGGAGTTAGATGACGACGCTAATGAATACAGCCGTTTATGCTGCCAAATTGAGGTCTCTGAGCAGTTAGACGGTGTGGTTTTATACCTAGCTAAGTAGTGGTTTAATCTTTGTGAAAAGGGGGCAAGTTATGTCAGAAAATCAAACATGTGTGGTAGTGGGTGCAAGTCATGCTGGGGTTAATTTTGCGTTTGCATTAAGAAAAGCAGGCTGGCAGGGCAGCATCAAATTGTTTGATGCCGACCCAAGTTTACCGTATCACAGACCCCCTTTATCTAAGGCGTATTTAACCAGTGCGGATGCAATTGATAAAAATTTGCTCAAAGCAGCAGAAACGTATCAAAAAGACGATATTGAGCTGAACTTAGGTGTGAAAGTGGGCAGCATTGAGCTCACAGCTCAAGTGCTTCAACTTGAAAATGGCGAGCAAGTTGCTTTTGATAAATTGGTTATTGCCACAGGTGCACGACCTTTTATACCACCTATTGAGGGGTTAGACTCAGCTTCGAATTTGTATCCGTTACGTACAGCACAGGATGTAGAAAATATTCGCCAAGCATTTGCACATTCAGCACAAAAGCGTGTGGTGATTATTGGTGGGGGTTATATAGGTTTAGAAACCGCAGCATCCCTTAAAAAGCTCGGTGGCGAAGTTACAGTGCTTGAGCGAGAGCAACGCATTTTAGCTCGTGTTACCGCACCTTGTATGTCAGACTATTTTCAACGCTTGCATGCCGATAATGGTGTGACAGTCGCTACCAGTAAAAATGTAGTGCGTATTGAAACCACAGATGGCGAAAACTCAGTGCAGTGTGATGACGGTACTGTTTACCCAGCTGATATTATTATTGTAGGTGTGGGTATTCGCGTAAATACTGAGCTGGCTGCGAAGGCGGGTATTGAGATAGACAATGGCATTAAAGTAAATGCTCAAGCGCGAACAAGTGATGAGAACATTTATGCTATTGGTGATTGTACTTATCACTACAATCCGCATTACCAGAGATTTATTCGTTTGGAGTCGGTACAAAATGCTGTAGACCAAGCAAAAGTGGCGGCCGCATCTATCTGTGGACAAGAAGTTGAATACGATACTTTGCCTTGGTTTTGGTCAGATCAGTACGATGTAAAATTACAGATGGTTGGTTTATCTCAAGGTTATACAGATATTTTGGTACGTGACGAAAGCGAGCCGAACAAATTCTCAGTTTGGTATTTTAAAGGTGATGAATTGTTGGCGGTAGATGCAGTAAACAATGCAAAAGCTTATGTAGTTGCCACTAAGTTTATTAAATCGGGTGAGCGAATTGATAAAGCTAAATTAGTTGATGCCAGCGTCGAATTTAAACCCGCCAATTTGTTATCCAGAATTCAGGTTTGTTAGTTTTATGTGTTTACAAGAGGTGCCAGATAGCACCTCTTGATCTATTAGTGGATTTTTAATCAAAGTCAGTGCGGATATAAATCAACTCTAGATTTAAGATCTTGTCTAATTTTTTCAGTTGGAAATAGCATTAACTCAATTTCCCCTTGCTGTTGTAGCTGAGCTAGTCCTTTTTGCAGTGCGTTAAATACTAGCTGACCGTACGGATGTTGTTTTGACACAGCAAAATGGCGTGAGATTGGAAAAACAAACTTAACCCCTTCAATTGGCGCCAAATTTACGCTTTCACAAGGCACACTGGTTTGCTCTGGCCCAACCATGACTAACTCGCCAATAAAGAGTTGTGCTCTTCCTGCAGTAAGCATTAAACACAAGGTATTGTCTTGCGAGGCATTAACCGCCGGTAATTCAAGCTTTTCTAACATGGCCCAATCGTGCCACCATTGGCGTGATGACAATACGTGATAGTTACGCAGCGCATGTAAAATAACACGCTCGCTGTGTGCATGGGGCAAACCCGCCAGCTTTAGTTCAATTTGTTGTTTATACTCTGGGGTGGTAAATAACCCTTTAATAAATTGTCCTCGTTGAAAAACCGCAGTGGTCACGTAAAAGCTTGTTGTGTCTATGTCGTCTTGCCAAACTGTTGTTGCCGACATCACCACATTTCCTCGCTCTGCTTCTTTTAGCGCTCTAGCGTAATTTGGAATATCAAAAAATTTAAATTTAAAATCGAGCTGGCTGTAGGTTAACGCTTTACAAATAATCAGCAGTTCTAGCGATAGCCTATATGCGGCGGGATGTAAGTAATGGTTTACTGCTTGGCAGTTTTGCTGTTGAACTAACTGCAAATACTTTTGCTGTTGGTCTGAATTAACTGCAATGTCTATCGTAAGCGAATTGCTAAAGCTAATTGATGGCACTAAGGCCATGCAAACTAGCCACAACTGTTTCAGCGCTGACACATAGTTCTCCAACAATAAATGAATATTCCAACTAGAGTATAGTTCAAATTTGTTGCGCAGCTATTTTTGTCAGCTCAGTTGTTAGTCTGTTCAATATTGGCGAAAAATTTGAAGGTCGTTTGCACATGCTGGTGCCAATATTCCCAGCTATGTTCCCCACTAAAACTTTCTAATTCAGCATCAATATTGAGTGTTTTTAGTTTTTGCGCAAAGTCTAAGTTACTCTGGTAGAGCACGTCATCTACGCCACAATCAAAACGTATCGGCGGCAACTGGTTTTTATGTTGTTGTAGCCAATAAAAAATATCAGATTCTTGTGCAGTTTCGCATTGGTATTCAGTTAACTCTGTTGTGACAAAGTGCTGCATATCGTCAATTTTAGTAATAGACGAGTGTGCAGAAATTCCACTAAATAAGTTTGGATATTTAGCACCTAAACGTAGCGCACCATAGCCTCCCATAGACAAACCCGAAAGGTAAAAACGGCTCTTGTCGGATACAGAGTTCTGCACTTGTTTTACGGCAGCAATTACATCTTCAGTTATCCATTTATCATAGTTAGCGTGTTTTGCTAGCGGCAGATAGGCACTGCCGTCGTACAAACCGCCGTCAGATGGCATGGCTAGTACAAAGTCTATGCCACCTAATTGAGCTTTTACTTTTTCATAGGCTAGGTGAATACCACCTAAGTACATCCAAACCCAAGCATTGCCATAAACACCATGCAACAGAATAATCACAGGTAAATTTTCACCTTGCGCATCACTATTGTATAAAACTATGTCGTGGCGTCGCTGCAAATTCGACGAATGCACAGTGACAAATTTAGTATTGGCCGGCGTATACGCCGGATTAGAAATTTCTAAACGATTTATCGACATTTTAACTTACCTTAATAACACCCTTAGCGATTCGTCCATTGAGCATGTCGTCAAACCCTTCTGCAACTGTTTCTAGTGTGTAAGTTTTAGTGACCAGTTCGTCTAATAATAATTTACCACTTTGATATAAAGACAAAATACGTGGGAAATCACGCTCTGGGTTACATTGACCGTACAATGGATTGATGTAAATTTTATCCCATTCAAACAGCTCGCAGTCAAAGTCAATGCGTTGTTCTATACCACTTACTTGTACCGCTGTACCTGCACTACGAATTAATTTGAGTGGGGCAGAGCCTAAAGCAGGAATGGCGGTACATTCAAAGGCGTAGTCGGCTCCTCTGCCACCATTTAACGCTTTCACATCCGCTGCAACTTGGTTGAAATCAATATCTTCGCGGCTAGCGATTACGCCATGGGTTGCACCAAATTTCTTCGCTTGTTCAATGCGCTCTGCATTTATGTCGATGGCGATTATTTTCGCTGCACCGGATAATTTTGCACCTTGAATAACATTTAAACCAACACCACCACAACCTATAATACAAGCGGTTGAACCAGCTTTTAAGTTAGCAGCATTTACTACAGAACCCCAACCCGTCATAACACCACAACCGACAATGGACGCAGATTCAAAAGATATATCCACCTCGGTTTTTACTACAGCCGATTCTTTTATAACTGTGTATTCGCACATAGTGCCTAAATGGAAAGAACGTTCAACTGGCTGCTCATTTTTAGTACATGCCTGCGCATGTGCATGGCCTGCTAAGTCACAACCGCACACAGGGGAGTTAGTTTCACAAATATGTGGGTTACCTTCTAAACATTGAAAGCAGCTACCACAAGGAATTGCCCAATTTAGAATCACTTTATCACCAACTTTGACCTTAGTGACTCCTTCACCTATGGCAGTGACAATGCCCGCGCCCTCGTGACCAACAATAAATTCTTTGTTCCAATTTTGAATTGAATCCCAGTCGGTATGGCAAATACCAGATGCTTTAATGTTAACCTGCACTTCTAATGCACCTGGCTGACCTACTTCAACCTCAGTTAGCTTAAAATTGCCTTTGCCGTCCGAAATAATCGCGCGTGACTTGATCATAAAAACCTCTATCCAAATACGAATATGTAATTGAATAAATTTAAACATGATTTTTACAACAAATCTGTTATATCAGAATTCATAAATGTCAAAATATTGCTGTTTTTTGGCAATTGCATGTAAACTAAATTATCTAAGAAAAACTTTGCACATGAGTCAGCTGTGGCAAAACAAAAAGTATATTGCGAACCATTTTGCATTCAAAAAGGTTATGATTTTGAAGTACACCATGTCAGTTACGAAAGTAATTTAGGCTATTCGTGTTTTATGCATTTTCACGAAGTGCACGAATTAATTGTATTTGAACAAATAGATGGGGTGTACTTTTATAGCCAAGGCCAATCTGAACTACAAGATCACGATATTGTGTTTACCCCTAGTATGGAAACACATGATTTTGAGTTGGTCGATAAAGCCAAATCTTGGTTTATTATTCAGTTTTTACCGGCATTTTTAACCAAAGAAAAACTGCATAATGCCGCGGCATTTTTTCAGCAAGGCATGCATTTACGCATGCCGGTAGAACATTTTGCAGCAGTAATGACTCAAGTAAAATGGTTGCATCAGGCCTACGAGCAAGATCCACAGAGTGATAAAAGCAATACATTATTAAAACTATTGTTATTGTGGATCAGCGAACATGCTAGCTCGGTTACATCTACACAAGCGCAGGGGCTCAACCAAACCAAAGGTTATGAAAGATTATTACCAATTGTTGAGTTGTTTAAGCAACAAACAGCAGTTGAATTACAGCTAGAGCAAGCCGCTGACTTGTGCCATCTATCACCTTCGTATTTTTCAAGATTGTTTAAAAGTGTTTTTAGATGCAATTACTCTGAGTACGCCAACCGCCATAAACTGTATAACGCAGCACGTATGTTGTCACAAAGTAAACTATCTATCACAGATATTGCGTTTGAGCTGAACTTTTCAACACCATCTCATTTTATTGCCTTGTTTAAAAAACAATTTGGGGTCACGCCCAAAAAATACAAAATGCAGTTAGAGACAAGACTGGAGCGGTGAGCGTCACCTGAACTCTGGTGAATAGCTTATCCAGAATTCAGGTGAAGAGCGTTTATTTGCAGCCGGTATGGCCTGCGGGCAATGCGACTAAATAAGCATTAGCAATGTCGAGTTCCATTTTACCTTGGGTTGAAATGGCAAAAATATCTGTGAGGTTTTTAAAATCGAATTTACCGTCTTGGTTAAAACAATTGAGTGGCAGGGTTAATTCTGTCCATTCATTTTTAGGCATTTGTTTCAAAACAGGATTTAAAGCAAGCTCGCTATCACATTTGTTTGACCAGTTACAGCGCATCGATATTTTAGCAACTGAGGTGGGTTGTTCTACAATTCTAATTTGTAGTTGCAAGGCGCTGGTATCTTCTACCGATGATAAATCTATTTTGTGGCCATTTAAGGTAATATTCGAATACCAAGCCGCTTTTTTATTGCGTCCTCGCCACTTTACTTTAATGGCATCGTTTGTGGTTGTTTTACTAATTGGCTCTACTGTAACGTTACCACGTTTAGTTTTACCAACTTGATTTTCAACAGCTATGCCCCATCCTAAAGCGTTACCAACACTAAACTTCCACGGTGAGTTTGGCTGTCCTTGAGCAATAAAAACACTGGTTGGGTCGGCCGCAAAAGCAACTGAACTCAACACAAATGACAAAAGTAAGCTAATTTTTGTAGACAGGGTTAACACAGGTGTTTTCATAATATACCTAACCATTAGACAACAAATTAACATGTATATTGTATACAAATTACAATTTTGTCAATATTCTTGATATTTGCTTTACATTTTTCTATGGTTATTGTTAACTATCTACAATGTTTGTTTAGTAGTTTATACTACCGAGGTAATAAGTAATGAAATATCTAGATTACGGTTATAGCCGCATGAGTCACAATTTTAAATTGTCGGCACTAGCTATAGCGACTTTAAGTGTTGTTGGCTGCCAGTTAACTGAAACTCAAAATAAAGCGCCTATCGCTGAAAAAATCTTATTCGATTTTGAAGCCGACGCGCTGCCGCTTGAAGTGCAACTAATTAACGCTGACGGCAACTTGGTTTCGCACGGAGCGACTGAAGGCAATACAGCGCTAAATGTTAAATTTCATTCTAAAAAACATGAGTACTCGGCAATTAATTTTACTCCGACTCAAGCTTGGGATTGGAGCGATTTAGATAGTTTCAGCATTGCGTTTGATATCTCTAATCAAGGGCAATATTCCACTCAGTTGTTTTTGAATGTATATGATCACAACGGTCAAGTTTATACCCGCAGTGTCAATGTGCCAGTGGGTAGTGCTAAAACCTACTATTCAAAAATGGCCGGTCACGATTTAGTTAGTCCAGACAACAAACATGGTGAAAACGTTGAATTGAATTTAAGTTCAGGTTTGCGTTCTAACCCTGCTACTTGGGAATCAAACCAAGTACAATTTATCTGGATGTGGGGTACAAAAAATCTCGATACTAAAGGCATAAAACAAATTTCGTTAAGTGTTCAATACAACTTACATGACAAAGAAGTAACAATTGATAATGTAAGAGTGATGCCGAACCCTAAAATGAATCAAGACTACCTAGAAGGTATAGTTGATAAATTTGGTCAACCAACTCGTTTGGAATATGAAGAAAAAATTCATTCTGAAAAAGAACTGCTTGAAGTAAAAGAAAAGGAACTGGCACGTTTAAATAACGGCGAAAAGTTATCTGACCGTTCTAAATACAGTGGTTGGAAAGAGGGTCCTAAATTAGCCGCAACTGGCTATTTTAGAACTGAAAAAGTTGGTGATAAGTGGTCGTTAGTTGACCCAGAAGGTTATTTATATTTCACCACGGGTATTGATAACGTTAGGATGTCGAACGCGACCACACTAACAGGTTATGATTTTGATCAAAACGCTATCAACCAACGTAGCGCTGACGAGCTGACTCCAGAAGATTCTCAAGGGTTAAATCCACCACCAAAACAAGCTATCCCAACACGTAAGTTAGTTTCTGAAACACGAGCTAATATGTTCGAGTGGTTGCCTGATTACAAAGATCCATTGGCTAGCAGTTATGGTTATCGCCGTGGTGCCCACTCTGGCCCACTTGAGCGCGGTGAAGTGTTTAGTTTTTATATGGCCAACTTAGAGCGTAAATATGGTGAAACCACACCATATTCTTATTTGAAAGATTGGTCAAAGGTGACAGTAGATCGTATGTTGAGCTGGGGTTTTACTTCGTTCGGCAATTGGATCGATCCTATGTATTACGACAATGCTCGTATACCATACTTCGCAAACGGTTGGATAATTGGTGATTTTAAAACTGTCTCTAGTGGTAATGATTTCTGGGGCGGATTACCGGATGTATTCGATCCTAAGTTTGAAGAGCGTGCTGACGCAACAATTAAACAAGTTGCTAAAGAAGTAAACAACAGCCCTTGGTGTGTCGGTGTTTTCATTGACAATGAAAAAAGTTGGGGTCGTCCAGAATCGAAAACAACTGAGTTGGGTATTGTCATCCATACGCTCACGCAAAATGGTGCTGAATCACCGACTAAAAACATGTTTACTGAACAAATGCGTGCTAAGTATGCAAATATTGCTAAGTTAAACCAAGCTTGGAATACCAATATTGCTTCTTGGGATGCGTTCCAACAAGGTAGCTTCAACAGTAAATTAGACGAAGCCAATGCGCAGCAAGTTGCCGATTACGAAAAACTCTTGTTTGAATACGCAAGTGAATATTTCCGTATCGTCGACGCTAAGCTCGAAAAATATATGCCAAACCATATGTACATGGGCGTTCGATTTGCCGATTGGGGTATGCCTATGCCAGTTGTTCAAGCATCGAAAAAATACGTCGATGTAGTCAGCTTTAATTTATATAAAGAAGGTTTAACCAAGAAAAAATGGGCGTTTTTAGAAGAGCTAGATATGCCAACTGTGATTGGTGAATTCCATATGGGTACAACAGCTTCAGGCTTCTTCCACCCTGGTTTGGTTCATGCTGCTAACCAAGAAGATAGAGCAAGAATGTACAAGGATTATATGCACTCTATTATAGATAACGACTATTTTATTGGCGCACATTGGTTCCAATATTTAGATTCTCCTATCACAGGTCGCGCCTATGATGGTGAAAACTATAATGTTGGTTTTGTATCTGTAACAGATATTCCATACAACGCTATGGTTGATGCCGCCCGTGAACTACATTCAGAGCTATACGAGCGTAGATTTGGTGAGTTAAAACAAGTGCAGGCTGACAGCAAATAAGCTGAGGTCTATCGGTTGAAAAACGTAACAAGCCCGAACATGAAAGTGTTCGGGCTTTTTTGTTTTATTTAATGTTTTTCCTTAATGCCGCAGTCGCTTCTTTTAAATCTTTATTGCGAACACCGTTAACAATATCCTTATGCTCGTCAACCAAAGCTTGTGAGGTTTTGATACGCTGGTAGTTCATGCGCATACGCATAACAATTGGATACCAAATATTTACTAGATCTTCGCCGCCCGCTAGGTTAACTAGATATTGATGAAACTCGATATCGGCTTTAGTGAGTTCAGTAAACTCTTCTTTATTAAAATGCTCTTGCATTCTGTCGATAATATCGTCGAGGTCTTCGAATTGTTTTTCTGTAACATTGCCAATTAAATTTTTCAGCGCAAATTCTTCGATTTTACGTCTAATATCTATGCTTAATTTTTGCATGTCAGCAGATAATGGGCTGCTAACAGATGAACCTACGTTATTTTTACTAACTAACAAACCTTCTTTAGTTAACTTTAATAAAACGTCTCGAATTGGTCCTCTAGAAACACCGAATCTTTCTGCTAATTGTTGCTCATTTAATTTGGTATTGGCTTGAAGTTCACCTGAAATAATATCAGATCTAAGTGCGTCAGCAATTTGCTCGCGAACGGGAATTATTTTGATTTTCTTATTCATAATTTGGTCCCACATTAGGTGTATACATTAAAAAATTGTAAACTTTATACATTAAATAAATAAAAATAGTATATCTGGATTCTAATACGTTTAATTCAGATTGGCTAGCGCATTGTTGATGGATGTGGTAGTGCAAAAGACTAAATCTATAAAATTCATTAAATAACAATTGTTTAGCTATGTTTGGTTGTAGAGTTTCTGTCTTTTTTTACTGCTATTACGCTTGAGCAACCAGCGTTTTTAACCATAGTTTTATCTGTTCTTTTAATAATTTTTTCAAAAAATATATTTTAAATATCAAAGGCTTAATGGTTTTTTGCGAAATTTACCAACGCAAGCAGTTATTATTAATTGAATATTATTGTTAACAATGTACAATTAAATGAAGATTGTGTTTGTTTGAAGGTTTTTATGGTCAATTTAGCCAAGCAAGCAGATGTACCATGCTTACATTCTGCTAATTCTCGAATTCGCTCAGTGAAAACTGAGTATTATCAAATTCCACTAGCGGAAGTTCTAAGTGATGCTAAGCATGGTGACCACACGCATTTTGAATTAGTCGTATGTCGTGTCTTCACTCACGACGGTTATGAAGGTGTTGGTTATACCTACACAGGTGGTACTGGCGGTCGCGCTATTTATTCGCTTATTGAAGATGATTTAAAAGCATCACTAGTCGGTCAGGACACTTCTCAAATCGGCAAAATTTGGGAAGATATGTTGTACAAGCTGCATTATATCGGCCGTGGTGGTTTAGTTAGTTTTGCTATGTCTGCGGTTGATATCGCTTTGTGGGATATTCGCTGTAAGCGTTTAAATCAACCTTTATGGCAAGTAGCGGGTGGGGCAAACAATTCAACCCGTTGTTACGCAGGTGGTATCGACCTTAATTTTTCCGAAGAAAAGCTGCTTAACAATATTCAAGGTTATTTAGATCGTGGCTTTAAAGGCGTCAAGATAAAAGTAGGCAAAGCCGACTATCGCGAAGATGTCGCTCGTGTTGCCGCTGTACGCAAATTGATTGGCGACGATATCATTTTTATGGTCGATGCTAACTACTCGTTAACTGTTGAAACTGCCATTCGTTTTGCCAAAGCAATTGAACAATACGACATTACTTGGTTTGAAGAGCCAACAATTCCAGATGACTACCAAGGTTATGCTCGTATAGCTGAAAACACCACAATTCCGTTAGCTATGGGCGAAAACCTCCATACTGTTTACGAATTCAACTATGCGGTACAACAAGCTAAGTTAGGGTTTTTACAGCCAGACGCTTCTAATATTGGTGGCATTACAGGTTGGTTAAAAGTGGCAGATCTCGCTTACATCAACAATTTACCTATTTGTACCCATGGCATGCACGAATTGCACGTGTCGTTAATGGCTTCACAGCCAAATGCCGGACATATGGAAGTGCATTCTTTTCCAATTGATCAATATACAACCGAGCCATTTATTGTTGATGAAAATGGTCGAGCGGTTGCACCAAATGTTGCTGGTACGGGCGTTGAGTTCGACCAAGCGTTAGTCGGTCCACATTTAATTAAACAATCTTAGAGGTGTAACAATTATGATTGCTGCTCAATATATGGGTGATAAAAGTTTTTCAATTGTTGAAGGTGTTAACAATTTACCAAAAGCGGATGAGGTTAAATTGGCTGTTGGTTATGTTGGTATCTGTGGTACCGACATGCACATCTATCATGGTGTTATGGACGCGCGTGTTAATCCACCTCAAACAATTGGCCATGAAATGTCGGGTACAATTGTGGAAGTTGGCAGTGAGGTAACTGGTTTTGCGGTTGGTGAGCGTGTTGTTGTGCGCCCATTAGATTGGTGTGGAGAGTGTCCAACTTGTAAAGCCGGTCACACGCACATTTGTCAAAATCTAAAATTTATGGGCATTGATTCACCAGGTGCTTTCCAATCAAATTGGACTGTTAAAGCGCGCACTTTGCACAAATTACCGGCTGGCGTTAACTTAAAACAAGGTGCGTTAATCGAACCATTATCAGTTGCTTGCCACGACATTCGTCGTTCACGTTTACAAGCTGGTGAAAAAGCCGTTGTGTTAGGTGGTGGTCCAATCGGTCAATTAGTTGCAGCTGTGGCTAAAAGTGTTGGTGCGGATGTTTTAGTTTCTGAGCCAAATGAATCACGCCGTGCGTTTGCTGAAAAGTTAGGTGTTGAATCTGTTAATCCATTAGAAACTGACTTAGCGAAATTTGTTGATGAATGGACTGGCACTAAAGGCGCTGATGTAGTATTTGAAGTTTCAGGTGTTAAACCTGCAATTGATGCTATGACGCAAATTGCTGGCCGTCGTGGTCGTATTGTTATGGTTGCTATTCACTCGCAAAAACCTGAAATCGATTTATTCCAATTCTTCTGGAAAGAACTAGAGTTATTAGGTGCGCGTGTATACGAAGCAGAGGATTTTGACTGGGCAATCGACTTAATCGCTTCTGGCAAAGTAGATGTAGCGCCATTTATCAGCTCGGTTAACCCACTTGCAAATATTGGTGATGCGTTTGCGAGCATGGACAACAACCCACAAGGTATGAAAGCTTTAGTTGAATGTAATGCTGAGTAAGCCTAATAGCACAAAAAAGTAAGAGATTTTATTATGTTAGAAAAATTTAGTTTAGAAGGTAAAGTTGCCTTAGTTACTGGTTGTAAACGTGGTATAGGTAAAGGTATCGCTTTAGGTTTAGCTCAAGCGGGCGCAGATATTATCGGTGTTTCTGCCAACTTAGAGCTTGAAGGCTCAGAAGTTGAAAAAGAAGTAAAAGCGCTAGGCCGTAACTTTAAAGCTTATCAATGTGACTTTGCTGATCGCCAAGCTTTGTATGCTTTTATTGAGCAAGTTAAAGCTGATTTTCCAAAAATTGACATCTTAATAAATAATGCGGGCACAATTTTACGTGCGCCTGCGGCAGAGCATGCTGACGATTTATGGGATAAAGTAATTGACGTTAACTTAAACTCTCAGTTCGTATTAAGCCGTGAAATTGGTAAAGACATGGTGGCACGTGGCTCGGGTAAAATTATCTTCACTGCGTCATTGTTAACTTTCCAAGGTGGTATTACAGTGCCTGGTTATGCAGCAAGTAAAGGTGCAATTGGCCAGTTGGTTATGGCATTGTCAAACGAGTGGGCTGGCAAAGGCGTAAACGTAAACGCTATCGCCCCAGGTTATATCGACACTGACAATACTGAAGCATTACGTAATGATCCTGAGCGCAGCGCGGCAATTTTAGGTCGAATTCCACAAGGTCGCTGGGGTACACCAGAAGACTTTAAAGGCCCTGCTGTATTCTTAGCTTCTGAAGCTGCAAACTATGTAAATGGCGCTATTCTGTTGGTAGATGGCGGCTGGATGGGGAGATAAACCTATGGCTTTCCAAAATAACGTAAATTTTATTAATGGCGAATACGTTAAGTCGTATGCAGATGGTGTAATTGATGTATTAAGCCCGTCTACCGGTGAAAAAATTGGCGAAATTCCAAAAGGCTGCGCTGAAGATGCACAGTTTGCGTTGGAAAGCGCTAATAAAGCGCAAAAAGCTTGGGCTAAATTAACGTCACGCACACGTCAAAAAATCTTACGTAACTTCGCGCAAAAAATTCGTGAAGCTAAAGCTGTGTTAGCGCCAATGTTAGTTGCCGAGCAGGGTAAATTGATTGCTGTTGCCGAGATGGAAGTTGAAGTTACTGCAACTTTTATTGAATACGCTTGTGATAATGCATTGACGATTGAAGGGGATATTTTACCTTCAGACAATCAAGACGAAAAAATCTACATTCACAAAGTACCACGTGGTGTTGTGGTTGGTATTACAGCATGGAACTTCCCGCTAGCTTTGGCTGGGCGTAAAATTGGTCCGGCATTAATTACTGGCAACACTATGGTATTAAAACCTACGCAAGAAACGCCATTAGCAACAACTGAGTTGGGTCGTTTAGCGGTAGAAGCGGGCATTCCTGCGGGCGTATTAAACATCATTAATGGCTCTGGTTCTGTTGTGGGTCAAGCTTTATGTGAAAGCCCGATCACTAAAATGATCACTATGACAGGCTCTACTTACGCAGGTAAACAAATTTACAAAACCAGTGCTGAATACATGACTCCGGTTATGTTAGAGCTAGGTGGTAAAGCACCTATGGTAGTAATGGATGATGCTGATTTAGACCAAGCGGTAGAAGGTGCTTTGTGGGGACGTTTTGCTAACTGTGGCCAAGTTTGTACTTGTGTTGAACGTTTATATGTTCACGAAAAAGTATATGACGAGTTTATGGCTAAGTTCTTACCACAAGTTAAAGGGTTGAAAGTTGGCGATCCTATGGATCGTGAGAGCCAAATGGGTCCTAAATGTAATCAACGTGAAATTGATAATATTGATCACATTGTTAAAGAATCAGTTAAACAAGGTGCAACAATAGCTACGGGTGGCCAAGTTGCTAAAGTTGCTGGTTTTGCGGGTGGTTGTTGGTACGAGCCAACAGTGCTTGTGGATGTTGAACAATCAAACATTGCGGTACACGAAGAAACTTTTGGCCCTGTTTTACCTGTTGTAAAATTTAAAGATGCAGAGCAAGCCATCGAATTCTGTAACGACAGTATTTATGGTTTAAGTGCCTATGTTTACACAAAAAACTTCTTCGATATCAATAAGTTTATTAACGACTTAGATGTAGGTGAAGTATACGTAAACCGTGGCATGGGTGAACAACATCAAGGTTTCCACAATGGTTGGAAACAAAGTGGTTTTGGTGGTGAAGACGGTAAATTTGGTTTAGAGCAGTATTTAGAAAAGAAAACTATTTATTTAAAAGAAACTAAATAATAAAACCATTTAAAACGAAATAAGATAACTAGCCTCCCCATAATCCCTGCTGCCAATGAATGGTAGTGGGGATTATTTTTATTACCCGCTGTTTACTTTTTTTAAACAAAATGGAACTTTTAGGTTTACTGTGTATTGTTAACAATGTACAATGTTTGAAATTGTTGTGAGAGGTAAACCAAAGATGAAAAAGTTAATCGCATTGTTAGTATTAACACTTTGTTGTCAATCACAAGGGATTGCTAAAACTGTTGTGACTTTTGCAACAGGCATACAGGGCGATGCAAAACAGCAGTATGAATATAATTTAGTTAAACTGGCGTTAGATAACACGGTAGAAGATTATGGTGTTTATCAATTAAACGTAAGGCCAGGTGAAACACCAAGTTATACGCGTATGCGTGTTGAAGCCGAAGAAAAGCAGTTTCAAAATTACCTCTACAAAGATTCGGTATCGAATGATTTATTAGACAAACTAGCAGCAGTGCATTTTCCTGTGGAGCTAGGCGTAGCTGGTTATCGTGTTGGTTTGATCTCACCCGAAGCTCAAAACAAACTACGTACAGTTCAGACTAAAGAGCAGGCATCTGCGCTAAAAATAATTCAAGGCCGCGGATGGTTAGACGGAGATATTTTACGTTCGCAAGGATTTAGGGTTGTTGAAGGTAGTCATATTGAAGGTCTTTTTTATATGGCTGCAAATAACCGCGGCGACATGTTTCCGCTAGGTGCACATGAACTAAAACGCGAATGGGATAAGTTCAAACATATTGATGGCTTACGTTACGACACGGAAATTTGCATTTATTACCCCTTGCCCAAGTTCTTTTTTACTCATCCTGACAACAAACTTTTGGCTGAACGTATCCAAGTTGGTTTAGAACGAGCGCATAAAACGGGTGAGTTAAATGCATTGTGGAAAGAATATTTTTACGAAAGATTTCAATTTAGCAATTTAAAACAAAGACGCATTTTTAAATTTACTAACCCTATGATCAGCCGAGTTGATCCGCATTACGAACAATACATTTTAGACCCGAACACCTTATAAGAATTTTGTGTGTGTGTACCATGTGTGCCTCTTGCCCCAAGCTTGCTTGGGGCTTTTTTAGCGCATGGTTCAAAGCCAACTAAATCACAGTTAAACTCTGCATGGCACCTAAGGAACAGGCTGTTAGCCAGAGTTCAGCTTCACTAGACTGAGGTGCATAATGAAAGCTTTGATTATTTTTTTTCTGGTTATTTGCCCTAGCCTATTTGCGAGCGTTCAAGCCTGCGAACTAACACTCACTCACCCGTTACGCGACAATGATAAAGAAATACTAATTGTAGAATTGCTCAAGTTATCTTTGACTAAAGTGAGCACCTCTGTTTGTTTTAAAGAACTTGATGAGACGTTAACTGACGCGCGTGAAGTTATGTATGTGGCGAAAAATCGCCTGAGTTTAAAATGGGGTAGTGCAGGCTCATATAAAGTTGAGGGCCTACTCGCGGTTGAAGTGCCTATTTTTAGAGGTTTAGGCGGCTATCGAGTTTTAGTGATTCGACAAGGCGAACAGGCCAGATTTAGCAAGGTTAAAACCGTTAACGACTTACAAGCATTTACTGTTGGCCAAGGTGCATTTTGGGGCGATACCCGCATACTCGAACATGCAGGTTTTACCGTCGAGAAATCAACCCAAGCGCGAAATTTATGGAAGATGCTGCACGCAAAGCGTTTTGATTTTATTTCACTCGGTGTTCATGAGCCTTGGGATGAGGTTGCGCAAAGACCAGAGTTAGCTATGGCGGTTGAGCCAAATATATTATTCATTTACCCATCGGCTTTTTATTTTTATGTCAATCAAGCCAATTTCGCACTTCACCAACTCATTGCTCAAGGTATGCAATTAGCATTGAGTGACGGTAGTTATTATCAAACACTCATTCACTCAAAGCTAATTCAAGACATGTTACGCCAGGCGAATTTGTCGCAACGGTATGTAATTGAAATAGATAACCCGTTTATTGACGTTAATCAAATGGCAAAAACCGAGTTGTTATACCAATTGATCAGTTTAAATCGTTCAAAAATGAACACGAATAATACAATGCAAATAAACCAATAGAATTTAAGCCGTGAGGGTAAAAGATGGAATTAAAAATCAATAAACAAACATATCAGGTAGATGCCCCAGACGAAATGCCACTGCTTTGGGTTGTTAGAGATTTGCTTGGAAAAAAAGGCACTAAGTTTGGTTGTGGCCAAGGTTTATGTGGGGCCTGTACTGTACATGTAAACGGCCAGCCAATGCGCTCATGTATCACCCCTGTTATGGTTGCAAAAGGCGCTGAAATTACCACCATTGAGGGGGTTGATGCACAAGGCAATCATCCTATTCAAGTTGCATGGCGTGAAAATAACGTTCCTCAATGCGGCTACTGCCAGTCTGGGCAAATAATGTCAGCATTGAATTTACTCGAGAATAATACGTCACCAAGCGATCAAGATATAGACAATGCCATGTCGGGTAATATCTGCCGTTGTGGTACTTATCCCCGCATCAAACAAGCGATTAAAGATGCTGCTTCTGCCATGCAACAAAATAAAGGAGTTAAATAATGAACACCTTTAAATTGGATAGGCGCGAATTTTTAACCTTAACAGGTGTTGCTGGTGGTGGTTTGTTATTGGGTTGTTCAACATCGGGCAATGCACCGCAGGCAATGTTTATTAAAAGTGACCAGCCACAAAAGCTCAATGTGTTTGTATCAATTCGCCCTGATAACAGAGTCGATATTATTAATCACAGATCAGAAATGGGCCAAGGCGCTAAAACCGGGGTTATTCAAATAATTGCCGATGAATTGGATGTCGATTGGGAGAAAATCAACGTTATTCAAGGACTAGGAGACAGAGCATATGGCGATCAAAACACCGATGGCTCAACCAGTATTCGTAAATTTTACACTAAGCTGCGAGAAGTCGGCGCATCTGCACGCGCCATGTTAGAACAAGCTGCGGCTGACTATTGGCAAGTTGATAAATCACAAGTGCAAGCTAAACAACACAAGGTGTTTAATTTAGCCAATGGCAATAGTTTAAATTATGGTGATTTAGCCGAGCTTGCCGCCAACCAGCCTGTGCCGAATGTTGCTAGTTTAACCTTTAAAAGCAAAGATCAATTTAACTATATTCAAAAACCTGTGCCGATTGTCGATTTACACAATATGACCACAGGCAATACCACTTATGGGATTGATGTTGAGTTAGAAGGTTTGTTAATTGCCAGTATAGAACGCTGCCCTGTGTTGTATGGCAAAGTTAAATCTTTTGATGCCAGTGCAGCAAAAGCGATTCCAGGAGTAATAGACGTAATTAACATGCCAGATACAGTTAAACCTGTGGTGTATACCTCGGGTAGTGGTGTGGCGGTTATTGCGACTAATACTTGGGCGGCCAATCAAGGTCGCAAAGCACTTAAAATTGACTGGGATTATGGCGAACTTGGCAGTTTTGATAGCGATAGCGCGTTTGCTGATATGGCGAATAAAGCGCAAAATCCAGCAAAACGTAGCGCAGAAAAAGGTGATATCACTGCAGGTTTTGCCAAAGCTGAACAAATAGTTGAGGCGACTTACCAAGTACCTTTTTTAGCCCATGCACCTATGGAACCGCCAGCTGCCGCAGCGTTAGTTACAGACACAAGTTGTGAAATATGGGCGGCAACACAAAATCCACAAGCTGTTATGGATAATGTTGCTGGAATAGTGGGTTTAAAGCCCGAACAAATAAAAGTAAATGTCACTTTATTGGGTGGCGGTTTTGGGCGTAAATCTAAAGCAGACTTTGTTGCTGAAGCTGTGTATTTATCTAAACAAATGGGTAAGCCGATTCAAGTAGTATGGACGCGTGAAGATGACATTCAAATGGGCTATTTTCATGCGGGTGCTGTTGCACATATTAAAGCTGGGGTGGATAAATACGCTAATATCACAGCATGGCGGCAGCGCTCGGTGATGCCAAGTATTAAAACGACGTTCGACCCGTCAACCGAAGATATGTTAGATGTTGAATTGTCGTTAGGTTTTAATGATATTCCTTATCAAGTTGAGAGTTTACAAAGTGAGTCTTCAGGTTATCAAAACCCTGTGCGTATTGGCTGGCTGCGCTCTGTAAGTAATATTCCGCATGCCTTTGCTCTGCATAGTTTTGTCGATGAGTTAGCGCAGAGTAGTGGTATCGCCACACATAAATACCTTCGTCAGTTATACGGACAAGACCGCACGATAAACCCAGCCGAAGACTATGGCTTTAAAGGCTACACCGACTATGATGAAAGTTTGCAGCGTCACCCAATTAGCATTAAACGCTACAAAGCTGTGTTAGATAAGCTTGAGCAGTTGGTCGATTTTGATGAAAAGTTGCCAGCAGGCCAAGCTTGGGGTTTGGCTATTCACCGCAGTTTTGTTAGTTATGTTGGAGTGGCCAGTAAAGTTGAGGTGAAAAATGGCCAACTGAAAGTATTGCAGATGCAAGCTGTGATCGACTGTGGTATTGCGGTTAACCCAGACAGAGTTGAGTCGCAAATTGAAGGTGCTATGATCTTTGGTTTGTCATTGGCGTTGATGGGGCGAATAGATATTAAACAAGGTGCAGTTTCACAGTCTAACTTCCATGACTATCCATTGCTGAGAATGCAGCAGTGCCCGCAGCTAGCGGTTGAAATTATCCAAAGTGATGAATATCCAGGTGGGGTTGGTGAGCCTGGCGTGCCTCCAGTTGCACCTAGCCTGACCAATGCAATTTTTGCAGCAAGTGGTAAACGATACCGAGTTTTACCAATCAACCAATATTTATCGGTTTAATTAACCTAACTTCAGTTTAATTATTTTCACAACCTTGTGAGTTGGGTATTAACCCAACTCTTATTATTGTTCAGCCTAACCTTCAAACTCTTTTGTTAATGTTAACAATTTACCATGATCTGTTTGTTTTTTGCTCGATGTTTCTTTTTTATTTCTTTTTAAAACAATAACTTGTGATTGTTTTTATTTTGTTAACTTTTAATTGTTGTCATTTGTGATTGGTTGTTCTACTCTAGCTGGGCAAAGTGTCAGGTTAATATTCACACAAATCAATTGACTTGCCTACGGGGTCGATATTTAGCTTTATAAAATATTCCCCGTATTTTTTTGCTTTTTTGATGATTGTTATCAATTAACAAAATTCTTTGCTGTGCGGTTGTTGGATAGCAAAAATGCTCAAACAAGGGTTAATCGCACAAGTAAGAACCACTTACTTAACACAACAAAAAATTGGAGAATCAAATGTTTAAAGCAAAACATTCTCTGCTGAGTTCAAGTATTGCATTCTCATTTGCTTTACTTGGCGCTCACGCGCAAGCAGAGACACTCGTAATACAAGCAGAATCCTTTGCCAATTCAGGCGGAACTTATAACGATGGCCAACCGAACCCTGTCACCATATACAATGTAAATGGACAAGGCGCGATTAACTTTGTTAACGCGGGAGATTTTGTTGACTACAATGTAAACGCCGAAGGCGGTGAATACAACATAGAGTATTTTGTCGGCACTAGTGTTCAATCAGGCCCTAGTATCGAAGTACTAGTCAACCTTAATGGCACTTGGCAGAGTCAAGGTTCGGTAGCTGTGCCGTATGGTAGTTGGGATGATTTTCAATCACTGACGCCAGCTCACACTGTTTCATTACCAGCAGGCGCTTCAACCCTACGTTTATTAGCGGTTGGCTCTACATGGCAATGGAATTTAGAATCTTTTGTATTAATGCAAAATTCACCTGTTGATCCTGTTACTGACTCAGACAACGACGGTGTCAACGACAGCCAAGACCAATGCCCAAGCACACCAGCAGGTACGCCAGTTGATGCAAATGGCTGCCCGACGACTAGTGGCGGCACACCGCCTAGTGGTGAGTCTTTTGTTATTCAAATGGAAGCCTTTGATGCAACAGGTAGTGATGATGCACGCGCACAAGGTGTTTTAGTTGGCGAACGTGGTTATCCAAATGATAAACACACAGTGGTTGATAGTGTGCAAACCACAGATTGGGTTGACTACACAATTAACTTCCCATCTTCAGGCAATTACAGCGTATCTATGTTAGCTTCCGGGCAAACCTCACATGCTACCGCTGTGTTATTTGTTGACGGTACTGAAATTAATGAAGTGCCAGTGCATACGGGTAATCAAGCTGATTTTGCAGAATTTCAATTAACTGGCTCTGTATACATCACTGCAGGCACTCACACAGTACGTGTTCAAGCACAAAGTTCTACTGGTGAATTTAGCTGGTTATGGTTTGGTGATGCTTTAACTTTCACTAATTTAGATGGCGACAATGGTGGCGGTGAACCTGAGCAAGACGCTGATAATGATGGTGTGTTAGATGGTTCTGATTCTTGTCCCAATACACCAGCAGGCGAACCTGCTGATCTAACTGGGTGCAGCCCATCACAATTAGATAGCGACAACGATGGTGTAAACAATAATATTGATCAATGTCCAAACACTGCAGCTGGTGCGACGGTCGATGCAAACGGCTGTGAAGTTATCGTAAATAACGATACAGACAACGACGGTGTAAACAACAGCCTTGATATGTGTCCAAACACGCCAGCGGGTGAAGCTGTTAATGGCTCGGGTTGTGGTGCATCACAATTAGATGACGACAACGACGGCGTAAACAATAATGTCGACCAATGTCCAAATACACCAGCAGGTACGCCAGTAGATGCTGCAGGTTGTGAAACCGACAATGGTGGTGGCGAGCCAGGTGAAGGTGAGTATTATCATGATGGTCAAGGTTTATTGTTTGGCCGTGTAGATGGTGCGATGAACTTTGCTGGTGAAGCTGGTTATGTTGCAAATCCACCTAATTACGACGTTACAACTGATTTGTTAGAGACAGACGATGCAATTCGAGCTAATTCTACCGAAGTATTCCGTGGTGAAATTTATGATGCTGATGGTCATATCTCTTTCTATGAGCATATAGACGACAGCGTACGTTTATACATTGATGGCCAACTAGTCCTTTCCAACGACAGCTGGGAAAATTCATCACAAACAACTGACTTAAACTTAACCCCAGGCTGGCATGACTTTGAGCTAAGACTTGGTAACGCAGATGGCGGCAGTGGCGCTGTAAGTGGCATAGGTTTTGGTATTGATATAAACGGTGGCAGCAATTTTGTTCACCCAAGTACCTTAAGCCCAAGCATGTTTAGAGCTAGCGGCCAAGTTGTGGTTGACCCAATTTTACCACCGCCAGGTGGCATTCAAATTGAATTAGAAGATTTTGATGAAACCGGCACAGTTGGCCGAGTTGCCAGCGATCCAAACGACGGTTTTGTTGCTGGTGATACAAACGTTGGTTGGGTAACTAATGGTGACTGGGGTAAATACAACAATGTGTTCCTTGAAGCCGGTACTTATCGTGCATTTATCACTGTGTCTACACCTGCGGGTGGTAGTTATGGTGCGCGTATTGATATAGACGGCGAACCATTTGCGTGGGGATATTTTGACAGCACAGGAGGTTGGGATATAGCAGCAGAATACGAACTTTATGGTGGTGATTTAGTTGTTGAAAGCACAGGTAATCACACAGTGCACATTGAAGCAATTGGTGGTTCTGATTGGCAGTGGAGTGGTGACTTTGTGCGTTTTGCAAAAGTGAGCGACAGCACAGCTAAACAACCGCGTGTATATAACCCGAACGATCATGTCGTAGCTGAAATTGATGGCCCAGCGACAGGTTTACAATACTTGAAAACACCAGTGCAAATTCCACTAGCAAATAAAGTATTAAAATCAGACGTTTGGTATACCTATCCACAAAATCGTAATTTAGAAGTAGATGGTGATACACCATATGCAGATTTTGGTGCAACAGGTGCATTCTGGGGTCATCCACCAGAGCATGACTTCTACGACGAAACTGTCATTATGGATTGGGCAGTTAACGTAGTTGGCGACTTCCAAAGTGAAGGTTTTGAATATACGGCACGTGGTGAGTTTGACTGGGGTTATGGTTGGTTTACTGAGTTTACAACTAATCCTCAGCCGCATTATGTACAAACATTAGACGGCCGTAATGTCCGTATGACATTTATGGGTTATTTAAGCCATGACGGTTATAACAACAATTGGTTGAGTAATCACAGCCCTGCATTTGTACCATTTATGAAGTCACAAGTTGACCAATTATTAAAAGCAAACCCTGACAAGCTGATGTTTGATACTCAAACTAATTCAACTCGTTCAACTGACATGCGTGACTTTGGTGGTGACTTCTCTCCATATGCCATGGCAAACTTCCGAGTTTGGTTGTCGAAAAAGTATAGCAGTGCACAGTTAGCTTCTATGGGGGTTAGCGATGTGAATACCTTCGATTATGGTGCATATTTACGCGCGCAAGGGGTAACTCATACTGATTGGTCTAATGCAGGTGATACCATTTCTGGCAATATCCCAATGTTAGAAGATTTCATCTACTTTAACCGTGATGTTTGGAACCAAATTCGCCGAAGTATTAGAATACATTCGTGTGCAACGACCTAATATTGAAATTGGTGCAAGTACCCACTTGTTTGAGTCGCGTGGTTATATCTTCAATGAAAACATCACTTTCTTATCTGGTGAATTGAACTTAGGTGCAAGAACCAGTATTGCTGAGTTACCAACTAACATACTTGTACACTTAAAAGGTGCTCAAGCAGTTGATAAAACTTTAGCTTACTTCCCTTATCCGTGGGAGTTTGACGAGTTACGTATTCAAAACGCACCGCGTTTTGGTCGTGGTTGGGTTGCGCAAGCTTATGCTTACGGCGGCTTATTCTCTATTCCTGCTAACGTATGGGTAGGTGGCGAGGTTTGGACTTGGTCACCAGGTGCGGATAACTATCGTGATATCTATCAATTTGTTCGAGCGCAAGCTAACTTGTTAGATGGTTACACTTCGTATGCGAAAGCAGGTTATGTACACGCTATGTACTCATCAATGAAAGCCGGTTTTATTGACGGTGGGAACCAAGTGCAATCAAGCGTGAAAATTTTAACTGAAGATAACATAAACTTTGATATGTTGGTATTTGGTGATGCTGGTTACCCAGTTGTACCGCGCCAAGCTGACTTTGATAAGTTTGACCACATTTTCTACGACGGCGACTTAAACTACTTAACGCCAGAACAGCGAGCTGTATTAGATGCGCAAGGCAGCAAAGTTAGACACATTGGTCAGCGTGGCACCATTGCAGGTTTACAAATTAACGTAAGCATTAACGGCAGTGTTGCAAACGAAACTGTATCTGCGGTATCTCGTATCCACGAAACAGATGCGTCTGCGCCATATGTTATGCACTTAATTAATCGTCCATTTGCGGGTGGCGTAACACCTATCTTAAACAATGTTGAAGTGGCAATTCCTGCAAGTTATTTCCCACAAGGAGTAACTGCAGCGAAATTACACTTACCAGACGGTTCAAGCTCAACAGTTGCGGTTTCGACCAATGCAAATGGTGATGCAGTAGTGTCTGTTAGTAACCTTGAAGTTTGGGGTATTTTAGAATTAGCTCACTAATTTCTTAAAATTTATTAAAGGTTGTTAAGGGCTTCATTTGAAGCCCTTTTGTGTTTAACTTAACCTTAGCTGCGCGTAAGCAGAGTTGAAGTAAATTTATGCGCAGCTGAGGTTAACTTAATTGGAGCTTTGCATGACTAACCAATTAACAGAGTTATTAAATAATTGGTATCAAAAAAAAGACCAATACCAATGGGTGTTGGGCACTATTATTGAAACTCAAGGCTCGTCATATCGCAAAGCAGGCGCCATGTTATTTATTAATAACCTTGGCCAATATTTTGGCCTGCTTAGTGGTGGTTGTTTAGAAGCCGACATAATGCGCCAAGCGCAAATAGTAATGGATAAACAACAGGCCATGGTGATCCAATACGATATGCGTGAAGAAGATGATATCAGTTGGAAGCTTGGCATAGGCTGTGGCGGTATGGTGCGAATATTATTGCAACCTGTTAATTCACAAAACCACTATCATGATTTACCAATGTTATTGGAGTTGTTGCAAGGCAGACAAAGCGTTAGCTATCAAATAAATCTCGCAGCGCCAGATAAATCCAATTTGGCAGTGGTTAACAACCCTACCGATAGCCACAAAACATCTACCCAAAGTGATGTACTAAATATCCAATTAAAACCCGTCCCGCATATAGCGATATTTGGTGCTGGCATAGATGCGAGGCCACTCGTGGCTATGGCTGGAAACTTAGGTTGGCAGATAACTTTAATTGATCACAGAAGCAACAACGCGCGTGCGCAATATTTTACCGCGGCAAGCCAAATTATTCGTCAAGCACCAGAACAGTTGGCAGAACATCAACTGCTGCACAATATAGACGCAGCTGTGGTGATGGGACATAACCTGGAATTTGATGCCGCAGCTTTGGCTGTTTTGCAACAATCAAGCGCTAAATATATAGGTTTATTAGGGCCAAGCCACCGCAAAGACAAAGTACTCAAACATGCACAGTTACAAGAAACATCTATGCCAATTTATGGCCCTATCGGCTTAAACATAGGTGGTGAATTGCCTGAATCCATCGCATTAGCAATATTGGCAGAAATACATGCTGTATTGGAACAGCAAAACGCACACCCTTTGTCGGTAGAGCTCGACTTTAAAGCCATTCAAACACTGTAAATAGAACTGACCAGAGGTTAATAAATTTAACGTACTTAAATTTATTGTTAACAATAAACATTTTTATGGTAGCATCAATGATAATTTTTTAAATTGATATGTGATGACTCTATTATGAAAAAGGTATTTTTCGTTTTATTGACTGTATTGTGCATGCCAGTTGTAAACGCCTCTGAGCGCTTATTGTGGGGACATGTATACGAAACTAGTGAACCCTTGCACAAATGGGCTGTGTGGGCGGCAGAGCAAATAAAAATTAAAAGTGAAGGACGGATTGAAATTGATATTTTCCCTATTTCAATTTTGGGCAAAGAAGCTGAACTTAACGAAAGTTTAAGTTTAGGTGTGGTTGATATTATTTATACAGGCACTAGTTTTGCGGCACAGCTTTCACCTTCACTGGCAATTGCGGATTTACCATATGTATTTGACGGTTATTCGCATTGGCAAGCTTTTAACCAGAGTGATTTGTTAGTTAATTTAGCTAACAATTACGCGAGTGCAACAAACGGAAATCAAATACTTGGTAACAGCTATTACGGCCAGCGACACGTTACTTCTAACAAGCCGATTGTCGATTTAGCTGGCATGCAAAATTTAAAAATACGCGTACCTAACGCCAGTATTTTTAAAGAGTTTCCATTAGCCGTCGGCGCAAACCCAACACCTATTGCCTTCTCTGAAGTGTATATGGCACTACAACAAGGTGTTGTTGATGCACAAGAAAATCCATTGCCGACGATAAAAGCGAAAAAGCTTTTTGAAGTACAAAAGCATATCAATCTAACTGGCCATTTAATGGGCTCTATTCTTACTATTGTCAGTAGTTATCGATGGAATAAATTACCGGAGCAAGATAAAAAAATTGTCCAGGCTGTGTTGCAACAAGCCGCTGAAAAAGTGAGTGAAGAAACCCGTAATAACGAACTCGCGTTGATTAATTGGTTTCAACAAAACGGCATCAGTGTTAATCAAGTTGACACACAAAGTTTACGCCAAGCAACATTAAAACGACACGCGCCTTATATAACAAAAGTCGGCCGTGAAAACTATCAGCAACTTATTGCGCTTAATCCAGAAAATAACGCGGGAGTTAAATAAAGATGGACACTGCAGAACTCGAACAAAAAGTAATATCGTTAAAACAACTGCATATGGAAGACTGGATAAGCTTAATCATTTTCTGGGGACTCGCTATTATTTTATTTAGCCAGTTTTTCAGTCGCTATGTATTTAACTTTCCGTTAGGTTGGTCTGAAGAAGTGAGCCGTTATCTGCTTATTTTATTGGCGTTTGCGGGCGCTTGCATCGCCAGTCGCAACCAAGCGCATATCGCCATGACGTTATTCCATCGTTGGTTGCCGAAAAAATCGCTCGGTAAACTGCATATGGTTATTGAATGTTTTAACTGTGTGGTTATTTGTCTGCTGGCATATTTTTGTTGGCAAATTATTCCATTGATTTCACCGCATTCATTGGCTTCGTTGCCATTATCACTTACCTGGGTATATGCGCTTTTATTGGTATTTTTGTTCGCTATGCTGGCTCGTACACTGCGTATTGTGCTTGTTACCCCATACAAACACCAAACACAGGGGCTATAAAAACATGGTCATCGCAGTTTTATTTATTTCGTTACTTGTGCTGATTATGCTTGGCACCCCAGTCGCTTTTGCATTAATTGCTTCTGCTTTATTGGCTATTTTAGTTGATGGTCAACTACCAGAGTTGGTGGTGATGCACCGTATGGTTGCTGGTATCAATAGTTTTCCATTGTTGTCGATTCCATTTTTTGTATTTGCTGGCGCGTTAATGAACGCATCTGGCATTACTCAGCGTATTTTCGATTTTGCCAACTCTTTGGTCGGTTGGTTAAGAGGTGGTTTGGGTCATGTAAATGTAGGTGCTTCGGTATTGTTTGCTGGTATGTCTGGTGCTGCTGTTGCCGACGCAGGTGGGTTAGGCGCAATTGAAGTAAAAGCTATGCGTGATAAAGGTTACGACGCAGGTTTTGCTGTAGGTATTACCGCTGCTTCATCGACCATAGGGCCAATTATTCCACCAAGTTTACCTATTATTATTTATGGTGTAATGGCATCAGCTTCTATCGGCCAATTATTTGCCGCAGGTTTAATTCCGGGTTTGTTAATGGCACTCGGTTTAATGATTATGATTGCTTGGTACGCAAGAAAGCGCAATTACCCAAAAGATGCCGGATTTTCTATTAATAAAACCATAGTGACTTTTAAATCGGCATTTTTATCGCTGATGACGCCTGTGATCATAATAGGTGGAATATTATTTGGTGTGTTTACTGCAACCGAAGCTGCGGTTGCTGCTAGCGCTTATGCTTTAGTTTTAAGTTCAGTTGTCTATAAAACGCTGACGTTTAAACAGCTGGTTAATATAAGCTTAGAAACCATAGAGACAACCAGTATCATTTTGTTAATTATCGCCGGGGCATCAATTTTCTCTTGGGTATTAACCACTCAACAAATCACTGAATTATTTACTCAATGGATGTTAGGTTTTACCCAAAACAAAACCCTGTTGCTGCTATTGATGGTGCTCATTCTATTTATCGTTGGTTGTTTTATGGAAACCATAGCCGCCATCACAATTTTAACGCCGATATTATTGCCAATAGCCGTCAGCTTAGGCATAGATCCTGTGCACTTTGGCATTATTATGGTGCTTAATTTAATGATGGGTTTGTTAACCCCGCCTGTCGGTATGGTGTTGTACGTATTGTCACGCGTGACTAAAGTACCATTCGAAACCTGCACAAAAGCCACACTGCCTTTTTTAATACCACTGCTATTGGTTTTAATCTTAGTGACATTTATTCCTGAATTGTCCTTGTGGTTGCCGTCCGTTTTGTACAAATAGAAGCGACCAGTTTACTTTTTAACAAGACCAATATGCCGTTCAAGGTATATTGGTCAGTGTTTGTTTCTCAGTCTATCATTATAGTTTTTAACATATTGTGCGAGAAAAGTTTAAAGCTGCACATTAAATGTATTTTTTTTGTAAATAATACTTGCATACAGTAGATTGTTGACAATATACTGTGTCTATGTTGTTTGTGTTCTGTCTTTTGGGTGTGTCAGAACATGACTGTCAGCATAAATTGGTAAGATCCTTAGCGGAGATAAAAGATGTCAACAATGAACAAACGATTTAAATTAAGTGCGCTGTCACTAGCCTTGCTGTCTTATAATATGCAAGCTTATGCAGCTGAAGAAGAATCAAAAGAAAAAGAACAAGAAGAAGATGTTGAAGTTATTGAAATTAAAGGCTTTAGAGGAAGTTTGGCTAAGTCAATTAACGACAAGCGTTTCTCAAAAAACATCGCCGATACAATTAATGCAGAAGACGTTGGTAAAAACGCCGACCAAAATATTGCTGACGCATTAGGCCGAGTTACTGGTGTATCAATAGTTAGCCGTGATGGTGAAGGCGCTCAAGTAACCATTCGTGGTGCTTCTTCTCAACAGAATAATATTACCTTAAATGGTCAGCAGTTAACGTCAACTGACTTCAGCCAAGCAGTTGATTTAAGCTCGTTTTCAGCAGATATCCTTTCTCGTTTAGAAGTCGTTAAAACTTCTAGTGCCGACCATGATGAAGGTTCATTGGGTGGTAGTGTTAACCTAGTGACAATTCGCCCTTTAAATCGAGATGCTACTCGAACAGGTGAAATTCAAGGTCGATTTAATGATTTGGCTGAAGAAGAAGATTATAAGGTTCAATTTACGGTTACCGAAAAGTTTCTTGATGATACTTTAGGTGTCGCTTTTACCGCGTACAACGAAACCAATCATATTCGCCGTGACCAATATCGAGTTGACAATTTTGTTGAGTCATTAGATTTTCTCGCGGCTACAGATCAAAATGGCAATGTTTTAAATAATGTTCGCGGTATTACTCATTCAGCAACTATGTATGAATTGATTCGTAATAATACTGATAGAACGGGTATGACATTAGGTTTGCAATGGTTACCTGGTGATGCCACTGAAGTTATGTTTGATGTAACTTACAGTCAGCAAGATTATGAACAAACGCTAGACGGTTTGCGTACACGCTTAGGTTCAAGTGCAGGTTTTGTAGAAGGGGAGTTAAATGTACCTAACTATAGTAAAAATGCAGAGTACACTTCTCCATTTACCGATAACTTTGCCGATTGGATTGGCATAGACACAAATACTAATACATTAACGAAAAATGTGGGGCGTTTTGGTCAAGGGGATATTACTCGTTCTGATGGCGGTGATAAACAAAGTAATTTAAGCACCACCTTGGATATTAAACACTCTTTCACCGATGAATTGGAGATGAGCGTTAAACTTGGTTACTCGCGCAGTAAATCTGACAGTATTCCAGACAATGCTTACACTAATATGCAGAACTTCCATCAAGTGCCTTCGCCTTTATTGTTCCGAGCGGGTGAGAATGTCGTACCTGTAGGTTATGATTGTTCAGCTGGTAATTGTGAAATCGTTGCTGGTAATACTGTTAGTAATTTAGGCACACATGTTAGTTCAGAAGGTTATGTCGATGATGAAGGTATAGCTCGAGCTGGTTGGTGGGATAATACTAATGTATTAACTGGTTTTAATCCTGCTGACTCAAAAACTTTTCATTTAGGCTTCATTTCAACTAAAGATGTAACTGTTCAAGATGAGCTTGCGAATGCTCAAATTGATTTTGACTGGTATGCAGACTTAGGTCCAATTACAACGCTTGAATTTGGGGTTAAATTAAGTCAACGCGAAAAGTTTGTTGACAACCAAAACTACCGCTTTTCTTCGTCTAATCAAACTGCTGTGTTTGAAGATCCACAAACTGGTGAGAAATTTATTATTCAAGCAGGTGGTTTGGCTGACATTCGAGCAAACTTGATTGCAAGAGATGAGGGGTTGGGCGTAGATGATTTTATGCAAACCTTAGGTTATGAATCAAACTACATTACTAATGGTTTTGTTCCAATTGATATTAAAGCGGCACGAGATCTAATTTTAAGTGCAGAAGACACTGTTTACAACGTTGATAACACCGAAACGCGTAAAACAAATTTGGATACACAGGCGTTATATCTTAAAACCAATTTTGAGTTGTTAGATGGTCGTTTAACTGGTGATTTTGGTGTTCGTTACGTTAGAACTGAAGTTGAAACCGAAGGTTTCGCTGGTATGTCTAAATTCACCCACCGCGATTTCAATTTAGGTCGTGAGTTTGAATACAAAGACCTTATTAACTTACGCAATAAATCCTTGCCCGAGTGTTACGATGTGGGTGGTCGAGAGCTTGGTTATGAGAAAAAATTCAGCCGTGTTGATGGTTTAGGTTGGGATACATCATCAGGAACTGATCCGTCTCAATGGACAAAAATTCCTGCTCAAGGCGCCTGTCACGATCCGCTTTATGCTGATTGGTTTGAAGTGAAATCAGCAGATCCAAGTGCGGTTGTATATCCTGATGATTGGGCTGATGCGAGCCTACGCGGAGCAGATTTACCTGCTATTGGTTGGGACACTATGTGGCGTTATGCTCGAATAGACGGTTCACATTTCAATGAGTTTGGTGACGCAAGCTTGCAATCAGCTCCGTGGGTATTGGATCCAAATGCCGCGATTAACGCCAATGATACAGTTGCATTTGTACCAAATGAAGTTAGAGATACCAGTGTGCTTTCTATCCCGACAAAAGGTACACATACTTATACAAATTTGTTACCTAGTTTGAATCTAAATTATGCATTTAGTGATGAATTAGTTGGTCGATTTGCAGTGTCAAAAACCATGACTCGCCCAGAAATTGATCAGTTAAGACCCGGTTTTTCAATGAACCAGAATACTTACTGGTCTGGTACTGATTCTAATGTTGGCAGTAAGTTGACTATGTTCAATACTAAGTTAGAGCCTCTAGAATCAAATAACATTGATATTTCATTAGAGTGGTACTTCAATCCAACGTCTATGTTGAGTGTAGCTATCTACCAAAAAGACATGAAAAACTTTACCGATACAGTAAATGACCTGTATTACATTCGTGACTTCACTAAAGATGAGGGCCCTGTTGATAGCAGCACACTTAAGTTAGCAAGAGCTACTTTGGAAGATGAAGATGATGCATTATTACAAGACTGTTTATCTTTAATCGGTGTTGCTGATTATCCGTTTAATACCAGCACCCCTCACGCCCTTACTAATAACTATGACTTATTGTGTGATACCTATAATGTTGCAGAATACGTAAATGGTGATGGCGCAAAAATTACTGGTATAGAATTAGGTTATTCACAAACTTATGATTTCTTACCAGGATTCTTAAGTGGTTTAGGTGTTTCAGCGAACTACACCTATCAAAAATCTCAGTATGATACTGATTATGCTGATGCAGAGAAAACCATCAAATTACCAGAGTATCCGGTGGCCGATACGCCGGAGCACACGTATAACTTTACAACTTTCTGGGAACAAGACGGCAATCAAATTCGTTTAAGTTACCGCGGCACAACTGACACTTTAGTTGGTATTGATTGGAATACTGGCTTAAATGGTCGAACGTGGAATCAAGGTAGCTTATGGAATGAAGGTCGAGATTCATTAGATTTATCTGCAACTTATAAGGTTAATGACAATGTATCTATCAGTTTCCAAGCAGTTAACTTATTAGACTCGGAATACCGCCAATATTTCACCAGCCGTACTTTGCCTGTTGAGAAGATCGCTGCTGATAACGAGTTAGGATATACCTATGCGGAATACAACGAAGGTAACCCTCTAGAAGGGGAAGCACCTAAGTCACGTACCTATGTTAATTACAAAACAGGTACAACGTATCGTTTAGGTGTTCGAGTTAACTTTTAAGAATTAATTGTGTGGGCCTATATGGCTCACATATTAAAGAATGGTGTAAAGCATATGAATATGATGAAAAAAACACTTTTAGTGAGTGCTGTATTAACTGCACTAACAGGTTGTGAAGAAGATTATAAAGGTAAAGCATCAGTAGATGAAAACGTAGCGCCTACTCACTCGGGTAGCATTTCCGCTACCTTTCATGAAAAAGATGGCGTTAAACGCATTTACTTGTTAGGAACTACTGAAGGTCGTGCAACTGGTAAAGATGACAACGGTACGTTAGTTGCAACTGATGCTAATGGCGACCATTTACAAATTCAGAACTTGCAGGCTAGCACGGATGATTTAACGGGTTTTGAAATTAGTGATGGTCTTATCGTAGTTCGCCCGTCTGAGCTAGTTGATAGCTTGGATTCAGGTCAAACAAAATCAGTAACATTTAACTATGAGATATCTGATGGTGAGTTATCAGTAGCCCGCAGTGCAACAATTAATATTGAAGGTGAAGATTTTGCACCTGCTTTCGAAGCAACTTTGTCAAAAGTATTCACAAAATTTGACAGTAAACAGACAATCGACCTGTTAGAAGGTGCTACTGATGACGACGGCGAAACATTGACTGTTAGCGATTTCTCTGCCGACGCAACTTATCCTGCTGGTCTTTTTATTCAAACTAACGGTACTATTGACATAGATATTCCATCTGTTGCAGATGATATTGCAATTGGTGAAAACATGGTTTTGACGTTCAGTTACAATGTAAGTGATCATAACCATACATTACCTCGTACAGTTTCTGTGCGTATCCGAGGCGTTAGAACAGAGCCTGTTGCACCTATTGTATCTGGCGTTCAAACATCTACAGTGAATACAAGCGGAACGCGAGCGACAATTGACTTGGCTGCTGAGCCAGTGGTTGTTGACGAAAACGGTGATGCGCTAACTGTCGATTTTTCAAGTTTATCACCTGCTAATGGAGCGCCTGATCTTGAATTTGCAATGAGTTCTGGTAGCAATTTAGTCTTTGACCCGTCGATTTTTGGACCTTATGTTGCATCCGGTGCTACAGAAAAATTTATGTACAATTACGACGTGTCAGACGGAACCCATACTGAAGCAGCTAGTATCGAAATCACTGTGACCAATGATGGTTTAGGCAATCTAATAACAAATGGTGGCTTTGAAGACGGCTTGAATGGTTGGACACAAGCCACAGGCGGCGTTGCGACAATTGCTAATGCCTCAGCATTAGGTATGGATGTGGAAGGCTCTAATATTGTTGCCTTCGCGGGTGCCGAGACTATTAGTCGAAAACTTCCTGACTTAGCTACAGACGCTTATTATGTAATTGAAGCGCGTATGAAGCATAAAGATGGTTGGGGTGGTGCAAACTTAATGCGTGTCGTTGATAGTGAAGGTTCTGTTGTAGCCAACACAAGCACATATGAGCATGGTGGTGGCGCACGAACCAACGCAATTGCATTTATGGGTGGTAAAGGCCTCACTTTTGAGTATGAAGCTGCACAAGAATCTGAGCTAGATGACGTTCGTTTATATAAATTGGGTGTGGATCAAGGTATTAACATGATTACTTTGGACAATTCTAATTTTGAAAACGGTGCAGCTGATTGGGTGTTAGCGACAGGCGTATCGGTAAAATCTGATTCAGGCGTTATTTCAGGCACAAATAGCTTGTTCTCAGGGACAGGTGGTGATCCCCGCAATGTTTATGCCTTGCCAAATGGAGCATTGTCAAACACTCATAGATATATGATAGTGATGGATGTGAATATTACTGATTTTGCAGCATCTAACCACACTTTCCGTGCATCAGTAGTGAATGCAAGTAATCAAGATGAAATTGTTACCGGTCATGCGTTTGAGGGTGTGTTCATGTTGGCTGCAGAATCTCAAAAATTTGTCGCTATCTTGGATTTGCCTAGAGATGCAACTAAAACTGATTGGGCAACTACTGACCAGGCTTTACATATTGGCACTAACGTATGGGGTCAAGGGTTTGAATATATAATTGACAATATTCAACTATTCCAATTACCTTAAACTTTGGTTTGTACTCAAGTTTGTAGAAAAGCCCTATTTAGGGCTTTTTTTTCAGCTCCAAAATATTATATCCAGATATTCTTTAGAGGGGCCAAAATGCAGAACGTGTTAAAACACATCGCCATAGTCGGTGGCGGCTCAGCTGGTTGGCTAACTGCTGCCGTTATAGCTTCAACCCATAAACACCGTATTGAAACTGGTACTTTGCAAATTACCTTGTGTGAATCACCGAATATTCCAAATATAGGTGTAGGCGAGGGTACTTGGCCTACTATGCCAAAAACTTTACAGCAAATTGGTATATCTGAATCTGAGTTTATTCAACGCTGTGATGTGTCGTTTAAACAAGGTTCAAAGTTTGTTGGTTGGGGGCAAGATGATGGCACTGGCTTTTATTATAATCCGTTTGATTTGCCGCATGGTTTTGCAGAAGGTTTATCTGTGGAGTATTGGCATCATACTCAGCTAAAAGACGCTTTAGCTCATGTATTCTCACCGCAGCAAACAATATGCGAACTCAATAAAGCCCCAAAATTAGTCACGGATGCAGAATATGCACAAGTTTTAAACTATGGTTATCACCTAAACGCAGGCGCTTTTGTAGAGTTGTTGAAAGAACATGCGATTAATAACTTAGGGGTTAAGCATATAGTTGCAAATGTTGAGCATGTCGGGCTTGCATCCAACGGCGATATATCCAATTTATTGCTCGATAGCGGTTCACAAGTGACAGCTGATTTGTTTATTGATTGTACTGGCTTTAAACGCCTGTTGATTGAAAAAGCGCTTAAAGTTGGTTTCTCACCGTTAAATAATACTTTGTTTGCAGATACAGCGCTTGCCACCCAAGTTGAGTATGCAACTGATGATGAGGCTATCAAATCTTACACCCAGTCAACCGCACAAACGGCGGGGTGGATTTGGGATATAGCTTTACCAAGTCGTCGAGGTGTGGGCCATGTATATGCGAGCGACTTTCAGACGGATGAGGCCGCAGAGCAAACATTGCGACAATACATACAAAATTCCGGTGGCTTAGTAGAAAAGTGCAACATACGTAAAATCAGCTTTACTGCCGGCCATATGAATAAATTTTGGCATAATAACTGTGTCGCCGTCGGTTTGTCTGCAGGTTTTTTAGAGCCTTTGGAAGCATCGGCACTGGTGCTCATTGAACTTTCTGCAGCAAAAATAGCGGAAATTTTACCTGTAACGACAGATGTTATGCAGATAGCTGAAAAACGCTTCAATCAAACTTTTGCATACCATTGGCAAACAGCGGTCGATTTTTTAAAACTGCATTATTTAATGAGTTCACGGACGGATGATTTTTGGCAAGAAAATAGAAAAACAGCTACAGTATCAGGTAATTTGCAAGAGTTGATGGATTTGTGGAAGCACTCAGTGCCAAAAATGTCAGATTTCCCAGCTAGAGCTGAATTATTTCACGCGGCAAGTTATCAGTTTGTTTTGTATGGGCATGGTTATCGCAGTCAGCTATTTTTCGAATTATCAGAGCAAGAAAAAGCTTATGCCCAACAGCTTATTCAATACAATAAGCAGCGAATAGCGCAATTGTCAGATGCACTACCCAGCAATCGCGACTTAATTAACAATATTAAAAAGTATGGCCTTTCTAGGACATAACAAAGCTAAACCAAATCAGGCATTAACTTAGGAAACGCAATGACAGATAAAAATGTACAGTTATTAGATAAAACAGTTCACCGTACTTTAACCATAGATACAAGCCAAGTTGATATAGCAGAAAACCAAATAAATATGGCTATGGTTGTGGTTAATGAGCTAAGTACCATAGTGCATGAATATCCAGTTTTTATCGCCAAAAATCCGCAGACAGGTCAGTTTATGTTAGGCGCTTTGTTAGGGCTTAAATCTGGACAAAACTTATTTATTCAAGATGGTCAGTGGCAAGCATCTTATTTACCTCTGGAAATTTTACGCCGGCCATTTCAAGCCTTGTTTGATCCGGAAAAACCACAAGAAGGTGGGCGCATCGCTATTGATCTTAATCACCCTCAGGTGGTTAAAGACGGCCAAAAAATATTTGATGATAAAGGTGAAGCAACCGAATATTTAAAACGCATTCAACAAACTTTTGCTGCATTAATGGCAGGTACTCAACAAACAACAGAAATACTCACTCAAGCTGACAAACTTGGTTTAATTGAAGGAATTAATATAAGTGTCGATTTACCTAATGGTGAAAAAGCTGCTTTAAACGGTTTGTTTGCTTTTAATCAACAGGCTGTCAGTAAGTTGTCTGGAGACAATTTAGAGTTGGCACATACATCGGGCATATTGCAAGTTTGCCACTTAGTATTAAGCTCTGGCTTACATTTACAGAAGTTGGTGAAGTGGGCCGACGAAGCTTAATTTAGTCAAGTCACCAATAAAAAGCAGGTTGGCAGTCCGCTAACCTGTTGCTGCAGCGTTTAAACTTTCCTCCGCAATATTCATTTCCATTGATAGATCAATCGCTCTGGTGAAAAAAGAGTAGGCCACCTCGTAACTATAATTTTTGTTATTCTTATATGAATTTTTTATTCATATAAAAATAATTGTTGATCGGTTTTTGTGTTTGTGTGAACATTGTTGACAATTAAATGTTGTTTTAACTGAGGTGTGTTATGAGTTCAATTTCTTTAACTGAAAAACAAATGGAAGATTTCTACCGTGATGGGTATGTAATCGCCCGCGGCTATTTCAATATGGCTGAGATTGAAAAATTGCAAGCAAAAGCCTTTAGCGATGATTCGCTATACGACAGAGCTTGGAATAAAAAAGATGGCAGCGGTGCTGTGAGTAAAGTGTGTTTATGGCAAAAAACAGGTGACGACTTGTATAGCATGTTTTCCAGAAGCCGTCGTTTGGTTGATTCGTGTGAAAAACTGATTGGTGAGCCAACTTACCACACCAGCACTAAAATTATGATGAAAGAACCATTTGTTGGTGGTGCGTGGGAATGGCATCAAGATTTTGGTTATTGGCATCAAGACAATTTAATGCTTTATCCAAAAGCCATTAGCTGCATGGTCGCAATTAACAAAGCGACAATCGAAAATGGTTGTTTACAAGTTTTAAAAGGTTCACACCATTTGGGTCGATTAGATCACAGCAAAACGGGTGATCAAAAAGGTGCCGATCTTAAGTTTGTTGAAGAAGCGATGAAATATCACGAGTTGGTGAATGTTGAGTTAGAGCCGGGTGATGTGTTGTTTTTCCATTGCAACTTATTACACAAATCAAACCAAAACCGTTCGAAAGATCCTCGTTGGTCGATGATCTCTGCTTATAACGCAATAAGCAATCAAGCTTTTGCCGACAACGAAGCTGTTTATTATCCCCTAGAACGTGTTGATGATGATGCAATTTTAAATTGGCAAGAAAACCAATAAGCGCAAATTATCAATTTCTATACAGCCGCCGACAGAGCTCCTCTAGGCGGCTTGTTTGTTTTATAAACTCAGGATAATAACCAGATGAATAACAGTGCAACATTAAAAATTTCTGATGATTTAGACGGAAAAACATTCGGTGCTGCAGGTTTTGAATACACACTTGATGCCAATTGGGGCAAGTTAGATTCAAAACAATATCCAGTAGAAAATTGCCATGATTTAGCAATTGATTCAAAAGGGCGGATTATTCTAGTTACGGATAATGTGCAAAATAACTTTTTAGTTTACAACCAAGCGGGTGATTTACTCGATAGTTTTGGTACTGAGTTTCCTGGTGCACATGCGCTGAAAATTCGCCAAGAAGATGATGGCGAGTTTATGTATGTGGTTGACAGCGGCTGGAAATTAAATCGTGATTGGGACGGTGTATCTATCAATGAATGGGACTCGCCGCGTAACAAAGTTATCGCACAAGCTGGCTTTATTGCTAAATTGAATATGCGTGGTGATATTTTGTTTACCATTGGCCATCCACAAACAATAGGTATTTATACCCCTGATATGCCTTTTAGGCCGACTGACATCGCCATAGCTGATAACGGTGATATTTATGTGACTGATGGTTATGGCTCAGATTATGTCATTCAGTATGACAAACAAGGGCGTTATATTCGTCATTGGGGCGGCCACGACAACCAAGACCCAAATCTCAATTTGTGCAACACTCATGGTATTGAAATTGATAGACGCAACCCTGACAAACCAATGTTAATGATAAGCTCCAGAGCTGAATTTGCGTTTAAATTTTTTACCTTAGAGGGTGAGTATGTCGACACACTTAAGGTACCTGGCGCTTGGGTTGGGCGTCCGGTTTTTCATGGTGAGCATTTTTATGTGCCAGTATGTTGGTCTGATATTGATGGTAAAAACCAAGACGATTCAGGTTTTATCAGCATCTTTGATAAAAACAATCAGGTTGTGGCAAACATAGGTGCTGAACAACCAATTTATCTAGAGGGGCAATTGCAGCCAATGAAAACCAACTGGCAACTATTTAATCATTGCCATGGTTTGTGTATTGATGCTGAAGGTAATTTATATGTCGGCCAGTGGCGAGCGCATAACTCTTACCCGCTTAAATTGCTAAAACAAGACTAAAAATAACTAAGGGCGTGCTCGCCCTTAGTTATAAATCAGCACAAATTATTTTTTATATGCAGGGTTGTCGAAGTCACCGTTGAAGCGTTTTTCATAGACAGTCGACATAAAGGATTTAATTGCATCTACCATTTCTGGATATGGAATATCCGTACCTGCGACAAATCCAACATTGTAGGGTTCGCCGTCAAACGCACGACCGGTTAATGGCGAATCTATATATTGGAACCAATGTGCACCAACCATGTTCGGGTGAGCGGCCACACTGGTAATATAGTCTAAATACATTTTCGCTCTGTCTTTATGATCATGTGCTTGCACTAAACCTGCATGAAATACACCCGTATCTGTGGTTGAACCAATGTGGAACTCACCAATTGCCACAGGTAAATCAAACTCGGTTAAGAAACCCCATTCTTCAGGCTGGACACCTTCTTCATAAATGTTGAACGACAATACATCTGAGTATTTAACCGAAGCTTTAATGGTTTCTTTTGGCATACCAAAGTTCGCCATACGTGCGCCCATATACAAATGATTTGGCAAAGCTTGTTCAAGCGTGTCATGGACTACTTTAAAATAACGATCAGATAAAGCTTCAAGCATATGGGATAAATCGGCTTCTAATTCGCTAGAATACGGCGCTTGTAAATGCACTCCTTTTTCTATGCTTGCCCAGCTATCTGCTTGAAAATTCCACGCTTGGTTGAGCTGGTTAATGCTGCCATATTTTGCTTTTAAATATTCAGTAAAATAAGTTTTCGCAGGGCTATCAGCATTGTTTACGGTTAATGTTGATAAGATTACCCCGTATTTTTGGGCAACTGTACCTTCTGGCAATCCCCAACTTTTTTCATTATCGATAAAGATACCGGCGCACCATGGGGAGCCTTTAATTTCTTCGGCAATTACATCAATGGTGATTTTTGCACGGCGGACAAATTCAGGATCAAATGGATCAGGTAAAGGTGCCCAAACATCATGTTCAGATTTTAACGTTTTAAAATCACCGATAATCCAGCCATTGGCAAAATAAGGCACTTGTTCATTTGGATAAAATGCCGGATCAACCCAGTTACCAAATGAAGTGAATCCCCAGTTGTTCATACGATCTAACGTCACTTGTTGCCAAGTTTGTTCAAAGTTTTCACCATAACGTCTTTCTAAATTTGCCCGATAAAAACTAAAAGTTTCACCTGAAGTTAATGGGCCTTTATGTACTTCACGACGATAGCTATAGTGTTTAGCCATAGGATCGTCATAACTTGGTAACCAAGTAAACATGTTATTGCGTAGCTCTGATGCTACAAAACGTGTTTTCCGGACCTCGTCTGACACTTGTACTATGCCCATAGAATCTTCTGGTGTTACTCGAGTTGGGTCTATATATCGCACTGAGTCATCTTTAAAGTCGACACCTGTTAACGTGGTTAAATTTGCCATCCGCACATTAGCTGGGCCATGTGAGAAAAAGATATGGCCTTCAGGGTCGACCATCCACCAACGGCCATCAATTTTTTCTGTTCTGAAATAGCCAGTCGCTTTAAGTTTAGGGCCATCTTTCCAACCGCCGTATTTAGAGCGATTGGCCATTAATCCACCTTTGGCAAGCTCGGCAAGTTCTTTATCGGCAACTGCTTTAAGCTGTTCAGCAGAGTTAACTTTAATTGGAAAGTTTTGTTTAGCATTTTGACCAAATTCATCAGCCAAACCGACTAGATAACTGTCGTTGTATTCAGGGTTTTTACGTAAACGTAAGTTTGTAACTTCAATTTGTTTATCGTGTAAATTACCGCGCACAAACAAGGCGACTTCGGTAATGCGGCTTAAATCGAGTTTTTTACCAAAACGGGTGACAAACATTTCTTCGTTGGTTTGCCATGGGTAAGGTTTTTCACGAATACCTGCATTGGTATCAAAAAACTTGCCTTTAATAATTGAAAAGTAGGTGCCTTGTTCACCAGCGGCTAAGTTAACCGCTCGATTGAGAGAGCGTGCGCGGCTGCCGGTAATTTCCATATCTTCTTTGACACCAGCTTCGTCGGTTAACGACAGGTAAACTTGGATAGATTCGTCTGATAAGTTTTTAATATCAACCGCTAAGTTAAACTCATCAAATTCAGACCAATCCCAAGGTGTGTCAGGGTGAAATTTAACCGATGGACGGTAGTGATCACTCTGGTAACTGACTCTCACTGAGTTATTCAACAGCTGAGTTTGAGCACCCCAACTGGCAATATCCACATTGGAATTTGCACTGCCATTCCAAATAACAGCTAGTGCTTGTTCGGGTTGTGCTTGAGTTATTTGCACTTCGGACTTTTTGCTATCACAAGCTGACAGCAATATTGCAGATAGAATAGCTGCAATCGGGAGTTTACGCATTTTCGACCTCTTGTCATGTATAGTGTTGTAAATTTTTTGCTTGATTGACGCTAGCGTTAACTAAGCTTGGGCTGTAATTAACCTTTGTACCAATTGATCAATTTTTTGAAATTCTCTTGTGACGCCAACAACAAATAACAAGCTTGTAGTGCACCTGTTTTATGGAGATTAATAATTGATTGTTCAGATAAAGATGCGAGCTGTTGTCGGCTAACTTGGTACAAACCATCTATTTTTTTTGTTTGCCCGTCCGCCTGTTGAAATTGGAGTTGGCTCGGCTCAATTAAATCTATGTTTAATAAGGTTTGAATAAAATTTTGATTGCTGGCTAAACTTGACTGCAAAAACTCAACAAGCTTGGCCATTTTTTGTAAATAATCACTGGGTTGTTGATCATCCAAAAATAGTGCTTCACCAAGCTGATTATCTATTCTTGGGCTGTCAATATTTATCGCTAGGTTTAAACCTGTGGAATTATTATTGATTTGGTAAATAAAGGGTTGTCTTTGAATATGCAAAGGCAAGTAGTCTTGTCCCCACTGACCACTTTTAATGTATAAATTTTGATTGGGTTCAAAACCTAATAAAACATATAAACCAAATTGACCTGTTTCTGTGTCTTTTAAAAAACAAACCGGGTAATGAACTGCTAATTGATTTAACTCGTTTGCGACAACAGGTACGCAGTGAACATTTTCACCAAAATTTTCACCATGGCCTGTTTTAATGCGTATATCTTGATGGCGTTTTCCATCTAATGTTTCAAATGATTGCATAGTTATACCTAAATTTTTTGCAGCCCAAATTTTTTTATTTTTTCAATGAGTTTACGGTTGGGTTCAAGAGTATTGATAAGATGGTCTAGCTGTAATTGAATATCGCTGCATTGAGCCAAGAGTAAGTCTTTCTGTTGTTTACTAACTTTAAATGGATAACCAGTTTTAAAACCCATGCCGTACAAAATATATAAATAACTATCGAGCGGAAACACCTCTATTGCTTGTTCAAAATCATGCACACAAGGATATTGGTATCGCCACAACTCAAGCTGGTTTTGTAATGATTGAGGAATGCTCTGTGCTTGTTTAATATCTTGCCAAAATGGCTCGTGTCTTTGATTGAGTAAGTAATGCAACTTAAGAAAATCTATGATGCGTTGCCAACGATATAAAAATGTTTGATTAAACTTATCTGCAACTAATTGCATAGCGCTTTGATTTGCAGGAAAGTGCTCAGATAGAGTATTGGCTGACATCTCAATCAGTAATAAAGCCGAAGCTTCAAGCGGTTCTAGAAAACCAGCTGATAATCCAATTGCAACACAGTTTTTATGCCAAAATTTGCTTAAATGCCCAGGTTCAAATTTAATGGTTTTGAAAGTACAGTAGTTGGCATTGCCCGCTGTGTTGTTTATGTAGCTAGCCAATTGTGCTTGGGCGTCAGAGTCTGAGATATAATCACTGGCGAATACATAACCAACACCTCGGCGGTTTTGTAAGCCAATATCCCAAATCCAACCGGCTGATTGTGCAGTGGAAATTGTCGTTGAAGCAATTGCTTGCTCTTGATTAGCATAATCAACTTGGCAGGCTATGGCTGAGTCGGCACTAAGGATTGTTTTGCACGATTTAAACGGAATTTGATAATGTTTATTAATCAGGAGTCGCTTAAAGCCAGTACAATCAATAAATAGATCTCCAGACACAAGACCATTTTCTTTAGTCACCACGGCTGAGATAGTGTTTTCTACAGAAGCCTTAACTTCAATCACATCGTCTGTTAGCTGTTTTACTCCAAGTTTTTCAACACAATGTTTTTTTATAAAGTCAGTAAATAAACCAGCATCTAAATGGTATGCATAGTTGCTAACGGACGCATATTCGGGAGTGGTTATGCTTTTAGGTGCCAAACCAAGTTCGCATATATAATCTTGTACACAAAAAGCTTTGGAAAAAGCACTCTGTTGGGGTTGTGCTTGATGGTTCCAAGCGTGCAGCGTATTAAATTGTTCGTCTTCGCCTGCCAACATCAGCGGATGGTAATAAGCATCATTTTTAGCGCCTGAAACCCAACCGACAAATTTTGCACCTTGTTTAAATGTTGCATTGCAACTTTTAATAAACTCAGTTTCACTCACGCCAATACTTTTAAGGGTACGGCGCATGCTTGGCCAAGTACCTTCACCAACACCAATTGTTTTGATGTTTGGTGATTCAATTAGACTAATTGAAACTCGTCCAGCACATTTGTTTTTCAGCTTGTTGGCTAGTATCGCGGCAGTGATCCAACCCGCATTGCCACCACCAACAATAATCACCGACGAAATAGCATTATTCATATAACTAACCTAAAAGCGGCAAAATAAATTTTGCCGCTGATGTTGGACAACTCAATTAAAACTTGGCAGTAATACCAATGTTGTAACGCGCACCATAATCTTCAAAATCAACGATTTGATTTTTAAATCTGTTATGACGGCGAGTTGTCTCGTCGGTTATGTTTAATCCTTCAATAACTAAACTGACACTGTCGGTTAACTCAACGCTAGCTGAGATATCTATTTGCTGATAAGCCTCGGTAAAAGTTGGCTCGTTACCGCCTTTCAGTAAGAACTTATCACGCCAGTTATATGCAACTCGAACAGAGAATAAATCTTGTTCATAAAAACCAACTAAGTTTGCTGAATCACTTAGGCCAGTTAGTGCAAAATCATTGTTTAAGTTATAGATATCGTAGTTATCTGAGCTATCAACTAAGGTGTAGTTGGCGATAGCACCAAAACCACTGTCACCCAACATGTGCTGGATATTAAATTCCCAGCCCGTTACTTCAGTCGAATCTAAGTTTTTCGGTGTAGTCACTGTCCATAAAATTGCTGGATCTGTCGCTTGTGATGTACAAGCACTTACTGGATTAGTTGGGCTACCTTCAGGGCAATTTCCTCGTGGATTTGCACTCGGATTGGTCAAAGGACCATTTGGACCTGATATAATGCGCTCTTCTTCGCCAGTGGCGATAAAGTTATCAACTTGTTTACGGAAATGGCCGACTGACAAATAACTGGTATCCTCGTAATACCATTCTAACGAAACGTCAAAGTTGCGTGATTCAAATGGTAGTAGATTTGGATTACCTTGATTCGCTTCAAATGGGCCTGTAGACAGGTGGTTGTTTAACTCGGTTGCTGGGAACATTGCACTAATATCACTACGTGAAATTGTGGTGCTGTATGACATACGAGCGACAACTTCATCGGTAATGTTTAAGCTAAAGTCCATATTTGGTAAGAAGTAATTATAGTCACCGTATAAGGTGCTAGAAGCCACTTCATCAGCATACATTTTTGACATTTCTAAATCTGAAACCCAGTTAAAACCAACAACTGGTTTTTCAATTGAGTATGAGGAAACATCTGTGCTTTCGTATCTAACCCCAACATTTGCGTTAAAGTCCATACCGTTAAATTCGGTCGAAAAATCAAATGATAGGTAATAAGCTAAAGTATCTTCTTCAATACCATTTAAGTTTTTATTGGTATCAACAAACAAACCTTGTTGTTTCACCATGTCGATAAATTGCATAGCTGAGTAGTTAGGAATATGCTGAAAACCTATGCCACCATTTTCTAGCGATAGGTCAAGTGCAGAGATGTCCATTGCACCACCCAAGGCAAAGTTTGCGCTGTATATTTTAGTGGTATCAACTTTGTAGTTTGTGGTTGCTACACCAAAGTTGATTGCTGTCAGTCCACCACTAGAGCTGTTTTCCCAGCGGCCGTCTAATTGAATTTGTTGAATATTGTTTTCAATTTCGTAACCACGCTCTTGATATAAATCCGCACGCATATTGGCCAGATCATAAGCACCACCAGTTAACATAGAATCGTCATAACTAACACTTGGGATATCTGAGCTAAAATCTGCTGCTACGGTAACACCTTGACCATCAGATGTTTTTATATTCGCCAAGTTGGCTAAACGCTCTGCAGGTAGTGCACCTGGGTTGGCGTGTGAAGTTGAATCATGTAAATCTAATTCAAATTTTAAATTGTCTGTGGCAAACCATTCAAAGTTTAAGCCGTAAGAATCATTCTTAGTTTCAAAAGCATATTCCCACGCCCAGAAATTCAATTCATCGTTGGTGCGGCGAGGGTCGATAATTGTACCGTTTATATCCGCTTTGCCTGATTCAACATTGTCGAACCAAAAACTCATACGATTCATTTTAGTTTTTTCATCATGGCGTGACATAGTGTAATCAGCTGTAGCAGTTAGGTTATCTGCCAAGGCAAATTGCAATACGAGTTGAGCATTTTGACGTTCACGCTCAGTGTTTGAATCGTCTAAATCAACTGTTGGTACTTTCCATGTTTGTAACGTTGGATTTTTAGTTGTATCTATCGCGCTTGTATCGGGTGATTTTCCTGCTGCAAACCCTGGATATCCACGGCTCCAACCATTTTGTGTTCCAATTCTATCTTTATGGCTGTCACGCTCAGCGTGAGACATCGACAACATCACACCTACTGTGTCATCTAAAAATGTATTGCTAATTGTACCGGATAACTCTGGGGTAATTCTTCTACCTGTACCATCACTTGTGCTTGTGTCCATCACGGCTTTGGCACTTGCATGAGCATTAAATCCAGGGCGTTCAAAAGGACGCGCGGTTTTAATATTTATGGTTGCACCTATACCGCCTGAACTCACATGTGCTTTACCTGTTTTGTATACCTCAACGGTAGAAACAACATCAGCACCTACTTCTTTAAAGTTAAAGCTTCGAGAAATACCTTCTCCATCGAGTGCTGATGAGTTTGGCATCTGCCGACCATTTAGGGTTACTAAGTTAAAGCTGGGGCCAAAACCACGGACAGTAACTTGGTTACCTTCGTTATTAGAGCGATCGATGGATACACCGGTAATACGCTGCAATGATTCGGCCAAGTTAGTATCTGGAAATTTACCAATATCCTCAGCTGAAATGGCATCAATAACCCCTGATGCATCGCGTTTTAACGCAGCCGATTTATTGAGTGAGCTACGAATGCCTTTTACGTGAATGACTTCCGCTTCTTCCGCTTGATTAGTTTGAGCTTGAGCAACCGTAGTCATACCTGATGCAGCTAACATAGATAATAAGACGGTATTGAGTTTAAACATGCTATTACGCATTTAGTTGTCCTCTTGTTTGTGTTGTTTGTTGAGTGTTTAACTTCCTAGCTGTACTGCTTGTAATGTCAGCTTTACAAACATCTCTATAATATTTTTACTTTTTGTTAACGGTTGTTGTCAAGTGTTTATTGTAAACAATTAAATTTAAGTGTAGTCTGTAAATGGATTATGTGTAATTTGAATTGGGTTGTGAGCAATATGCCGGCAAGTGAATATTTCAAAGATTTTTTTCAACACGAGAACAAAGTTTATGCGCAAATTCTTGCTGACATAGCCCAAGGTATATACGTCAGCGGCGATAGGCTTGTGACTACAGCTTTGGCCAAACGCTACAGCACATCAATTAATCCAATTCGAGAAGCCATAAAACAACTTGAAGGTGAAGGATTTGTTACTTCGCAAAAAAATAGCGGCGCGCGCGTTGCGAATTTTAGCCACGCGACCATGCGCGATGTATTCGAAATTTTACAATTGCTCGAGCCATATTTGTTTGAATGGTATATCCAAAGATATACGCAAGATTGTTTGTTAAAACTCAACGAAGTATTGCATCAAATGCGCAGTTTAGCGGTTGATGAGCATATGAAATTTCGTGAACTCGACACAGAATTTCATTGGCTGATGTACAAACACCATTACAACAAAAGTGCTGTGCAACTTTGGAAAAAAAACAAACTTATCTTACAAGCGCTGCACGGCAATATTCCGATTAGTTTGGCAAGGCGGGAACATGCAATTGTTGAACATGAAAAAATTCTATCCGACATAGTCAACAAAAAGCCGCAGGACGCAGTGCAAGCCTTGCAGCAACATATCAATCAAGGTCGGCAATATTGGTCAAAAGTATTAGTGCAGTAAGTTGGTTAACTAGAGAAGTAACATGAAAATAACAGATATAAAAACATATGTATTTTGGCTCGGCTTTCGCAATGTTTGTTTGGTGAAAGTTGAAACTGATCAAGGTTTATATGGCTGGGGCGAATCTGGTTTGTCTGGTCGAGAAAAAGCTGTGGTTGGCACTATTGAACATTTTAAACAATTTTTAATTGGCCAAAATGCGCTGAATATCTCTGCCATGTGGCAAGAGATGTATCGCAGCCAATATTTTGAAGGTGGTCGAGTATTGGCAGCCGCCATTTCGTCTATTGATATTGCGTTGCATGACATTGCCGGAAAATATTTAAACCAACCCGTTTATCAATTGTTAGGTGGCAAACAACGCAATCATATCCCTTTATTTGCAACCTCAGTAAAAGATTTCAACCAAGGTTTAATTGAAGATTTACTCAAATTAAAAGAGCAAGGTTGGCAGTCTATTCGGGTGACTACAGGTGAACATGGCAAAGCAGAAGGTAAAACTGTTTTTGACAGCAGAAAGTCATTAGCCAAAACAGCACATTGGTTAACCCAAGCACGCGAAGCTATAGGTAGTGAAATTATGCTGGGTATTGATTACCACCACAGACTAAGTGTTGGTGAAACCGCATCTTTTTGCCAACGCATGCCAAGTGGCACTTTAGATTATTTAGAAGAGCCAATACGCGATCAGTCTATTCAGGCTTATAAAAATTTACGCTCCATGGTGGATATTCCGTTTGCGATAGGTGAAGAGCTTACCAGTAAATGGGATTTTGCCCCTTACGTTGACAGCGCCTTAACCAATTATGCGCGCATAGATATTTGTAACGCGGGTGGTTTTACCGAAGCAATGAAAATTGCTGCCATGTGCGAAACCAAATATATCGACATGATGCCGCACAATCCACTTAGCCCAATTTGTACCGCTGCATCAGTACATTATTGTGCTGCCATTGCCAATATGAGCTGGTTAGAGCTTGCGCCATACGATGGTGATTTATCTGAATACGATGAAATATTTACCAACCGACCAAGAGTAGTTAACAACAGCTTTGAAGTTAAAAACTGCGTTGGTTTGGGCATAGATGTAAACGAAGAAAAACTGCAAAACCAACAATTCAAATTTTGGGAACCACCCAGATTAATTAAACCAGACGGCAGTTACACCAACTGGTAATAAAGGGGGATAAGATGAAAAAAGGTGGCATTTTAGCGCTGATATTTATCAGTGTGGTCATTAACTATATGGACAGAACCAATATATCTGTCGCAGCGGCTGCAATTTCGGCTGACTTAAACATTAGCAAAGTTGAAATGGGTTTGATCTTTTCCGCATTTGCTTGGACTTATTCAATTATGCAAATACCGGGTGGCATGTTAGTGGACGCCGTGCGTATTCGTTTTTTGTATCCATTTATTTTAGTCGCTTGGAGTTTAGTGACTTTAGTGCAAGGTTTAGTTAGCTCAGTTGCGGCGCTTATTGGCTGTCGTATGGCGATAGGTTTTTTTGAAGCACCAAGTTATCCAGCTAACAACAAAATAGTCACTCAATGGTTTGCCGAGCAAGAAAGAGCAGGGGCGATTGCGGTTTATACCTCTGGGCAATTTATAGGTTTGGCGTTTTTAATGCCCGTGTTAGCAGTTATTCAAGACTGGTTTGGCTGGCGTGGATTGTTTATTGTTTCTGGTTTAATCGGCATAGTTTGGGCGGTTATTTGGTATATTTTTTATAAAGAAGCACCGACTGAAAACACCCAAGCCAATACTCAATCTAACATTCAAGGCAATAAAACAACTGCTGAACCAGCCAATGCAACACCCGTTAGCATGCAAAATTTGAAACTGGCATTTTCTAGCAAAAAACTCTGGGGCATTTATATTGGCCAGTTCTGTTTAGGCGGCACCTTAGTGTTCTTTTTAACTTGGTTTCCAACCTACTTAGCTGAATACCGCGGATTTAGTGATTTAAAAACCGGCTTTTTAGCCTCAGTACCATTTTTAGCGGCATTTTGTGGTGTGCTGTTGTCAGGTTTTGTATCTGATTTATTGGTGCGTAAAGGTTACTCAAATGAGTTTGCGCGTAAAACTCCTATCATATTAGGTTTGTTTTTATCTAGCTCGGTTATTTTTGCTAACTATACCGACAGCACTTTATGGGTGACTTTCTTCTTATCTTTAACCTTTTTTGGCAATGGTTTGGCATCGATTAATTGGGTGTTTGTCTCTTTAATTGCACCTAAACATATGGTTGGTTTAGTTGGAGGTTGTTTTAATTTTATCGGCGGTTTATCTGCGGTAATCGTACCTATTCTTATTGGCTTTTTAGTACAGGATGGCGATTTTAGACCGGCATTAGCACTGATAGCTGGTTTAGCATTTGTCGGTTTGTTCTCGTATTTATTTTTGGTTGGCAAGGTTGAAACCATAGAAATGCCAATTGTCGAAAATGAAGTGGAGGCCAAAGCGTGAGTATAGTTTTTTTTGGCGAAATAATGCAAAGGTTGACGCCAGCATTACCACAACAAAAATTGGTGGTGGCGAAAAATTTAGCCGTTGATTTTGCAGGGGCTGAAGCAAATGTTGCAAGTTCACTTGCAAGGTTAGGTCATCAAAGTTATTTCGCGACTTGTTTACCCGATAACCCAATAGGTGATCACTGTATTGCCACGCTCAAACAATACGGAATTAATACTGATTATTGTTTGCGTAGTGGCAAACGTATTGGCAGCTATTTTATTGAACTTGGTGCATCTATTCGACCATCGCGCGTGGTTTACGATAGGGCTGATTCGGCTTTTGCAACTTTACAGTCAGGTCAATTTGACTGGGAAACAATATTAGCTGGCAAAGACTGGTTGTTTTTAGGTGGCATTACACCTGCGCTTTCAAGCAACTGTGCTAGCGAAATAGTAAAAGCTGCACGTATCGCCAACGCCATGGGCGTTAAAGTTGCTTTTGATATTAATTACCGCCGCAGTTTATGGTCTGAAGAGCAGCAACAAAACAAAGTTGCAGAGCTGATTTTTAGCCAAATTTTACATTACAGCGATCTAGCTTTTGCCAACGCAGGTGCAGTTGCTGATGTGTTTGGCAAAACTTTTGACGAGGCTGATGCAATTGACCAAGCCAAGCTTGTGGCAGCTTATTTAATCAATACCTTTAATCTTGATACGGCAGTAACCGCGCGAATACACAAGAGTGCATCTAACAACCAGTTAGCCGCGATTTACCGCACCCAAGGCGAAAATTATCAAAGCAATTGGTTAGATGTAGAGATACTCGACCGCTTAGGTACTGGGGATGCATTTGCCGCAGGGATTTTGCATGGGTTACTAAGTGGCAAATCAGCACAACAGACAATTGATTTTGCCAATGCAGCTTTTGCACTGGCGCACACTTGTTACGGCGATCAACATTGGTCGGATGAAGCTGAAATAAATGCAGTCGTTCAAGGTTTTACCAGCGGATATGTTATTCGCTAATTTTTTTGTCTTTAAAAATTATAGTTAACAGTTAACGTTTTAATTTAAGGTGTTGAGGTGTGGAATTATCCAATGAATAAACAACAAATAATTGAACAGATGTTTAAACAAAAGCTGGTGGTGATTATTCGAGTTGAACAGCCAGAACAGATAGACGGCATAGTTGAAAACCTATTAACCGCGGGTGTTGGTATTTTAGAAATAACCAGCAACACCCCGGGGTTCGCGAGCAAAATCACCCAACTGCGCGAGCAATATCCAAACTTAATTGTTGGTGCTGGCACAATCACCACAGTAGAAATTGCTGAGCAAGCCAAAGCTGCGGGTGCGCAGTTCTTAGTAACCCCGAATACTTGTAAACAAGTTGGTGCTTTTGCTAATGAACACAATTTGCCAGTGTTAATGGGCGCATTTACCCCGACTGATGTGGTAGAGGCGAAAAAAGCCGGCGCTGATGTAGTTAAGTTGTTTCCGGCTGAGCCAATTGGCCCTGAATATTTGAAAGCTTTAGCCAAAGGGCCGTTTTTAGACACAGCATTTTTCCCAGTTGGCGGCATAGATCAAGACAACTTTGAACAGTGGATAGATGCTGGGGCGAAAGGTTTAGGTATAGGCGGCGCATTGGCAAAACCAGTAAAAACTGACGCAGAAAAACAACAACTCATTGCTGGTGTCAGCAAAATAGTTAATCGACTAAAACAAATGGGATAAAAGCACAATGCAATTTATAAATATAAAACACCTTAGCCTACTCGGTTTTGCTGGGTTATTAGCAGCATGCGGGCAAACTTCGAATACTTATAACAGTGAAAAAATGTTGTGGGATTTTGAGCAAGCGGCTGATTTTAATAATTTAGTCACTGAAAATGCTTTAATTAAACCTATTGTTGCAGGTTCAAATACAGCTGCCAAAATTAGCTTTGATTCAAAACAGCAGCATGTGTCCGGTTTTGAGTTTAAATCAGAGCATGGGTGGGACTGGTCGCACGAACAATCTTTTGCTTTTGCATTAGATATACAAAACCCAAAAACAACCTCAGTGCACATGTATGTCACAGTTAAAGATAAAGCTGGCAAAACGCATAATCGGAGTTTTGTTGTGCCTGCTAGTTCAGCAGACACCTATTTTATTGAACTTAAAGGCATAGATTTAGATGTAGAAACCGGCATACGCTCAAATCCGCCAAGCTGGCAGAGTGATTATGTACCTATTATTTGGCGACATGGCACAAAAAATATCGATATCAGCCAAATAACCAGCATTAAATTTAATGTAAGAGGTGTACTTGAAGATAAACAACTGATGATCGACAACGCCCGTTTGATTTACCCAAAAGCAGTTGATAATAACTACCTAACTAATTTAGTTGATGAATTTGGCCAGAGTACGCGCGTTGATTTTCCAAACAAGGTAACGTCAACCGCTGAGCTGATTGAGATCCACAATAAAGAACAAACTGAACTATCTGCGAGTAGTTTTACCGACCGCTCCAAATATAATGGCTGGAAGCATGGCCCCAAATTGGCAGCAACGGGTTATTACCGAGCTGAGAAATTCCAAGGAAAATGGACTTTAGTTGATCCTGAAGGGCACTTATTTTTCTCTAATGGTATCGCCAATGTACGTTTAGCCAATACTTCTACCATTACAGGTTATGACTTTGACCACAGTAAAATAGTTGAGCGCAAAGCGGGCGATTTAACCCCGGAAGATTCATTAGGTTTAAACCCAGCACCTAAAGCTGCATGGCCTAGCCGTGAAGTTTCCTCAGAGTTGCGAGCAAATATGTTTAGCTGGTTGCCAGAATACGGCTCTGAACTGGCTGATAACTTTGGTTATAGACGTTCAGTACATACAGGCGCTATCGATAGAGGTGAAACTTTTAGCTTTTACCGCGCTAATTTACAGCGTAAGTACCAAACAAATGATGACGCTGAATTGATGGAAAAATGGCGAGAAACGACAGTAAAACGTATGCAGTCGTGGGGTTTTACTTCGTTTGGTAATTGGATTGACGCTAAATATTACGACATGCAGCAATATCCATATTTTGCTAACGGCTGGATTATTGGTGACTTTAAAACCGTTAGCAGTGGCAACGATTATTGGAGCCCGTTGCCTGATCCGTTCGATCCTGTTTTTAAACAACGTACCGACATCACAGTCAAACAAATTGCCGATGAAGTAAAAAACAGCCCTTGGTGTGTTGGTGTGTTTATTGATAATGAAAAAAGCTGGGGCATGATGGGCTCAGTTGAAGGTCAGTATGGCATAGTATTAAATACGCTCACCCGCCCAGCCAGTGATAGCCCTGCTAAACAGATATTTGTTGATGAATTGGCTAAAAAATATAGCTCGATTGAACAGCTTAACCTAGCGTGGAATACACAAATATCTGATTGGCAAACCTTAGCCAAAGGCGTTGAAATAACCAAGTATTCAGATGTTATGTTGACCGACTTTTCACATTTATTATTTGTTTATGCCGAGCAATATTTCAAAGTAGTTAAACAATCCGTTAAGCACTATATGCCTAACCATATGTACATGGGCGCACGTTTTGCCGACTGGGGTATGACACCTGAAATCCGTTTTGCCGCAGCTAAACATGCTGATGTTATGAGCTACAACTATTATAAAGAAGGCATTAACGACGATTTTTGGGACTTTTTAGCTGAAATCGACAGACCAAGTATTATCGGCGAATTCCACAATGGCGCTTTAGATTCAGGTTTATTAAACCCTGGGTTGATTCATGCAGAGTCGCAAGCTGATCGTGGACGTAAATATCAAGAGTATTTGTACAGTGTTATCGACAACCCATATCTAGTTGGTGCACATTGGTTCCAATATATAGACTCGCCATTGACTGGCCGCGCTTACGACGGCGAGAACTATAATGTTGGTTTTGTCTCTGTTACCGATATTCCATATCAGCCTTTGGTTGAGGCGGTAAAAGAGGTAAACAAAAACATATATCCACGCCGTTTTAGTCAAGCTTTGTATCAAATACACCAGCAAGCAGCGCTAAACTATTTAGATATAAACCAAGGATATGAACAACTGGCTGAGGGGTTTAAATGGGTGGAAGGGCCATTATGGATTGAAAACTCACTTGAGCAATCAGGTTATTTGCTATTTTCGGATATCCCAAATAACCAGATTATCAAGTATTCGCCCACTGAAGGTGTATCTACTTATTTAACTGATAGCGGTTTTTCAAACGGGTTAAATTTAACACCACAAAATCGGTTAGTGCTAATGCAGTCTCGCAGCCGACAAGTGGCTGTGATGGAAGCTCCACTAAATAACGCCAAAACAAACTACAAAGCATTGGCAACCCATTACCATGGCAAACGGCTAAATAGCCCAAACGATGTTGCCGTTGATAACAAGGGCAATGTGTTTTTTACAGATCCGCCTTATGGTTTGCCAAAAAGAATGGACGACCCAGCGAAAGAATTAGACTTTCAAGGCGTTTTTAAATTGTCACCCGAAGGTGAGCTTAAACTGCTGGATAAAAGTTTAACCTTTCCCAACGGAATCGCACTTTCACCAGATAACAGAACCCTATATGTTGCAGTATCCGACCCAGATGCGCCTGCTTGGTATCAATACCAATTAGATGAGCAAGGGGAGGTACTTAGCAAAAAACTTTTTTACCAAGTTACAGGAGACGGCACGCATGACAATGGTGCGCCTGATGGCTTAAAAGTGCATAGTTCCGGGATAGTGTTTGCCACAGGCCCTTACGGCGTTTGGCTATTTTCACCAACCGGCGAAGTATTGGCAAAAATTAATATTCCATACTTTTGCGCTAATTTGGCATTTGAGGACAAAGAGCAGTATTTATATATCACTGCTCATGACAGGTTGTTACGAATTAAATTGGCCGGCGATTAATCGCCACCAAGGAAACTCATGTAAAAGGTTTTGACTACTGTGGCTGAGGGCTAGTTGCCCTTGGTTACGGGGAACAACACTAGGATCAGCTAGGTTCCATTAGGTTCAGCATTCCTCATTCCACCAAATCCAATGGATAAATTACTTCGTCGAGCATATCGCCGTTGCTTGAGGTAAATGACACTCTAAATTGATAGAAATGTTGCTGGGCTAACTCTGTAGTTGGTATTAAATCAGCAAGGTCAAAGGTCATTTTTGAGGTGCCAGATTCACGGCCAATAACAGCAGTATCAACCAAGACTACATCTTTTACCGGTATCCATTTAGATTTAAAATGTCGCAGCCAAAAACGTATGCCACCTTGGTCTGATTTAATAACTCGGTTGCCAGTTCCTGCATGATATTCCACTTGTATAGTTACTTTATCACCTATTTTAAGTGGCTTATTTTCAAACTCACTTCGGTTTAATATTTTGATATAAGGCGCGATGTAATCTGAACTATGTTCAACTTGGTTATTCTGTTTGTGCGCAGCTGTTAAAGTTACGCCAGCATCTATGATTTGATTAGCAGAAACCTTGTCAAAGCTAGCGGTTTCACCGTTGCGCCATTTAACTGTTATTTGCTCAATGCTTTTATGTTCAGCTAAGCCAAAATGGACAATATTGAGTAAACTTTGTGAGAATACTGAACCTGCGGAGCCAACCTTTTGTCGGTAAGTTTTATCACCTACTTTAGCTGTAACCAATGCTGATATAGCGTCAATCTTAGCTGCAGGTGAATAGCCCACTCGAACTAATGCATAGTTTGCTTGTGCTTGTTTAACTTGATTGGGAGTTTGGTTTTGATATAAATACCATTCACCACCTTCGCTACCACTGAGTAAATCAAGATCACCGTCTAAGTCAAAGTCAAACGCTTGGCCCATGTCACCGTTTCCTGGGCCAAGCGGATCGCTGGCACCGTGCGAAGTGGTGGCAATAAACTGCTGCTTACCATTGTTTAATAACATTAAATCTGAGCCTCGGGCATGAATTAAGCCCCAACGGTACACCAATATGTCTTGGAAAGTGTCGTTGTTGAAATCACCGACAGTCACACCCAGTGAATTACCCCCTTTAGGGATATTCCATTGGCCGGAAACGTCGACAAATTTGCCATTGTCATTGCGCAGTAATACATCTGTCATATTGCGATTTTCCGGTTGAAAATCAATATCTGTTGAATCTACTCCAGCTAAACTGAATTTATAGTTCCAAAATATATTGCCATTGCGCACTAAAGCCGCTCGCCATTTGTTGTCACCAAGATAGCCAAAGTACGCACCATTTTCGCTTATATTTTGTGGCCAGCCTAATGCAGCTTGTTGATGTAACGTGAATTCATCACCAGACATCACCACATGAGGCTGTTTATTTTTGCCTAAAAATATTGGGTAATCTTGGCCTCGAAATTCGCCTTGAGTGAGATAATAATGGTTGAATAAGGTGACTTCGGCTGGTGCGGTAAAGCTGAAATTGTCAGTACCTTTAAATCCACGTGGTTTAATCGAAAATATTTGTTTTTCAGGTTCAAAATCAACACTCGGCGCTTCGCCAAAACCGTTTTCAAATTCTTTACCGCGTGCTAGGTATAAGTCTAAATCACCATCGTTATCTATATCTAAATCGGCTACTGCCATTATGCCTTTTAGCTCACGGATTCTTTCAGGAAATTGTTTGGTGATGTTAGTGAAGGTAAAGTCTCCGTTGCCTTGCCAAACGGACAGAGGGCTGAACAAAATGATATCGTCAATTTGATCCTGATTTAGGTCAGTGACAAGTGTTCTGGAAGGGTGTTGATCGAGTAATCCTTCAATATGACGCAACTCAAAAGTGCTATTACCTAAATTTTCATAAGCAAAATGTTGTGGTTTATCACCATGTAAACTCGTTTCGTTGACTAGGAGTAAATCTAAATCGCCATCCACATCCATATCAATCCAAAAGCCACCACGACCACGGCCGCCTTTGTAGATGTTGACGTCACCTGTCATTAACACTAACTTGCCATTATTATTTTGGTAAAAATTTGCAGTTGACGGATTTTTACCATTGCCGCCACCTTGAGTTACTATTAAATCAAGATCACCATCTTGGTCGTAATCACCTGCAGAAATACCGTGGAGGTCGTGCATAAACCAGCGTGCTAAGTCTTTGTTATGTTTGCTAACTGTGCCGTCGCCATTGTTCCAATATAGTTTGCTGCTTTCGGCATTGTGATTATTAACAATAAAATCATAGTCGCCGTCATTATCAATATCGGCAATTGTTGGGCCGCCGTACTTTATTGAACTAACTTTATCTAAACCGGCTTGCTCGGAAATATCTTGGTATTGTGGAATTTTAAGCTCTGTGATATCAGTTATTTTGAGCGAAACTATATTCAAGGTTGCATTCAAGCTAGATATTGTCAGTGGGGCATCACCGGTTTGGTTAAATTTTACTAAAGCGCTTAACTTGTGTTTGCCACTGGATTGAATCGACAAATTGTCAATAAGGATTTGCTGACCACTTAATATACTGATGCTGGCGTATTCACTTGGATTGTGTAGTTCTATATCTACTTGTTTAGTCAGTGAGCCTGTCACCTGATAGCGAATTTCGATACTTTGTTCTGGTGATACTTTAAGGTTATTTGCGATTTCTAGCTGCTGTTTTGTACAGGCTGACAAAAACAGTAGTGCAAAGTAATAGAGAATATTTTTCATTGGATAACTAATTTTATCTAGTGAGTGAAAGATCCGCATTAATACGGATCGTTAGGCTTGAGTTTAATGATTTCGGCGTAATCAGTAATTTTGTTGGCAACTTTCCACTGTTCAGACATTTTTACTAGTTTAGTGACCAGCTCAGGGTAGTGTTTAACTAGGTTTTTGGTTTCGCCTGGGTCGTTGGCTAAATCGTAAAGTTCAATACTCACACCGGGTTTCGCCAAAGTTTGTAGATACCAGCCTGGTTCAATTAACAGCTTCCAACGACCTTGGTAAATAACACTTTGCTGGCCTTTATCATTATTGAATATGGTTTCTGGTGGGGCGATTTTTTCCCCTTTGAGTGAGGCTAATACACTGCGGCCATCTAACGGGTGAATTTTTTTACCTCGGTAGCTGGTTGGGAATTGAGTATTCGCCATTTCTAAAAAGGTTGGCATAAAGTCGCCTACCCAAATTACATCGTTGTTAATTGTATTAGGTTTAATAACATTTGGCCAAGTGGCTATGGCATGGGCTCTGGCACCACCTTCCCATAATAGGGCTTTTACACCATTATAAGGTGCATTCATTAAGTCACCTATATGTGAGGCTGAGCCGTTATCAGACATATAAACAATTAAAGTATTGTCGTACTCACCACTGTCTTTTAAACCTTGAACAAGTTTGCCGATATTTTCGTCTAATTTTTCCATCATAGCTGCGTGAACGGCTGACATCAGTCTAAATTCTTCAATTTTGGCTTTGTCTTGTTTAGTCCACATGTAGTTGTTGTTACGCACCTCTGCATCTTTTGGATACAAACCTTGTTTAACTAAACCCGCATGTCTGTCATCGGCAATTTTTTGTAAATCACTGTAGCGAGCTAAGTATTTTTGCACTAATTCTTCAGGCGCTTGCAAGGGTTTGTGTGGCGCACGGTAAGCCACATACATAAAAAACGGATCATCTTTTTTTGACGCATCTTTAATCATGTCGACAGCTTTGTCTGTCATACCGTCGGTTGCATAAAAAGCGTGACCTTTTTTGCCATGGCAGTCGCTATACATTTTTTTGGCAAAGGGGGTTTTCGCATAACAATGCATTGTGTAATGGTAATCGTACTTTAATTTGGCCGGTTTATTACCCTCGTAATATTCATGTGGCTTGTTTGGTAAATAGAATAAATTTCCTTGGGCGCCATGAAAAACAAAACTTTGTTGGAAACCACGTTGTGGTGGGAGTGCTAGGTAATCAAGTTCGATTTCTTCTTGTGTTAATTGCATTTGTGGTGGGTGAGTACGCTTCCAGCCCTCTGCCATTTGGGGGTTATGTTTTATATAACTACCACCTAAATGCCACTTACCCACCATAAGCGTTTGGTAACCATTGTCACCGAGCAATTCTGATATAAGCGGCTGGTCATAAGCAAGACGACCTCGGTGTGCTTCAAAAGGCAATTCGCGCACCCAGTCACCAACAACACCACCACCAAATCCTACTTTTGCTGAATCTACACCTGTTAATAACGATGCGCGAGTTGGGCTGCAGCGCGCATTGCTATAAAAAGCGCTAAATCGCATTCCTTGTTGCGCCAGTGAGTCTAAATTAGGCGTGTCAATTTCACCGCCGAAGCTGCCTAGGTCGGTATAACCTGCATCGTCTGACAATATCACGACTATGTTTGGTCTTTGTTGAGCATGTGCGCAAACCGAAAAGGATGCGACTAAAAAAAGAATGAGGACTTTTAAGTTCATTATGTTGTTTGTATATTGTTGACAATTATTGTTAATGTAGAACAAATAATTCTCTATGTCACTCCTTTATTAACCAAACAGTAACTTTTCCATACTCTGTATTATTGCAGTATTACGTAAACTGGTATAAATTCTTTGAATGTTGTTAATGGTAAATTGATGACAATTTTCTGGTTGGCAAGTGTGGTTAAATTTAAAGGTGGTAGGTGTGGTATGCGTATATTGAATAGATTTAAAATCAAAACAAGAATGATAGCTTTATCGCTTGTGCCACTTATCGTTACCTTTATGTTTGCATCTGAACGCCTCAACCAAGCGTTTTCGCAGCAAGATAAAATTAAAGAGCTAGAAATAGTGCTAGAGTACGGTCATGTTACTTACCCGTATATTTCTGCGCTATTAAACGAAGCCTATTATAGTCGCCAATATATAGATAATACTGACACCCAGATGCAAGATAGTTTGCGACAAATGCAAACCTATAATCGAAAAGCTGTTAAAGCACAAAAAGCTTATGTTGAATTTATTGAGTTAAATAAACAAAAGTTGCGTGAATTTACCGTTTTGTCAGAGCAAATAAACCAAGTCACAGCTTTGATTAATTCTCTGGTTTATGTGCGTAAAGGCGCAGCGGCTAAAAGTCACACACATAAAGAAAGTGGCATAGAAACCCATGTGATGTGGCAATTTAATTTAACCGCCAGACAGCTAGTGTTAACTCTGAATGAAATTGCCGTGATCTCTAGTCAAAACGAAGTTTTGAGTAGAATGTCGAATGCATATTTTAATTTGGTGTCTGCACTGGCAGAAACTTCTTTTCACAATGCATACGTATATACCTCAATTACTAAGCAGATAGATGCGTATATATTTGGAGAAATTTTCCGAGGTGCAACATCGGTTTCACGTTCAATTGAGTTGTTTAATAGTTTTGCTAGTGACGAAGCGAAAAGCGCATTTTTAAATATGGTGAACCACCCAGACTATAAAATGTGGGAAGAGGTTGCACTGCAGGTACGTTCCGACATTTATCAAAACGTAAATAAAAAAGTACTTTTGAAACAAGAGGTTGATTGGAATCAAATTAATAACAGTGTGATTAATTTATACGATCAAACTATGGCAAAGGTGCTGGCACAAATTATCGATACAAAAGAACTGCTAGTCGCTGACGCGCAAAGCAAAGTTGTGCAAACTATCGCTATGATGGCATTTTTATTGATATTAATTGGCATATTTTCATTTATTGTCACTAATAGTATCGTCAAGCCGTTAAAAAGTATGGTTAACACTTTTAGCCAACTGGCGAGCAAAAAAAATATGTCAACCAGATTAGATCAAACTGGCCAAGATGAACTAGCGGAATTAAGTAAAGCTTTTAACGTGTTGATTGCGAGTTTTAATACTACTTTGTTAGGTGTGCAGGCAGAATCTAATAACATTAGAAAAGCAACACAAGCAGTAAACAGTTCAATGGCTGATACCTCAGGTTTGTTGGGTAGCCAACAATCGTCTACTGATAGTATTTCTGTCGCAATTAATGAAATGACCACCACAATTGAAGAAGTCGCGAACATGGCGACCCTTACGTCAGACAGTGTGCAGAAAACTTTCGAGTTATCGGTTTCAAGTGCCGAAAGTGCTGAAAAAAGCAAAATAGTGATGGAAAACTTAACTCGCGAAGTCGGCAATACCTCTTTATTGATTGAAAGGTTAAATCAAGACAGCGATCAAATTGGTAGTGTGTTAAACGTGATTCAGGGTATAGCAGAACAAACAAACTTATTAGCACTTAATGCTGCAATTGAAGCGGCTAGAGCTGGTGAGCAGGGGCGTGGTTTTGCCGTTGTAGCCGACGAAGTTAGAAATTTAGCGTCTAGAACACGAGAGTCAACCGAACAAATTCATCAGCAAATTGAAACCTTGCAAAAAGGCGCTATATCCGCCACGCAAAGCATGAACAACTTACAGCTTGAAGGCGAAAACGCAGTTAAGAGTGTAATTAAGAGTGTTGAAGCATTTGAAACTATGAAAACTGAACTGGATGCCGTTACTCAAATGGCGGTGCAAATAGCCACAGCAGCTGAAGAGCAAAGTAGCGTTTCTAGTGAAATTAATCAGCGCATTTTAACCATAAAAGATGATAGTGATAAAATTACCTTACAAACCTCTAATACGGTTGATACAGCGCGTGATATTGATGACACGGGCAAGCGTTTAAATCAGCTGATCCATGAATTTAAGCTTTGATTTAAACGGGACTATTTAGCCTAGTGATGACGCAGATTCGGAGATTCAAATCTGCGTTTTTAGCATTTTAAACGGGTTATTCGTCAACCAATTGCCAAGTTCTGACCCAATCGATTTTCATTGTATTGCGGTTCTCATCTAACAAATCAGATTTTGCCGGTAAACCGCCAACCCAGCTTGAATCTTGCGTCCATAGATCCCAGATCAGGTGCTGTTCTAAGGTAAAAGCTTGGGTGGATGTAACTGAATTAACAGGTTCACCATTTAAGTAAAATTGAACTGTGTGAGCGTCTTTCCACCAAGCGCCATATACATGATAGTCTTCGTTCCATTTTACCCCTCTCAAAGTATTGCCTTCCGACAATTGGCTACTGTGTGATGGGTTGTTGTCGCCCGCACGTTCGGTTACACCGTCTTTAACAATAAAATACTGAGAGTGCATTTCAAGTGGATATCTATCGTATTTCGCACCAGTCATAGATGGGTTTGAATTATTTTCAATGATGTCTATTTCATCACGATTATTAGCATCACCATTGTTTAACCAAAAGGTGTTATAAGCGGAGATGTGTGCGGTTTTAATCCGGCTTTCTGTGTACATAGGAAATTTGATTTTAGCTTTTGAACGAACGCGCGCTGTTTCAAACCATTGGTCTGCACTGCCTTCGTCTAACGTCGCTTTTAACCATAAATAGCCATCGGTGACACCTGAGTTTTTGGCCATCATATTGACTGGCGTATTGCCATAATTCCAAAAGGTTTTTAACCACTTTGAATCATCCCAAATATCAAATTCATCTGACAAAGAGGTGACTTTTTGCCATGTTTTACCCGCTGGTGTGTTGTCTTCAAATGAGACAAACGAAGGGTAAGCCGGGTTTGCTGTGTTTACATCTATTATGTTAGCCTGAGGTTGCTCATTTTCTTCAGGTGTTTCATCTTTCGCTGGTGTTTCTGGTTGAACTATTACAGGTTCGTTATCATCTTGTACTTCTACTTGTTTGGTTGAATTACATGCGCTTACAAGGCAGAGCGTGACAGCGGCCGCGAGTGCTGTTTTATTGTTTTTCATGGTCTTAAACCCTTCTATTTGTTTAAATTCAGAATTTATGGCGTGCTTTGGTATAAGCGGTTTGCAGTTAAATTTGTCAGTGTTTGAGTTTCACCATTGCGCCAGCGAATCGTCGCCGACTTAATTTCTCGCTCGTTGCCTAAACCAAAATGGACTATGTCTAATAAACTTTGTGCATGGATTTCACCTGCTGAGCCAATTCGCTGCTGATATTTTTTGCCCGATGCAGTTTCAATACTGACAAGCGCTGCGTTGGGGTCGATATTGTGTTTGGGGCTGTAATTTACGTCGATAAGTAGATAGTTGTTGTTGGTACTTGTTTGGTTGCTGAATAAATACCAATGACCTTCTTCTTCGCTACCGCTTAATAAATCTAACTGGCCGTCAAGGTCAAAATCGAATAATTGCCCCATATCACCATGGCCAACGTCAGTTGGTTCATAAGCACCGTGGCTGGTGATAATGTCGAATTTTCCTTTACCAGTATTCAGCAGCAATAAATCTGAGATACGCTCACTTAAATGACCATATCTATACACAAATAAGTCTTGCCAGCCGTCATTGTTTACATCGCCTCTGGTGACGCCCCAGCTATTACCACCTAACGGTAGGTTCCACTCTTTGCTTGCGTTAACAAATTTATCGCCTTGGTTCACCAGTAATATATCTTGTACATTACGGTTGTTAGCTTGCCAGTCGTAACTGACATCCGATAAACCAGTTAAAGAGAAGGTCACTGTCCAATAAATATTGCGGTCGCGTACCCATTCGGCTTGCCATTTGCCATTACCCATATGGCCAATGTATAAACCATTAACATTGCGCTCGTCAGGCCAGCCTTGTGCGTCAGCTGCACTAAAGGTCATTTCTGACGGTGCGGTTTTCATTTCTTCTGGCAATTGTGTTGGTTGAAACCCTTTAGCTTTTACTATTTTGCGGGTTTTATTTTTACCTAAAAATATCGCAAACCCATCATTGTACTGGCGATAGGTGAGATCCATATCAGATAATTTAACGCTGCCTTTGGCATCAAAATTGATTAAGGTTGTACCTTTTTCGCCATCGTCACGTACGTCTATTCGTTTGCTTTGTGGGTTAAAATCGATCGATTTACGCGATAGCTGATAATGTGTGCGGCTGCCTGCAAAATATAAATCGAGTAAACCGTCATTATTTACATCAATATCTGTTGCTGCGTTGTAACCAACATCACCTTGAAGATCTTTTGGCAACATTTTTGTCGTTACATCGGTAAAAGTGAAATCACCATTGCCTTGCCATAAAGTGATTGGTGAATAAATCACAATATCGTCAATATTGTCGTGGTTAAAATCTGTGATCAGTGCTCGCTCACCGTAAGCTTGTTCTATCCCGTCTATTTGCTGTTGGGTAAAACTGCCATCACCATTATTTTTGTAAAAAAGCTGGATTGGCCCGTCATAATTGGGCGTTTTGGCATTAAATAAGGCTAGGTCTAAATCACCATCTAAATCTAGGTCAAGCCAACGCGGCGAGCGACCTCGCGCTGGCGTTAAAATGCCAGTTTCAGGTGAGGCATTGGTAAATTTTTGATTGTCGTTTTTTAGCAAGATATACGAGGTTGGGTTAGTACCATTGGCACCACCTTGTGCAACCATAATGTCTAAGTCGCCGTCGTTATCGTAATCACCCACTGCCGAACCATGAAAATCTAATGAATGTTCAAACAAGCGCTCAATTTTTACCGTACCATCACCATTATTGGTAACCAACTGGGTAGGTACATGGTTGTGGTTGTTTAAAACAAAGTCATAGTCACCATCTGCATCTATATCCCCAATAGACGGGCCGCCGTATTTGTAGGTGATTTCTGTATCAAAATTCGCTTGTTTGGAGATGTTAGCGAATTTCGGCAAGTTTACATCCGAGACATCTTCAAATTTAATTGAATGAATTTTGATATCCGCACTGCGGCGAATAAATGTCAGTTTTTGTATGCCAGTTTTTTCAAAATCGACCAAAAAATTTAATTGGTGTTTGCCTTTAAAGGGAATGTTAGCGTTATCGACCAATACTTTGTCGTTTGCTAATACGGTTAAGTTTGCATACGGCTTTTCAATCGACACCTCGGCAATTAAACGCTTAACTGTTGAGCCTGTTACTAAATAATCGGTTTGAAAATTTTGTTTATTGGTTAGAGTTTGCACTTGTTCTACGAGTTTTACTGACGGTAACTGACTTACGCAACCGCTAATGGTGGCAGTAGCCACAACACTTGCTAGTGTTGTGGCTAAAATTGTTTGAATAAACTTCATCTTATTAACCTAATTTATTGATGCCGATATTTTCGTCTTGCGCTATGGTCACAGGCCAACCGGCAAATTGGTTGTCTGGATTTTTATCTGTCACATCAACCAAAAATTTGTAAGCAGAAGTAGTGTAGGTTTTATTGTGAGTATCAAATTCAATAAAACCAAAACCACTGCCTTTTTCATGCGCTTGAATATATCTGTTGCCTGACTTGCCCACTTGTGGATTGCCAACCGCATATACGTATACTTTGTTGCCAAAGCTATCTAGGTATTCACCCGTTTGTTCTAATCCGTGTGAAGGGCGGTTTTTCATTGGTAAGCCCATAGCATCAGGTCGCCACCATCTTGGCCAACCTGCAGAGATTGCTGGGGTACAGAATGCCCAGTTGCTGTCACGTTGTTCATTGACACCATATTGCGAAAGCGTGCCCAAATGGGTATCGCCACAAATATGCAGGGCTTTTGATTTACGCATAATTTCTATTGCACGGTTTCGTGCCGAAGCGGGCCAGCCACTGCTGTCAAAATCGTATTTTAAATATCTATCTGGTAACGGCTGGTGAGTAGAAATACCGGCAAATACGGTTTGGCTGAGCATGGCTTTTAAATTGTGGCCACGCCAATCATTAGCCCATTTTTCTAAGAAATCTTCTTGGCGTTTACCGAGCAACTCTAGGCCATCGCGGTCAAAATTTGGGTTAAAATAGTTTGGTGCTTCGTCGTTGCCACTGACCCCAACGTCAATATTTAAAGTTTCTGGGCCGCTTTTCCATTGTCTGTCGGCAATAATTGCAAAACTGACATTGCCGTACACTAACTCAGTGTAGTAGACACTGATGTTGCGCGCTGAAGGTGTTGGGTCAACCGGATCTGGGTGGTGGCCTGTATGCGTTTTATGCACAACATTTACTAGTTTTACCGGGCTAATATAACCGCCTGAATTATCAGTACGACCGCTTGCTATTGCCTGATCACTCATGGCGTTACCACCTTCCCCCCACAAATTGCCTTGCAGAATATCGTGATCGTCTGGCAAAACCACAGTTGGTGCGTTGCGCATTGCTTCTCTAAATGCCCAACCAAATTGGTAGTATTTACGTAAATAATTCAAAATTGCTAAATCGGCAGGGGCGTATATCACACCAAAACCGCCGTGATTTTCGTAAATTTGATCGCCAGAAAAATAAACTAAATCTGGCTGCATATTCACAACATTGTTAGCAACTGGTGCATATGGGAAGCCATAATCATTTTGGCAGGTTAAAGCCGCCATACGTAAGTTGCGATTGGTCGGACTCGCTTTTATCGTGCCGCTAAATACGTCTTGAGTTGTGCTGTTGTTTTTGTGTTTTTGGTTATAGATAACACGGTATTCGTGATCGGAATTTTCTTGCCAATTATTTACTGTGAAGGTTGCGCCCCAAGCGTCTTGGTCTAACTTTGCTTGCGCAACAGCTTGCCATTTACCGCTTTTTTTAACTTCTAATGTGAGCTGGTGGTTATCTTCTTTACCTAGTGGGCCGGTTAACGCAGACAGTTTTAAAATGAAACCTTGCTCTGAGCGTGAATCATTGAGTGTGTACATGCACCACAATATCGGGCCAAATGTTTGTTGTGGCTTGTCGCAAAATGCCTCACCACTTATTTGCCAATCAGTAAAACGATAGAGTGAGCCAATTTCTTGCTGGCCTGGCTTTTCACTCGATTCAATCGCAAAATTACTCACAACAGCAATATTGCCTTGTACTTCATTGGCAGGATAATAGTCGGTTAAGGTCGCGATTATATTGTTATCTGTTACATCAACAGCTTGTGCGGTTAATGCATAAATGCCGTTGGTGACATTACCAGACAAGATCACTTTTATTTTGTCTTTATGTTTATCTTTATCGCTCGCTTGGATTAAGTGAGTGCGTTTTTTGCCAAGCACTAATTGTCCGTCAATTACCCCGGCGTCTATGCCTTGTTGTACAAAGCAGTTACTTTTGTATTCGTTAATATCACTTTTAGCGCCGATACGAATACCCGCGCCGCCGTCCGTCTCGCCAGCTTGATATTTTTCAACAACAACCGAGGTTGAAAAGTTTTTATCTAAATTAACAATTTGGTGTTTCAGTGAATGAATACTGCGGTTACCACCTTTTGATGTACACTCTGCCGCACCATTTTTGATACACCAGTTTTCCATTGGATTAGCCCAATAGTCGCCACCAATAAAAATACGATCAAAAGTGTTGTGCCATTGGCTCGATATAGATTTGTTCAGCTGAACATTATTCTCGCTAGCGAGTTTGCTGGAAGCTTGCTCTGAGAGATTTGTTGAACAGCCAATAGCGGAAGTTGCGATACCTGTCATTGCAATCTTTAAGGCATCGCGGCGAGATAAGTGGTAATTCATTACTGCACCTCAGTGAATTGTGTCGAGCTTTAAAAAACTATATCGACGATCTTTTTATTTGATTATTGTTAACAATTAACTTTTGTTTGTAAAGTTAATTTTGTGATACCTTTTAAAGAAGGTTAATAGAATTGCAGTTTTAAGAATGGTTAAGTGGCTCAAACTTGAGCCACTTGCATTAGGATTATGGATAGGTTGTTTTAGTTTGCTGTTAATACTTGTAATACAGCAGAGCTGACATAACCACCTGTGTCTGAAAACTCCACTGTTACTGTGTTGTTTTGTTGCAGTTGGTCGTATGTCACTGGAATTTCCACTACACCAAAAAAGTTTGGTCTACCTGTACTATTTTTCCCTTGTTGTTGGTCATAACCTTGCACGTCACTTGGAACTATCACACTGTTACCATTTATTCTCACAACTGGCGTTAATGATTTGCCGTGGTCTCTACCTAAACCTAAACGCAATACTGCTTGCCCGTCAGTGCCTAGTTGTACTGAGTTAAACGCAAAGTTGATGCTGGTATTAGCGACAATTGCTTGTTGATAGCTGGTGGCATAATATCTTTGTTCGGTTGTCGACTCAGTTATGTTGATATCCTTGGTGTATACCAGTTTAACTATCATAGTTGCTTCAGCTGGTAGTTCGATATTTTCAGGCAGTTCAGTTGCTGACTGCTCGGTAAATTGTGTTTCGTTATTGTCTGTGTAACTTAGTAGTTTAAAATCAACAGACTGCAAATCATTGTTAGTGATCCCAAGGGTATTAACCGCGAGTTTTATATCATCAAATTCCAAATTGGTTAAAACAACATAAGCAGTATTGCCGTCAACATAACTTTCAGTTAATAGGTCGATTTCAGATGAGCTTGTGTCAACACGAGTACCGTTCACTTCAGACCATAATTGGTAAAAATAAACATGATCAGAGTAGACCCAAGTATTATCGTCTGAGCCGTCACGTTCTTTTTGTTGCACCATTAAACGGCTTGAATATGCAATGCTGTTGCCATTGACATTACGTCGACCCCATTCGGCTTTTACCGGAATAAACGGGATCACTTTTAAAATGGTATTAGGGCGTTGCAAAAATTGTGTATTCATTGTGGTGATGGAGCGAACTTTTTCGGCATCACGCTGCGGTGTCCAAGCTTGATTAACCCTAGCATGAACAGATGAACCAACTTCAGAGATCAACATAGGTTTTACCGCACCATATTTTAAATAGGTGTAGTGTTCTAGCATATCTAAGGTGGCTTCTAAATTACTGCCACGGCGGTAACGCTCGCTGTTTTGAAAGGTTGGGAAATCGTATAAATGCAGCGAGATAAAATCCATATTGTCGCCTGCGGTATCAATAAAGAGTTTGTCTCTGTCTTCCCAGCGTTTAAAGTTGTCTTTGTCAAAATCTGGAAAAGCTATGGTGTAACCACCAACCATGACATTGTCATTGTTTGCATTTTTTCTGATTTCAGCCGCTACTGTATTGTGAAACTCAAAAACTTTTAACGGCTCAACATAGTCTGCCTGGCCTTCTCGGTCGGTTGTTAAGTCGTATAAAGGTTCATTCATAACCTCAAAATAGACAGGTTGAGCTTGGCCTAGATCATTGTCATTTAGAGCGAAAAATTTGGCTAAAAATTGCGACATGTAATGTCCAGTCGCTGTGCCAAACGGCTCTTGTGCAGTGTCAGTTTGTGAAAATGCCCAAGCTGGATCGCCATTAACAGGATTAATCAATGTGCCTTCTGGCCAGTAAGGATGTTGTTGACCACCTGCAATCATGTCTTGCATTCTATCTTCGACCAAGCGCGCGTTAACATACTTATATCCAATGTTATTGTCGTAAACCCATTTTACGTCTCCTCCACGTTGGCTAGCTGAAGCTTCGTCAACAAAACCTGGACGAGTTGCGTCTTCAGACACATTACGTAAATTCCAACCGATAGAGCCAGTATCTCGGCCAAAATACACATCATACCCTTGCATAAAGTCGAGCATTAAATTTTCACCCAGTTCATTCGGCGCATTTAAACTATGGACATCGTTTTGCCCCCAATCGTTTTCTAAACTAGACGCATGTATATTGATGTATTTTTTACGCTCAAATTTATCTATGCCACCAATACTGTGTTTGGTATTTAACTTAACATTTACCTGCACAATATCGTTATCGACTATGGGCTGTGCCATAGTGGTCACGGAAAATGTTCTATCAACAGCGTTTATGCTGACTGTTGCGGTAGATGCTGTTTGATAAGTATTGGCGGAAGACACTCTAATTTTAAGTGAATCACCATTGTTTAATTTGCCGGCTAAGCTGGTGTAACTACCACCGTTGATTGAATACTCGCCGCCACTGATGGAAATATCAATGGCAGTATTTATGCCTTTGATAACAACAAGATTTGATTCAGCTTGAGCGTTTAAACCAATATCTTTTACTGCCACAAAGGTAAAATTATCTGGTGTGCTATCCAGTGTTTCTTCTGTTTTATTTTCATCGTCAATGCTGACGGAGCCACCTCCACAAGCGGCTAAACTCAGCATTGAGCTTAAACAAATTGCAAGCAAAGGTATTTTAGAGTGACCTCGAGTAAGCATAGTGTACAACCTTATATAAACTGATTTACCAATAAGTTTCTTATATGTATGTTAATGTGTTGACTGTATATTGTATACAATTTAATATGTTTTTAACTAAAAACTTACGCATAAATACATTTATGAGGAATTGCCACGTGCTCAGGAATATACTGTGGATCTGCTTATTATTAGGGTTTTCGCAACTAAGTTTCGCGAATGCCAATAAAACATTACGCGAAACAGATTTTAATTTTGATTGGAAATTTACATTAGTTGAAGATACAAAATTACCGCGAAATATACCCTTGCAAGACGACAATTGGCGCGATGTTCGCTTGCCTCACGATTGGAGTGTTGAAGCATCTTTTGCGGAAAAATGGGAGGGCGCAACAGGTTATTTGCCCGGTGGTGTTGGTATTTATCAAAAGCATTTTAAAACTCCGGCCAATCCAAATGAATTTAACGTGTTTGTTTTGTTTGATGGCGTGTACAACAACGCGACTTTTTGGCTAAACGGCGAAAAACTCGGAGAAAACCCCTATGGTTATTCACCCGTTTATTGGGATTTAACCGACAAATTATATACAGACGGTAGAGAGAATATTATTACCGTGCATGTTGATCACTCGCGTTATGTGGACAGTCGCTGGTATACAGGTAGTGGTATTTATCGCAATGTAAAATTGGTCACTGTCAATAAACTGCATATTCCAATTTGGGGTACCTTTGTCACTACACCTGAAATATCCACCGACAAAGCTCAGGTTGATTTGGCTGTACAAGTGCAAAATAATTTTGCCACAGATGTTGAATTTGAATTAACCACTAAGATAGTTGATGACCAAGGCCGCACCGTGGGCAAAATTGCAAGTCAAGTGCAGTTAGCTGAACATTCATCAGACACCGTAAAGCAGAGTTTAAACATATATAACCCAAAACTTTGGGATACAGAAACCCCCAACCTATATAAAGCAATTACTTATATAAATCTGAATGGCAAACAGCTAGATGCATACACCACAAACTTTGGTGTACGAGATATCAAGTTTCAAGCGGGTAAAGGCTTTTTCTTAAATGGCCAACCAACCCTTATGAAGGGCGTTAGTCTTCACCATGATGGCGGTTTAGTTGGTGCTGCAGTACCTAAAGGTGTATGGGAGCGTAGGTTAAAAATATTAAAAGCCAGTGGTGTTAACGCAATTCGTACCGCACATAACCCGTTTTCAGAAGAGTTTTTAGACCTGTGTGATGAACTTGGTTTGTTAGTACAAAATGAGTTTTTTGATGAGTTTGATTATCCAAAAGATAAACGACTAAACAAAAACGATAGACATGATGACTACATATCACGCGGTTATACCGAGCATTTTCAAACTTGGGCAAAAAGTGATTTAACCCGCACTATGTTGCGTGATCGTAATCACCCGAGTGTTGTCCAGTGGAGTATAGGTAACGAAATTGAGTGGACTTATTTAAACTACCGTTATGTGACAGGTTATTGGGACCCAAGCAAACCAGAATTAGACAATGATAATTTTTGGGGCGGATTGCCAAAATTTAGCCCAGCGGAATTAAAACAAAGGTATGACGAGTCGGAAAAAGGCCAATACAAACTGCATGAAACTGCAAAAAAACTCGCAGATTGGACAAGAGAATTAGACGATACAAGGCCTGTCACCACCAACATGATTATTCCACAAGTCAGTTTGGTTACAGGTTATGCGGATGTGGTGGATATTATTGGTTTTAGCTATCGCAACATTACCATTCCATGGGCTCAGAAACATTTCCCAGACAAATTAATTACCATCAATGAAAACCCAGGTTTATGGAATGACTGGAAAATGGTATTAGAACACCCAGGTGTATTCAGTATCTTTATGTGGACTGGCATAGACTATATGGGCGAGCGCCATAATAAATGGCCAGAAAAAAGCGGCTGGGGTGATATTTTAGATTTAGCCGGTTTTAAACGCCAAGGCTGGAACTACTTTAAAAGTATTTGGGTTAATCAGCCGCATTTGTCGCTAGGAACATTACCTTTGGCTGAATCTGGCTTTAAACAAGATGAACTGTCTGGATTAGCATTGCCATTAGCCGAAGATTCAAACGGCTGGGGGGCTAGTTATGCATGGCGAGATTCTAATCTGCATTGGAACTATAAAATTGGTGAACCCGTGTTGGTCGAGGTGGCATCTAATCATGCAACTGTTGAATTGCTGCTAAATGGCCGTTCATTAGGGTTTAGGAGTATGTCAGAAAGTGTTAACCGAGTGATGCGTTGGATTGTGCCTTACCAGCCTGGCACTTTAACCGCTCGTGCTGGATTTTCCGGGCAAGAACAACAAGTGCAACTGACCACTACCACAGCACCTGTAAAATTGAGTGTAACCTCAGATAAAAGTGACCTAACGGCGGATGCGTACGATGTCGCGCATCTGGTGGTGCAATTACGTGACAAAGTGGGCCGGGCAGTTACTACAGACGAAACTCAAGTTAACTTCGAAATAACAGGCCCTGCCAAGTTGCTTGGTGTCGACAATGGTGCTCCAGACAATATTCAAGACTTTCAATCAAATAAAATAGTGACCAAACGCGGTAGGGCGTTGGCAATTATTCAATCGACCAAGCAGTCAGGCACTATTAGAGTGAAAGTAACAGCAGAAAATTATCCAGCACAAACTATCATTATTGATAGTGAATAAGGTCTAGTGCAAGAATTGGCATTTTATATTGGAATGATTTATTGTTAACAATGTACAATTTGTTTTGTCTCGTGTATATTGCCAATTCAAGTGAAGAATATGACTTGGTATCCAAGTGTAAAGTGGTGAATTAAATGTCTGAACAAAAATTGAGTTTAGCCAGTAAACGCGCGCTAGAGCGTGGCTATGATGAAAAAGACTCTCAATGGTTGATTGAGTTTGAAGTAGAACCTTTATTTGGTGATTTTGCATTTGAAGAAGGCATTATTCGACGAGACCCAACAGCAGTCATTGAGGTCGATGGTCTTTACCACGTTTGGTATACCAAGGGGCAAGGCGAAACCCTTGGTTTTGGCTCGAGCAACCCAGAAGACAAAGTATTTCCGTGGGACTTAACTGAAGTGTGGCACGCAACTTCAGCTGACGGTTACACATGGAAAGAACAAGGTATGGCAATTGGCCGCGGTGAAGCTGGTCGATTTGACGATAGAGCGGTTTTTACCCCTGAAGTGTTAGCGCATCAAGGCAAATATTATTTAGTCTATCAAACCGTGCAATTTCCTTATACCAATAGACAATATGAAGAAATTGCTATTGCTTGGGCTGACTCGCCATTCGGCCCTTGGAATAAATCTGACGCACCTATTTTAAGTCCAGCCAAAGATGGTGAATGGGATGGTGACGAAGACAACAGATTTCATGTTAAATCAAAAGGGAGTTTCGACAGTCATAAAGTACATGATCCTTGTTTAATGGTGCTAAACAACAAGTTTTATCTGTATTACAAAGGTGAAACTATGGGCGAAAGCATGAACTTTGGTGGTCGTGAAATCAAACATGGTGTCGCTATTGCAGACAATATTTTGGGCCCTTACGTTAAATCTGAATATAACCCAATATCTAACTCTGGCCATGAAGTGGCGGTATGGAATTATAACGGTGGCATTGCGTCACTGATCACAACTGATGGCCCAGAAAAAAACACCATTCAATGGGCTGCCGATGGCATTAACTTTGAAATTATGTCGCACATCAAAGGCGCGCCTGAAGCTTTGGGTATTTATCGTGATCCTGAAGGAAAAGAAATTGCAGCACCTGGATTAGAGTGGGGTTTATGCCACAAGTATGACGATAGCTGGAATTGGAACTATATCTGTCGTTACCGTATTAAGCGCCAAATTCTTGATGCTGGTACTTTTCAGAACAGCAACTAAACCGACACTTTGGTAATTAAAAAGGTAATGATATGAATAGGTTGTTGGTTGTCGGCGAAGGTATGGTTGAATTTAAATACGCAGCCGACGGCAATCTTATCCAAAAATTTGCTGGTGACACACTCAACGCGGGTATTTATGCCAAGCGTTGGTCACCTGCAACAGATGTGAGTTATTTTAGCGCATTAGGCTCAGATATTTTTAGCCAAAAAATGCGTGCTTATTTAGCGTATGAGCAGATAACAACTCAGGCTGTTTTGCAAAGTAGCAACGCCAATATTGGCATTTACGCCATTCAAACAGACGAAAATGGCGAGCGCTCTTTCACCTACTGGCGTAAAGAGTCGGCTGCAACACAAATGGTCGATTTGTTATTAGCAAGTGGCGGCGCTGCACTGTTGCCAACTGCAGATATAGTATTTTTTAGTGGGATATCTTTGGCTATTTTGACAGATGCAAATAAAAGCAAACTGCTTGAAATTCTTCAACAAGTACAAGCACAAGGTAGCAAAATTGCATTTGATCCTAATTATCGTCCACGTATGTGGCGCGACCAACAGCATGCAATGGAGTGGATTGAAAAGGCATATCATTTGGCTGATATTGCGCTACCAGGATTGGATGAACATCAAGATTTGTTTAACCATAACACAGTAGATGCTGTTAAAAATTACCTACTTCAGCAAGGTACAAGCGAGTTTGTAATTAAAGCAGGCGTACAAGGTGTGTACGGTTATTCGGCAACTGAAGATGATTGCCATGTGCCATTTAACCCAGCACCGAATCAACTTGATTCAACTGCAGCAGGCGACTCTTTTGCTGGTACTTATTTGGTTTCACGAATTATCGGCAACTCAGTATTACAAGCAATTAACAATGCGGATAATGTTGCCAGAGAAGTTGTGCAACACCCAGGTGCAATTATGGATGCGCACTTGTATCAACAGGCTTTTAAATAGCTAATTAAATATTTGGCACTATTAGTTAGTAGACGCTTTAGTAGTCGTGCTCGTGTGATGAGCAATTAGCAGGGACGCTTTTTTTTACTCACACTTAAGTTTCATTATCATTTCTCATTTCTCATTTCTCATTTCTCATTTCTCTTTTCTTAGCTAAATATGTTTCCTCATTAACACGTCAAATAAATGTAACATTACCAATGCTTATTATTTATTTTTGTTATTTGTTGTTGGTTAATTGTTTACAATGTGTGTTGTGGTGTGTAATTATACTGGTGCAGTAATCACACAAACTTAATAGGAAATCAGTTATGCGAAAGAAAATAGCCTTATACGCTTCTCTTACACTTTCATGCACCAACGTTTTAGCAGCAGATTGGGATGGTGTACCGATTCCGGCACCAGCGGGTCAAAATAAAACTTGGCAAATACAATCTGTTTCAGATGATTTTAACTACACAGCTTCAGCCAATAATAAACCATCCGCTTTTACCAGCCGTTGGAATGACAGCTATATTAATGCGTGGTTAGGGCCTGGTGATACAGAATTTAGTGCAGGTCATTCGTATACTAACTCCGGTAAATTAGCTTTGCAGGCCGCTGAAAAAACAGGTACAGACAAAGTATACGCAGGTATTATTTCTTCAAAACAAACATTTACTTATCCGCTTTATATTGAAGCGCGCGCAAAATCAACTAACAATACTATGGCGAATGCCGTGTGGATGTTAAGTGCTGATTCAACTCAAGAATTAGATGCAATGGAAGCTTACGGTAGTGATAGACCTGGCCAAGAATGGTTTGATCGCCGCATGCACGTAAGCCACCACGTATTTATTCGCGAACCATTCCAAGACTACCAGCCCAAAGACGCTGGTTCATGGGTATACAATGAGCAAGAACCATGGCGTGTTGCATATCATAACTATGGTATGCATTGGAAAGATCCTTGGAATGTTGATTATTACATTGATGGTGTTTTAGTTAGAAGTGTCTCTGGCCCTCAAATGATTGATCCAAATAACTTCACCAACGGCACAGGTATCAACAAACCATTACATATTATTATTGATATGGAACATCAAGACTGGCGCGATGTTAAACCAACTTCTGCTGAGCTAGCTGATCCTGCAAAAAGTATTTTTTATGTAGATTGGATCAGGGTCTACAAACCTGTTGATTCAGGTGCTTCAGCGCCTACGCCACCTACAGGTGCCACTTCTTTACAGGCGAGACATAGCAGTAAATGTTTAGACTTATCAGCTGGTAATTCGGCCGATGGCACTAACATGCAGCAGTGGGGTTGTAGTGCAACCAATACTAACCAAGATATTACTTTTGTGGCTAAAGGTGATGGTTATTATGAGTTGAAAACTAAACACAACAAATGTATTGATGTTGCAGGTAAAGAAACAACTAATGGTGCTAACCTTGTGCAGTGGAGTTGTTACAACGGTACTAACCAGCAGTTTAAATTGCTTGATAAAGGTAACGGTTGGTTTCAATTACAAGCAAAACACAGTGGAAAATGTTTAGAAGTCGCCAACTCTGCTACCACCAATGGTGCAAATGTGCAGCAGTGGGCTTGTGGTAATGGCAATAACCAGCAATGGAAGTTCCAATAAGCTAATTCTACCCGCAATCAGTTAATTGGTTGCGGGTTTATTTCTAAAGAATTCGCCCAATCAGTAGCAGCTTCTTCATCTATTTCTCGCCACTTTTGTATAACTACCTTAGCAATGTCAGCTTGGCTATTTGCTGGGATAGCATCAAATTTATCAACTAGCCATAATACATCTTGATTAGCGATATTTTGCGCTACATTCAATAACAAGTGTTGCTGCATGTTAGGTTCTGTTTCATTTAACGCCATTTGCCAAGCAAATTGATTATTTTGTGGCTCCGCTACCGCCAAATCTAAAATAGTGGTTAACGCCGCGGCACGCTCGGTTGAGTTTTCTATGGTTTTTGCCCAAGTTAAAGCCGAATTTAAATCTTGTTTAGCTGCTGCATGTGCGTAACGCGCAAGCAGTTTAGTCTTTTGCGGGTTTTCTGGCATTAACTCTAAATAATACAAGGCTTCGGAAGGTTGTAGCTCTAACAGGTTTAATACCAGATTATTTACCACAGTATGATACATATCTGAGCGCTCGCGTCCGTCAATCCAAGCTAAAACCGCGTTGTAATCTTGCTGTGCCCAATCAACTAGAATGTTGTCCATTACTTGTGTTTTTAATTGTGGATTGGATAGGCTTTCAGCTAACGACAAAATCGATGTTTGGTTATTGGCACTGGCACCAACATAAGCAGATACAAATAAATCAAACTTAAGGTTTTCTTCTAGTGTTTGTGAGTCAAGCCAAGCTAACACTGAATTTAAATTATTTGAACTTGCAGCACTGATCACGTCATAAATTAAATAACTCGAAATTTCAGTAGGCTGAGCCACTAAATGAGTCAAAGCTGAATGTAAATCTAACGCAGCCCAAGCTTGGTATAAAGCCATTAAGTGTTCAATTGATGGTGGTTTTTCTGCGGATATTAGCGCTAGACAAGTTTTAATTGTTTGTGGGTTATCAAGTTGCAAAGCTTTGTCGTCACATTGTGCAGTATTTTTTAGCGAATCTGCGATTTGGACTCTGTTTAGCTCAGCCGACATTCCAGCATCCGCCCGTGAAATTTCGCTATTTGTCGGCACTCTTGTTTCTTCTACGGAATTGGGTGGCTGCCTTAATAGAAAAGACAGCAAGCCTACAATGCAAACAAGAGTTATGGGTAGAGCGAGAACAACAGCTTTCATAACCTACTCACAAATTTAGTGAACTTAGTATTGGCCATAATTGACACAGTTTGTCTGAATTTAACAAAATAGGGCAAAATGCTTTGCCCTATAAAAGATGCACCGCCATTGCTGAATGGTTGTGCCGCCAGAAAAGTTTTAGTTTTATATTATACAATTTTAGCTTAATGTTATTCACTCTTTTTGTAAACAATAAACATTTTAAATGTAAGCATGAATTGGCTCTAAGCTTTAAAGCTCCTATGTTAATATAAGCGCCAAATAATATGCTTGAGGGCAACAACTTTGACAGCAGTTGAAAGCAAGACTGGCAGTAGCAGCAAAACAAATAAGTATGCAGTACCAGCCTTAGACAAAGGCTTGGATATTTTGGAGTACTTAGTTAGCCAAGAGTTACCGAGATCACAAGCTGAAATAGCCCAAGGTGTGGGGCGTAGTGCTAACGAAATTTACCGAGTATTGGTTGGACTTGAAGCGCGCGGATATTTAGTACGTGACGAGTTGTCAGGCCGCTATCAACTGTCGTTAAAGTTGTATAATTTGTCGCGCTCCATTTCGCCAATTGATCAATTGCGTCAAGTTGCTTTGCCACAAATGGAAGACTTAGCTGTGCGTATTGGGCAATCTTGTTATTTGAGCATGCTTTATCAAAGCCAAACTATGGTCATTATCCAAGCACGCAGCCAAGTTCCTGTGTCAGTTAACATAGCTGAAGGTTCATTATTTCCAACTATGACAACAACCTCAGGTAAAGTATTGTTGGCCAATAGTAATGACGAAGTACGCGATATGATTTTACAGCGTGAAAAAAGCTTTTCTAAACTGACTAAATCAAACCAAAATAACTTATTTGCAGAATTAAATACCATTCGCGCACAAGGTTATTTGTTGGCAGATAACTCAATTACTGACGGTATTTGTGACGTCGCAGTACTGATTGGAGAGCCAGAAGGCAAAGTGGTTGCTGCGTTAGCGGTATCAGTATTAAAAAATAAAACTGACCAAACAAGCAGTATGCTAGATATTAAAAATGAATTGGTAATCACGGCAGGTAAAATTGCTAAACAGCTTGGCTACTAATTTACAGAGCTAAAGAGGTGTGTAGCCGCCTTTAGTGCGGCAAACAAACAAATTTAAAAGGCAGCTACACGAAAACTAATTAAACGAATTGGCTTGTTTAATATTTGAATTTTTTGTTTGTGGCTCGTCGTTTTCTGCTGAAATTAAATCTTCAATTTCTTCAATTGTTTTGCCTTTAGTTTCTGGGGTTATTTTCGCCATAATCGCTAAACCAGCTATACAAAAGCCCGCATATGCAAAAAAGGTTAAACTCGCGCCCAAATTCTCAATTTGCCAAGGAAAGAAAGTCGGAACAATAATGCCACCAAATATGGTCGCAACTAAGGCACTTGAGGTAATCGCCACTGCACGCACTTTAGTTGGGAAGATCTCGGAAAACAAAATCCACAAAATAGGCCCAAGTGAAAAGTTATATGCACATACAAAGGTGATGATCCCCAATAAGACCAATTCGCCAGGCATATCTGTGGTGAGTAACAACAAATCTGATTCTAACAATGAGAATTGGCTTTGGCCGATTAAGTTAATTACCGCTGCTTTAAATTCGATATCGCTATAGAAAGCTTGGTCAAGCATAGGTTGTAAGAGTTGGCTGTTGAACTGTGGATGCGTTAACGCTAACTGTTCAATTGTACTGCTTTCAATAAGGTAGACTGCGTTAAAAAAGCCATAAGCGACTAAACTTAAACTAACAACACAAGTAAACAAACCACCCAGTAATATCTTGCGACGACCTAACTTATCAATTAATACCAGGGCTAACACGGTAAACACAGTACCAATTAAGCTCACCCAAATTGATTGTAAAAATGCCGAGTCACCACCACCAACTTGTTGGAATATCATAGGCATAAACGCCAAAATTGCATTCATACCAGATAAAGATTGAATAATGGCCATAAATACACCTATTAATAAAGCTAGGCGCATGCTCTTGCTAAACAGGCATTTTATCTGCTCTATGTAACTTAGGCTGTGCTCTGTAGTATTTAAATGCTGTTTGATTTGTTTATATTCAGCGTCTACTTCGGCTGCTGGAACTAGCTTTTTAATAACATCAAGCGATTGTTGTTTTTTGTTGTTCAGCATCAACCAGCGAGGGCTTTCTGGAATAATTGTTAATAATGCTAACCAAATTAACGCTGGCAAAATTTCTAAGCCCAACATCCAGCGCCATACGTTACCTTCATTTAAACCAATAGAGCTTGCCCATTCGCTTTGCGTGCCAACAGTTTGCACTAGGTAATAATTTAAAATTGTAGCTGCAAGAATACCAAATACTATATTTAACTGATTTAAACCAACTAGTTTGCCACGCATTTTAGCTGGGGCGATTTCACCTATATACATTGAAGCTAAACTGAGCGAGGTAAATGCAAGTCCACCGATTAAGCGGGCGAAAAATAACCAAAAGTAACTGGGCGCAAATGCTGAGCCTATAGCTGAAATTACGTACAGACCCGCTATTATCATTAAGGTTTTTTTGCGGCCAAGGCGTTCACAAAAATAACCAGCAACTAATAATGCTAATAAAGCGCCATAATTTGGCGCTGCGGCAATGTTGCCTTTTTCAATTGCGGATAAACCAAACTCAACCGTGGTATATTGAAAGGTGCCAGAAATTAACATGATATCCAGGCCAAAAATAAAGCCGCCTATTGAAACAATAAAAGCGTAAAACAAAGCGTTTCTTTCAGGTTGTGACATTCTTAACATTCTCTTAAATGACTCTTTGCAATATAAACCAAACTGTATAACAAGGCCAAAGTATCATAGATAAAGTTTCTTTGGAATCTTTTTAATGTTTATTGTATACAATTTGTGTTTTTGGGTCACTAATAACCTCTTCCAGCTAAATAGTTAAACTGTTACTAAATAGAGGTTAAATTTCCAACAAAAAATTGACTGTTAAACAAACGGAAACTAAGCAATGGCGACTGAATTTTAAATGTTAGTTAATGGTGAGCTTGTTGGCGCCGAAACGACTTTCCTGTAGTCGATGTTTTTCCACTGGCGTGAAAAATCAATGCCACGTTTCCTCGAAACTTTCTCTGTTGATGGGGTGAAGCAAGATGGTGGCTCGGTAGATCACTAACCAGCTTAGCTAAACTGTTTGTTTGCCAAAGGGCCAACTGCGAAAGCACTGGCCTTTTTTTGTTTGCCCAGTTAAGCTGGCAAACCCGTCAGATTGAAAGAAATCTGAATCACCCTGATTATCTGCAAGTTATTTAAGCTTCACTCCCATTGTCATACCCATTGGTTTTAACACTTTGTTGAGTGTCTGTAATGACGGATTGCCAGTATCTGTTTCAATTTGTTGTATGCTTCTACGGCTAATTTTTATTAATTCTGCATAATTCGTTTGGGTTAAATGCGTTAATTGCTTTCTAAATTGAGTAACCGCCTCTCCCAATGATATTTCATTATTTTCAAGTTGCTGCAGTATTTCATTTCGAATCGCTTCACGTTGGCTTGGTGTTAAATTAGTTGGTTTACTCATACGCTAGCCACCCATTTTTCATGTTTAATCTTCCAATGTCTAAAATGATTCTTAGGGTGTTCGATAATGCTAATAGGACAACCTGCATCAACCAACATCTCAGGTAGGCTCTCAAATTTGCTCATCGCTTCGATAAAAGCTGCTGTTAATATTGTTTCGTCACACGCGATCTCCTGCTGTGCACAGTATTGAGCTAAAGAATGAATTATTTTTTTCCATTGGTATTCACCGCCTGATTCATACTGACTGCCCCAAGTAATGGTTCTTCTTATATCTTCAGGGTCAACTCGCATCGGTGCAAAATCATAAATAGGGGATAGCTCTATTTTATTGTCTGACTTTAGCAAAGAGCTATTGCGTGCATGATTGTCTGCATTGCCAAACATCACATTCAGTACATCTCGTTCAAACCATTGGCAAACAAATAACGCTTCGTCAAACTCTGTATCTGTGTCGGTTATTGATTGTCGGATGTTATTAATCGTTTTGCTTATAACCTCAAAATGATTTAATGGTGCGCCAGATGAGCCTTGAATTGTTGAAAGAATACTTTCTAAACCATAGTGCGCTTCCTGCCCATCGTCGAACTTCAAATCAAACCTAGGTAACCATAAAGACGGCATATTAACGCCTTCTTCTAGCTTCATGTTCAGAATATCTATTGTGTTGTAGCCTGCACGGCTTAATACTTGGTAGTAACTGTATTCTGCTCGTAATATATCTTTATCTATATCTGTACGAGCACCACGTGGAAATTTAATTAAGTAAGCTTTGTCTGGCAAGTTTGTATTTTGGAAGCAGTCAATCCATACCTGATTATTATCATTCACTCTTAGTAGTAACTTAGGTGCTTCGCCACCTGCGCCAGTTGCGCCCCCTGTTAATGCGCCTCTTTCGTGGGCGTAACTTAAAAAGTCCGAATCCCGATTAATAACATCTTCGATAGGGAAGTACTGCGTAATTATATTTGCGTTGAGCTTTTCAACGGCTGATTTGATTCTTAAGTTGCCAACAGGAGAAATAGCGCCTTGCGTTAATAAAGCAAACTCAAGATCATCAGCTTGTTTTATTTCGTCAATTTCTAGCCACTTTCTTCTAGCTGCACCAGCAGGAATGATATCGTCGATAAATCCTAGTAATTTATCTTCATTATAAATATCAAAAGTTACCGGATAGTTTACACCGCAGGCTTTAGACGATATATCGGCATAGTAAGCACTTTGGTGTTGCTGCATGTATGCAAATTTGTTGGTTGAGTGGATGATCTTTTGGTTACCAATAAACTCAACTTGGCAAATGGTCTGCCAAGTTCCATTTACATGCATTTCAACGTCTACAGTTTTCATAGTCAGCCCTACTACAATATGTGTAGCGCAGTATAATACGCATTTACTTATTACTCCATGGTTTTAAGCTTACTATAATGCGCTTTTACTGTCTTTTGTTTTTCCTTTGCGTTTTATAATGCGCTTTTTGTAGATGAGTTTGTATACTTAGATATGGGAAACCTGTTTCTATTTAAAAAACACAGGACTTGTGTTGATTCAATGCAAACAACATTTTTTATATTTTTTGCCGCTACCACATGGGCAAGGATCATTCCGGCCAACTTTGGCGGTTAAACTGCTAACAGGCACACTGTTTTGCAAAATGTATTCTTCACCAAATAAAGTATTGCTACGCAACTCGCTGGTTGCTTGCGCCATCAGTTGGGTTATTTCGTCATCCATTTGCTGTTGGTGAGGCTGTTGCTGAGCGCCGTCGTCAGTTAAATTGTCAGGTGTATGCCAAGTAGCAAAAATTTCTGCTAAGTTGAATTCCGTATAAATTAAGCCGGATTCTATTTGTTTAACACCATTGGCATGATCCCATGCTTTAATCTCTTCTTTTGGAGCGCGATCTTCATCAAAAACATCTTTACTGCACAGGGCAATAAACTCGTTTTTAAATTCGTCTAGTTGGTAATCAATACATGATGTTGCTAAAACGCTGAGCAAATAACGATTGGTTAAGCTCAGATTTGTTAAAAAGGTAGTTTTCCAGTAAGACACATACTCAAACAGTTGAGATCTGGAAACTGCACCAGCTTCATATTGGGCAAATACCACCTCAATAGCCGAACCTTTGCCATACATAGCCAAGTGACTATCTAAAATGTAGTCGGATAATATTTCGGGGTTTCCGTCGGCTAAAATATAAAATACGCTTGGGATCAATTCTGTCAGCGTATCGCCAAAAACACTTTCAATTGGGGTTAAAAAGGTGTCTTGGCAGGAAAATAGTTCAAGCACTTTATCTAGCGCTTGGTTATGTTTCATTTCCGCAAGTAAAAAGGTGCCATAAAATAAAGTACTTTGTTGTTTTGTGGTTAACAGAGCAGGATCTGTAATAAAAACATCAATTGTATTAAGGATCTCAGGGCACACTAAAGACCATTGTGCTTTTGCTTGATTGATACCATCTATTGGCAAAGAGTCGTTATCTGTACTTGCTAAGGCGTTTAAAATTTGTTCTAAGTTCATCTGTTTAGTTTAGTGTGCACTCATGCGCCGGATTATAACCTATTGCGCGCACCGCTGCAGTGTTGGATTAGAGCCTGTCGTGTTTGAAAGATTTTACATGCCTGTCGTACATCACAATCGAGCTACACACACCCACATTTAACGAATTACCCATAGCTATTTTTACAAAATCTAAATGGGCTGTGTGTTTATTGCCAGCTAAATGCTCCGCTGGTATATCTTTGTTTAACTCAGCAAAATGCTGTTTTATGCTGTTAAGTTCATTCTGGCTAAAACCTTTTAACTCTGGGCCAAAGATGTAAGTGGCGTTTTCTGGGTGTTGATAGCTTTCTAAGTATTTAGCTTGCTCTTCCATTTCAACCACAACCAAAGTCGTTTTAGCGGGTAAGTGTTTTAAGAAATCTTCAAGCGTTGCAAAATACAAAACGGTTAAGTTAGACATACCGTCTTGTGTATCCATTTGGTGGGTAAATTTATGAATATTGCCTTTGTATTTATCGGCAATAAAACCGCCTATTACAATAACTGACGATACTGAAAAATTTTGCCCGCTGCGCATAACAGTGGCTAAATTTTCACGGTTTCTCGGATTCAACAATACAAAATTACACACCATAACTAGTTACGCCCAAAGCAAAAATTTACAACGCCGCGAATTTAACCCCAGCCGATACTAGAATGCAACCTCAGTGGCTTATAACGCAAATTCATTAATCTAGATAGTGTAAAGTATATGATGTTTAAAAAAGGTTAAATGGCGTAGTGGGTTGATTACCAGATTTGACTTCTGTAAAGCGCGAATCTGGTATTTTTTTATCAATGAAATTGGCGTGATAACTTGGTATTTTGTTTTGTTTCTAGAGAGCTGATAATAAATGTTATGTTAAATTATTGGTTGGGTCGTAGTTATAACAAAGTTGACACTAGCAATGGGCAGCGTACAATCAATCATGTTATAACAATGTGATTACTAATGAGGTGTGATATGCGCACTCAAGTCCGAAAAATTGGCAATAGTCTCGGCAATATAATTCCAGCCGCTTTTATCAAACAACTTGGTTTAGCTGAAGGTTCTGACATTGAGGTTAAAGCCGATGGTAAAAAAATTATTATCGAACCAATTAAACGCCCGAAAAAACGCTTTCCCTTCAGTGAACAAGAGCTATTAAATGGTTTGGATGCTCACACTGCTCATGCTGATGAACTTGCGTCCGTATCGGATAAGGAATTGGGTGATTAATGGCTGAGTATGTGCCTAAACGCAACGAAATTATTTGGCTGGATTTTGAGCCAGTGAAAGGTAAAGAAATCGGCAAGTACCGACCTGCATTAGTCCTTTCAAGTAAAGAATACAATCAGCAAACTGGCTTGCTGATTTGCTGCCCGATTAGTACCAGTATTCGAGGTCAAGCCACCGAAGTTCCGGTAAATAACCTAGATAAACCAAGTGTTGTTGCTTCAAGTTTGATTCAAACACTTTCGTGGAAAGACCGTAAGGCGCAGAAAATTACCACGGCTGAAACTGGTGTAATGCAAGATGTTTTGTTACGACTTGTCCCTTTAATTGGGGCTGAATCTTTATTTGATGAATAGCGAGATGTATAACTGTCTACCAAATTTGCAGACAGTTACACTCTAGGTAGTAAATTATTCCTCTGCTTCAGCCGCAAACGACAATATATATTCAGCGATTAACTCGCGCGTATCTTGAGCGATAAAGTCGTGAGCAGGCATTTGATGAATCCCCCACTGACCCGAACTGCCGGTTGCAATTACTGTGGCAATTTTGTTTTTGCTGTCTTCAACTTGGTTATATTTGTTGGCGACCTTGATAAAACTCGGTCCTACAGAGTCTTGTTTTTCTTGGTGACAACCAATACAACGGTTTTCTTTGGCTGCGTCTTTGCCTTGAGCAATTGCTAATTGGGTTTGATGGTCAACTACTTTGTCGCCAGTTTCTTCCGTTTCCGTTTCCGTTTCCGGTTCTGCGTTTGCTGCGGCTGATTGTGCTGCTTTTAACTCTGCAATTTGTGCGATTATTTGTTCAATTGGTGCATCGCTGTATTCGAAATAACTTAACTTCGAGTCTTTGGCTTCATCAGCCCACCATTTGACTCCGTATTCCAGTAACCATAAACGACCTTTGGCGTCTATTTGCATATCAAGCAATCCAGCAAATTGTGCATGTGGCGCAAAGTCGTCAATTTTTACCACGCGGTCAAATTCGTCTAAAGTGACTACTTTTACCCAGTGGCGCATAAAATCACCTATAAATAACTTTTTAGCAAAATATTCTGGGTAGCTGTATTCATCTCCAGTTGGATAAACACCAGCGGTTAATGAGTTACGTCCACCTTGGCCTAATTCAGGGAATTCTTGTGATGGCCCATATGGGTAATACAGCACAGCAGGCTTGGCTGGTGGCAAGTCTTTTAAGCCTGTATTGCGTGGTGAAAAATTATGTGGCGCAAGTGGGTTAAATAACGAGCCAGATTTTTTCGCAGCATAATCGTACATGCGGTATGACTTATTATTGGCGATCATTGTCGGCCAACCAAAGTTACCCGGTTCAGTTACTTTATTTATTTCACAATAACCACGTGGGCCAAATTCATTACTGTCTTCGCGAGCGTCTGGGCCAACATCACCAAAATAAATTGTGTCTGACTGTTTATCTACCGCCATAGTGTATGGGTTACGTGTACCCATTACGTAAATTTCAGCACGACCTTTTGTGCTATCAGCAAATAAATTGCCTTTAGGAATGGCATAACCACCCTGTTTATTAGGAGTGATGCGTAAAATTTTACCGCGTAAGTCTTGAGTATTACCGGCGGTGCGCAATGCATCATGGTGTAGGCGACCGTCTTCATTTGACATTGGCCCTGTACCGTTCGATTCAAATGGGTTTGAGTTATCCCCTATGGTTATAAATAAGTTACCGTGGCGGTCAAACTCTAAATTGCCACCTGTATGGCAACAGGTATTGTCCATAGGAATATCTAACAATACTTGCTCGCTTTGCATGTCGAGTTTTTTATCGACAACTTTAACCTGAGAGATTCGTTGCAATAAATCATGTTGGCCTGATGTATCAACTATGTCGTACATCAAATAAACCAGTTGGTTTTGTTCAAAGTCTGGGTCGAAAATGGTTGATATAAAACCAAATTCACTTTGTTTGTGGTCTTTTGCATATAGGTCAAGTTCAACCATTATATGCTGTTGGCCTGACTCTATATCCACCCATAATAATTGACCACGACGCAAAGTTATCAATGCTGTGTTTAAGTCTGGCGATAAATCAAAGCTGACTGGTTCAACTAAATCTTCGATCACAGTTTGTTGTTGGAAACGGCGTAAATCCGGTTTTACTTTTGTGTAATCTAATGGTTTGCGTTTGGCCAATACATAGTCCAAACCACCGGATAGATGTTTTAAATAAATTGGATGTTTATAAACTTCGTTGGTATGACCTATACCAGTATAAAATACCCGGCCACCGTCAAATTCGTGATACCAAGCTAATGGATGATATGCACCGTGTAAACCACCTTGGTAACTGCTCTCATCTAAAACTAATAAATCTTTGCGTCTGTCTGACAAATCTTTAAAGTCGTACCACTCATCCGCGATTAGAAACTCTGCGGGTAAGGCTTCAGTTGCAGGGTGCTCTGTATCAACTACTTTAATGCGTGCTTGTTGAACATTTGATGGGTCATTCGGGTGTGATTTAAATACCCCACCTATCATGCGGCGATACCAATACCATTGGCCTTCGTGCTCAGTATCGGTTGCTGCATGTATTCCAACAAAACCGCCACCTGCTTGCATATATCTTTCAAGCGCTAATTGACCATCATCGTCTAACACATCGCCTGTGGTATTTACAAATACGACAGCCGCCATTTGTTTTAATGTTTGTTCGTTAAAAATATTGGAATCTTCACTTGTGACAACTTTTAAACCTTTTTGTTTAGCCAGTTTGCTCACTGCATCAACGCCGGTGGCAATTGAGTCGTGTCGCCAGCCGGTTGTTTTCGAAAAAATTAAAATAGTGTTGAGTTTATTTTCTGGCTCAGCAGCCGTTTTTTCTGCTTTGTCGCCGCATGCTAGTAACATTCAGCCTGCAACTACAGCCAATAATATTAGTTTTTTGAATTTCACTTTTTAAACCCACAGCAACAGAAAGTATTAATTCAATTTACATTTTATTTGCAAATTATCCAATAGATAAACTCGTTGAAAAGTAGGACAAAATCGGCGTGATATTTGATGGGGCTAATAATTGAATCTAAAACCAAGCGAATAATACCGCCCTTCATCGCGCACATCCTGCGGATAAAAAAGGTGCTCGCCGTAATAATTATAATTTCGAAATGGTTTAGCTAAGATATTGCTGATAGCGATATTCAAAAACCACTTGTCTGTTAATTTGTAGCGCGCAGAAAAATCGAGTTTGGATTGCGGCGCTATTTTGTTGCCAGCAAAATACTCGTTACTTTCTGCTGAATACCAAGCTATTTGTTCACCTGTGTATTGATATTGTAACTGCGCTTGTAACTCTTCACTTTTATAAAAAAGCGCCATACTACCAACCCAGTCTGCTAATCCTTCTGCTTGGCGAACCACAGTGGCGTCTTGCAAATGTTCACGCATAAAACCAGCTTGATAAGTAGCATTGGCATTCAGCCCAAAATGCTGCCAAAAACTCGGTAAAAACCAAAACTGAGTTTTGCCACCTAACTCAAATCCTTTAATCCAAGCTTTTGCTGCATTGGTGGGTTTAAATACTTCAACTAAACCTATTTGCTCAACTAACTGCAATTGGTTTTGCTGACGAATAAAATCATCAACATCTCGATAAAAAATATCTGCGTGTACATAAGCAGGTTCAACAAAATAGTATTCAAGCGTTAAATCTGTATTAATCGAACTAACAGCTTTTAATTTGATATCACCTGCTGTTGCGTATGCATCTATACCTTCAGCTAAATTTCCGGGATCAACATTCAGTACTTGGGTGAAATTAATGGTTGAATTTAACAATTCAAAAGATGGCCGACTCAAAGTTTTAATTGCGCCAAAGCGAACAATTAGATTGTCGGTTAAATTACTTTTAATGTTTAAACTCGGTAAATAATGGTTATAACTATTTTGAAAACTGTTTGTGTTGGAAGAATTTGCTGGCTGGTTGAATGCTAGCGTATACACGCTTAACTCTGTTTCGGTTCTAACCAGTCTTACGCCTAAATTGATATCAAAAGAAATCTTCTCTAAATCAACAGCATATTGTTGTTGCCCGTACCAGGCATAAGTCTGCTCAGAGGCAGCAAAATAGCTTGCAGGGTTGCTACTAATATCACTGTTTTGCCAAGTTAATAACTGCCCTTGGGCAATTTCGTCACCTTCCGTAATTAACTGCTCAAGCCCATCAATTGCCGTGTTTGTTAGCTGGGTTGTTTGCTTAATGATACTTTGCCGAGTGGGTACCATATATTGCTGAAAATTTGAATTTAGCTTGCGGTACGGTTTGTCGGTTAAGGTGAAATCTAAAAAGTCTAACTCGACAAGTGGGCGCTGCAAATTTAATAAACCAGCATATCTGTTGCCGTATTCTCTGTGTGCTTGTCTTGAACTGTAGCGAACACCGCTTTTTACTGCTTGCAGATATTTTCCATTGGCGCTGTAATTTGCATCTAACCGCCACTGCACACCTTGGCTATCCGCTTGATATTTTGCTTGGAAATAACCACGCAGCAGATATTGTTCTGCATCCCAAGTTTGGAAATTATCAACTTGAATACGTGGTTGCTGCTTGGCAAAAAAATCCACGTCAAGCTGCTTGGGCGCTGCAAATGAGCTATCCAAACTCCATTCACGCAAATCATATTTGCTGTCGGTATAGGCTAATTCTGTTTGCCATTGAATGGCGTCCATTTGCCAAGATGCCCCAACTGCATATTGGTCTGTATTGGTTTTACCAACTTGCGCTGAGCGATAACTCCAGGCCGGTCGCCCGGCTGTTTTTTCAACTTGAGAGACTTGTTGGTTTTCCGAATTTCCGACAAATTCAACTTGGTCAAAACTTGGCTCGCCAAATGTTTCATCACTATCGGTTAAATGAAAGATTATATTGTCGAATAAATGTTGGTTGGCATATCTTTGCTGCAAAATATCTAAGTGAATTTGCAGCTGATTTGTCGGTTGCCATTGTAACGCAGCAACTAAAGAATCGCGCTGGCGTTCACCAGCATTAGCATATAAACCCACTTGTGCAGGCATCACATAACCTTCAGTGGTTGTTGGAAACCAACCCGCGTTGTAACTTACGCCATTTTGATAATTGCTAAAATTGTGCGAAAGGCTAGTTAATAAACCAAATTGGCCGAAATCACTTTGCCATTTGTCGCTATAAAACAAATTACTGATATGCGAAATCTTGTCATTTTGATCATTATATTTGCCAGTTAAACCAACAGAAAATCGCCCTGCTTCTAGCTCGAATGGCCGCAAAGTTTGCACATTTAATAAACCTGAATGACCTGATTCGACTTTATCTGCGGTCGCTGACTTATGTACTTCAACACTCGAAATCACTTGGGTTGGGAAATCACGTAAACTGCCGCGGCGTTGCTGCGCTGTGAAAAATTCGCGGCCGTTATATGTGGTGGTAAAGTCCGCAAACCCACGAATTTGCACATTAACCACTTCGTCATTTAAGCGAGTTACTTGAATACCTGGCACTCTAGCTAAACTCTCAGCTACCGTGATATCAACCAAAGGAATTAAATCATCTACCACTAAAGCATCAACTATGCTTTTAGCGTGCAGTTTAATTTCTTTTGCTTGAATAGTTGCAGGGCGGCGGCCGTCCACTTTAATGACTTCTGTTTGCGCGAGATTGGTTGTAACTTGCTCCAATGCACTGTTATTGATTGGCGGATTATCCGGCGTTTGTTGTTTGTTTAGTGTGGTAATTTTAATGCCTTGCACACTTACATTCGCAACAAGTCCTGTGTCTAGCAGCATATAATCAAGCGCTTGTAGCAGAGTAAAATAACCATAAATTGCGTTGGCTTGAAAGTGTTTGATTTGATCGTACGAGTAAATCAACACAGTATCAGTTTGATGAGCGAGTTGATTTAATAAGGTTGGCGCGTCACCACGGGGGATTTTCAAGTAATGAACTTGCGCTAGGCGATCTTTATTGTCTGCTGGTTGGGCAGTGGCTGGTGTCAAACCAGGCGCCAAAGCCAGCACTAAAGCGAATAAAAGATATTTCATGAATATCTTAGCTATAATCGCGACCTCTTTGTGTAGTTAGTTGTCTGTCGGTTTTGAACGTATGCTAATTTGGTCGATTGCAGTTTTATGCACGACTAAATCAAAGTTCAGTTCTAAATTTTTAAACAACTCTTCTATTCGGTCAACTCTAAAACGCCCACCTATTTTTAGTGAACGTAATTCTGGCTCTGCAATTTCAATGCTCAATGGTGTGTAGTCGTGTAGCTGATTAACGACTTCTGCCAAAGTTTGGCCAGTAAAAATTAGCTCGCCATTTATCCATGCATGATTTACTTGTAATTGTGTTTTCGACAGCGCAATTAAGTTTTCAATTGCTTGGCTAAAACCTTGGCTAAAACTAGTGGTTCTATCTAACTCAGTATATTCGCCTGCCGTCATATAAGTAACGTGTTGCAAAGAGTCGCGATAACTTTGTTGATTACTTGGGTTGTTGGCAAGCGCCAACGCAACTTTCCCTTCAGTTACTTGTACCTGCAATTGCTGCTTTTTCGCCAAATTAACACTGAATTCAGTGCCAACCGCCTGTACCCTGCCACTGGCTGCGTATACATTAAATGGGCGGTTTTTGTCTTTAGCTACTATAAAATAGGCTTTGCCTTTTATTAACCAGATATCGCGCGCACTAACTGTATAGTCGACTTCTATCTGGCTATTGGCGTCTAACACAATTTGGCTACCATCTGCTAATTGTAGTTTTTGTTGTTGACCAATTGCCGCAGCATAAGTTGTTTGCACCAATTCTTGCTCTGGTGAATAGTTAACAAGCCAACTTGCGGCAAATAGCACAAGCATCAGGCTTGCAGCAACTGCCCACATAGGTTTAAACACTTTAGTTTTAGCCGGTTTAGGTTGAATTAATTCATCTAACACAGGGCTTGTCCAAAACTCGTTAAAAGTTTTAATGGTTTCAACATGCGCAGGGCTGCGACCCAACCATTCAATTAGCTGATCTTTTTCGCGTTTAGTTAACGAGTCTTCAGAGTCAAGACGGACAATCCATCGCCAAGCTTCGGCTTCTAAATTGTTTCGATTTTGGCAAAATTCAGAAAAATTCTTCATTGTATTTTCTTTCTACGGATATCACGTACGTTTGAATAATTTGGTGCGGCAGTTTCATGGTAGTTACGCACATACTGCTGACAAAAAGCACCGGCAAGTTCTAAATGTTTTTCAACACTACTAACTGAGATATTGAGTTTCTTGGCAATTTCTTTGTGCTTTAGCCCAGACACTTTGCGCATTATATAGATTTTTCGGGTTTTAACCGGCAATTGTTCAATTGCTTCACAATATACCCTAAGTGATTCAGTCGCTTCCGCTTCCGATTCCATAGTCGCGGTTCTTTCGGTTGGAACGGATGCAATACAGTCATCTAAATAATGGGTGACTGTGCGGTAATGTTTGCTTAACTCATCAATTGCTAAGTTTTTTGCAATTTGAAACATAAACGCTTTGGGCTGTTTAATATCCGTGTTTTTTTCGGCTAAGTGCGCTTTTATATAGACTTCTTGCACTATGTCTTCAACGTCTTGCTCGCAAGACATAAATTGCCGTAAAAACTTTTTCAAAAATGCGTTATTTTCCAGAAATATTCGGGAAATAATCGACATGCCAACCCCATTTAAATTCACCCAGAACAATATAAGACGGTTGGTAATTAAAAAACCATAAAAATAATTGAAAAAACTTTAAAAAAATAACCCCACACAGACACACAAATGTGTGAGGTTATTTTACTCTCGGCTTAACCTATTGATTTAATTTTAAATTAATAGCTAAAACGCATACCTACACCAAAGTAGCGACCTTCGTCACGTACGTCGCGTGGGAAAAGGTAACCATCTGGATGTAAGGTATTATTTCTAAATGGTCTAGCAAGTATGTTCGCCATATCTGCATAGATAGTGATTTTATCGTCAAAGGTGTAGCCAATAGAGAAATCTAGACGATTTCGCGCCTTCACTCGCTCTTCAACTAAGCCACCTGTTCTCGACGCTCGTGAATCTGTAATCCAAGTATCACGAAGGTTGTACGATAGACGAGTATAGAAGCCGTCTTTTTCATAAAATAGCGCAGCGTTATAGGTGTATTTAGATAAACCTGGGATGGTTGAAAAATCTCCAAAATTACCATTTTCGTCCGGGTCGCGTTTTTCACCTTCTAAACTTGTAACGTTGGCGGTAAAGCCTAAAGCATGTAATGGCTCAGGCATAAAGTCGTAATCGAAGAAGGTTTGTAGGCTTACTTCCCAACCGTGAATTTTACCTTCACCAGCATTTTCTGGTCGATCTAATCTAACTGTTCCATAATCAGGTGTTTCAACATAACGATTGTACCATTTAATAAAGCCGTCTAATTCTTTATAGAAAACAGCTGCGCTAATATAACCATTTTCAGTAAAGTAGTACTCTAAGCTAATGTCGTAGTTGTTTGCTTCCATTGGATTTAGGTCAGGATTACCACCCCAACCAAATGCGTCGTGATCAACTTCACGATCTGGGTCAACTTCACTTGGGGCCACCACGGAAATATTCAATGCAGGGTTTAAATCACCAAAATGCGGTTTAGTTACGGTTTCAGTGTAACCAGCGCGTAATTGTAAATCGTCAGTAAGTCGCGCACGAATACTAATATTTGGCAGCACATCAATATAATCGTTGTGAATTTCACGTGGCTCTAGCGCTCGCTCACCTTCTCTACTTACAACCGAAATGCCGTAATTGCTAGATTCTGTTTTGGCAACACGCACACCTGCTAATAGATCAACACCCACATCACCAATATCAAAATACGATTTGGTTTGTAAATAAACTGCATAAGTTTTTTCTTTAGCTAACCATTCATTTTCAGGATCATTTTCTATTGGTTGATTCCATTTATACGCATCCCAAGCAGCTTTATCTGTTAACTTTTCGTAAGACAAAGCTTGTAGTTTTTCTGCATTATTGGTGATGCTATCGCGTGTTGGCGCTAAGTATTGAGTAAAACTTTGTTCTTCATCACGCAATGCATTTTTGGTCATTTCCATCTCAAGAAAATCTAAATCTGTCATTGGTATGTGTAAGTCCCAAATCCAAGCATAACGATTACCTTGACTACGTGTAGCTTCGCGGTCGCTAAAACGGACACCTGTTTCAATGGTATGTAACCAGTCACCCCAGCCTGTTTTGTATGTTACATCGGTACGCCATTGAGTACCTTTACCCGTTACTTTGTAGCGAGATTCAAAATAACCACGCATTTCATAAGTGCTTTTATCTGTTACGTCCCAATCTGGCACACTAAAGAGCACACCGTCGTCACCCAAAAAGTCAGCTTCTATGGTTGGTGAAAAAGATAAACCCGTGTCAAAACTCCATTCGTTGTTTTTATATTCGCTGTCGGTATAAGCGAGATCACTCTCGATTTTTATTGTGTCGTCTTTCCAAATCAGGCCAACGGCATATTGATAAGTATCGGTTCTATCTTTATTGGTTGAGCGGTAGGCCATAGTCGGCACACCGCCTGTTTTTGTTACGCTGGCAATTTGTCTGTTATCAGTGCCTTCAACCATGGTGATATTATTTAGGTGCACATCACCTGTACCATTTAGCCAGTCCCAGTCAGTCATCGAAAGACCTATCCAATCGCGATTTCTAAAACCTCGATAACCTTGGAAAATACCTTCAACATACATTTCTAAATTATCATCACGACGCCACTGTACTGCTAAATTGCCGGATGGACGCCAACGTTCACCATTTTCGCTGTAAATACCTATTTCAGCAGGCAGCACCACGGCGTTGCCATCGTACTCTTCTTGCACATTCCAGTTTGGATGTTCATCTCTAAACCAGTTGGCATTAAAACGTACACCGTTATAAAACTCAGCACGCGCATAAGTTGCATTGGCTAAAACACCGAATTCACCTATGCTGCTGTCCCAACGGTTAGAATATAAAATATTTGCCGCTGGCGACGCTTTGTCACTTTGGTCGTTATATCCATAGTGCACACCACCAGCGATTTTTTCGCCATCAAAATCAAATGGACGACGGGTACGCACATTAACTAAACCAGCTAAACCCGGCTCAATTAGCTTAGCTGTACCAGATTTATATACTTCTATACCTGCTAATGCTTGTGCTGGAAAATCTTGTAGTGCACCACGTCTTTCTGCACCTGTGAAAAATTCACGGCCATTGTAGGTTGTTGTTACATCAGGCAAACCACGAATTAAAATAGCATTTGCTTCATCGTTAAAACGAGTAACCTGAATACCAGTAATACGCGCTAATGATTCAGCCGCAGTTACGTCAGGCAATTTACCTATATCTTCAGCCACAATCGCATCGACAAATGAATCCGAGTTCATTTTGATCTCTTGTGCTTTGATTAAACTTGATCTTAAGCCTTTAACAACAATAACTTCGCTGGCTTCTTCTTGTTCAGCTTTAGTTTCGTCTTCTAGGTTATTTTCTTGTGCGTAAGTTGGTGAACAGATAGTTGCAACCGCCAGCGCTAACGCACTTGGCGTGAACTTAAAGTTTCCACGACTCATATCAATCTCCACTTTGTCTAGATCGTGTTGATAGATCAACACGCTCAACTTATTAATTGTTTTTAGACTTCCAAAGCCAGAGCGACTTTAGTAAGCAGATATAAGACGGTTCACATTTTTAAATCCATAATTTAATATTACGATAACACCATTTAAACATGAGCAGAGCTAGTATTTATCGGCGTTGCCAGTAATAAAAATTTTTTACCTTGGGTATAAAAGCAGGGCGCAAATAAACAAACCTGACAAATGTGCAAATGACAGGCATTATATTTAGCCTCAGTTATCACAATTACTCGTAAACTATATGAAAAATAAACACTTAGGCTTGTTGTTAACCCTTATCTCCATCGGCTTATTTATTCCGGGTATTAGCCAACCGATTTTTAGCCTGAACATGGAAATGCAAGCCAACTTAGGTTCATCGGTTTTGTCTAGTTCAATTATTGATAAAGAATTGTCTATCATTGCGACAGTGGAAGAATTGTGGCAAGAACAAAGGCTGCTTGTTGCCGCTCTGATATTTATCTTTTCTGTGCTAGTACCAATATGCAAAACCTGTTTAGTGACTATCGCCTATTGGAAACGCTCAACAGAATATGAACGCAAAATAATGCGAGTCATAACAAGTATTGGCAAATGGTCAATGGCTGACGTATTTGTAGTTGCTGTGTTTTTGGGCTTTTTATCAACTAATCACGCTGATACGGCAAATGCGCAACAGTTGACTGTTTTTGGTTTTCGTCTCGACATGATAATCAGTAGTGAAACTTTATCGGCTGTTGGTAGCGGATTTTATTATTTTACCGGTTATTGTTTATTAAGTTTGATAGGCACTCAAATTTATATGTATGGCAGCCACAAGCAAGATTAGCTGCTAGTTTGCTGTATGCCTTTAAAACATAATTTATGGATTTTAAAGGCATAACCGTCTTATCTCTGTCTGGATTTATTTCACAATAGAGAAGAAGATGTTAAAAAAAACTAAAATTCTACTATCTGCCACTACTTTGTTAGTTGCACAAATCAGCTCTGCATTTGCAGCGCCACTATCTACATATGCACTTGAAGATGTGCGCTTACTCGATGGCCCTTTTCTACACGCACAAAAAACCAATGTCGATTATTTATTAAGATTGTCAGCGGACAAATTACTCGCGCCTTATTTGCGCGAAGCCGGTTTAGACGCAGGTGAAAGTTATGGCAACTGGGAAAATACTGGCTTAGATGGGCATATTGGCGGACACTTTTTAACCGCTTTAAGTTTAAGTTATGCGGCTACGGGCGATATTAGGCTTAAACAAAAATTAGATTATATGATCACTCAGCTGCGCCGCGCTCAGCTTAAAAATGGCGACGGTTATATAGGTGGTGTACCTAACGCTAAGCCAGTATGGCGTGATGTAGCTGCGGGCAATATTCAAGCTGATTTGTTCTCGATGAACCATTTGTGGGTTCCTTGGTATAACTTACATAAAGTATATGCAGGTTTGCGAGATGCCTACCTCATTGGTAAAAATGAGTTAGCCAAAACCATGTTGATAGATTTGGGTCACTGGACACAAAAATTGGTCGCTAATTTAACCAACGAACAAATTCAATACATGCTGATCACTGAACATGGTGGTATGAATGAAGTGCTAGTTGATATCGCTGAAATTAGTGGTGATAAATCTTTTATCAAACTAGCTGAGCAGTTTTCACAAAAATCCATTGTGCAGCCGCTTGAGCAACATCAAGATAAATTAAATGGCTTACACGCGAATACACAAATTCCTAAAGTGATAGGTTTTAAACGTGTTGCCGATGTAACGGATAATGACAGCTGGCAAAGCGCTGCTGAGTATTTCTGGGACAATGTTGTGAATAAGCGGTCAGTGGTGATTGGTGGCAACAGTGTGCGTGAACACTTTCATCCTACAGATGACTTTACCAGCATGGTTGAAGACGTCGAAGGCCCTGAAACCTGCAACACCTACAATATGATGAAGCTGAGTAGCATGTTGTTCTTAACTTCAAGCAACAACAAATATATGAACTACTATGAGCGCGCTTTATATAACCATATTCTGTCTTCGCAACATCCAGAGCATGGTGGCTTGGTTTATTTTACCCCTATGCGCCCAGGCCACTACCGCATGTATTCAAAACATGATGAGGGCATGTGGTGCTGTGTGGGTTCAGGTATTGAAAATCATGGCAAATACGGTGAAATGATTTATGCAAAAGACCAAAGCAGCATATATGTAAACTTGTTTATCGCCTCAAAGTTAACCGATAACAGCCGTGGCATAGTGTTACAGCAAGACACACAATTTCCGGATAAAAACACCACTAAGTTGACGATTAAACAAGGCAAAGGCAATTTTGCGCTAAAAATTCGTCGTCCAAATTGGATCCAAGGCGGTAAAGTAACAGCTTTATTAAACGGTAAAAAAGTAAAAGTTAAGTTAGATGAACATGGTTTTATCAGCTTCAAACGCAACTGGAAAAGCGGCGATACACTTAAACTAACTTTACCTATTGGCAATACCTTAGAGCAGTTACCTGATGGGAAAAACTACTATGCTGTAATGCACGGGCCAATTGCTATGGCAGCTAAAGTGAATCCGTTTAAAGATGAACAACTCAACTTTATTGGTGATGATTCACGTATGGGTCATATAGCCGCAGGGCCTGTTTGTCCACCAGAAGCAACACCATTTATTGTTGGAGAGCCGACCAAATTCTTAGATGGATTAACCCCAGTAGAAGGACAAGCTTTAGCCTACAAAGTGAATAGTGCCGTGTACAATCCGATGGAACAAAGTTTGACGCTAATTCCATTTTTCCGTTTACACGACTCTAGATACGAAATTTACTGGCCACAAACTAGCCCAGCCGAGATGGAAGATTTCTTAAAGCGTGCAGAAAAACAGGCAAAAGAAAGAGCAGCACTAGAAGCAATAACCATAGATAAAGTTGCACCGGGTGAACAGCAGCCAGAATCAGATCATTTCTTTAAAGGTGAAGACACCCAAGCAGGTGTGCATATGGGTAAACACTGGCGTCATACCCACAAATGGTTTAGTTATGAATTGAATGACCCAAAAATGGCTGCAAAAACCTTGCGCATCACCTACTTTGGTTTAGACAATGGCCGCTCATTCGACATTCAAATAAATGGCAAAACTATCGCGACTGTCACATTAACAGGTGCGCATGGACCTGAGTTCTTTACTCAAGACTATAAAATACCACAAGAGCTAGTGCGTAATAGCCAAGGCAAATTAACAGCTAAATTTGTTGCGCATAAAAACTCGATAGCGGGTGGTTTTTATGGTGTGAGATTGTTAAACCAATAATCCATCTATTCTTTTAAATCAAGGAGGTTGTCACCTCCTTGATTCTCCCCCCCCCCAAAAAAAAGATATCAATACAGCAAAAGTCATACTGGGTATTTTACAAAACCTTTACACACAAAAAAGTGTAAACGTATTACCTAACCTTTTATAATGCTTTTTTATGGAACTATCTAAGGCTTGTGAGCGTATTGTGACTTATATTGGTAAACCCAGAATTTTTGCAAGCATAGTGTTAAGTATATTGCTGGTTGCTTGTAGTCAAACGCCCGATACTGAATCTCGCCTTGTTAGTTACCAATTACCCAATCAATGGTTGAATAATCAAACTTCAGCTTTGTCTGCTGATGAACAGCGCCCGCTAGATGTTTTCCCTGCTGAGCTAAATGAGTTAATTGCTATTGCGCTGCAAAATAATCATGATTTGCAACTCGCAATACAAAGGCTCAATTTAACCCAAGCTGATTTAAATATTCAAACTGCCAGCCGTGTACCTGAAGTCAACTTCTCCAGCGGTTGGAGTTACAATGAAAGTAGCAATGCGCTGCAACAAAAAAGCTTTCAAAGTCGCACTAGCCAAAAACTTAGAGTTGCATGGGAGTTTGATGTTTGGAATAAATTAACCGATTTATCAAATGCCGCTAACGCTGAATTTGAGGCTAGCCAAGCAGATTATACCGACGCACAACAGTCGCTGGTGGCGCAAGTTATTCAAGCTTATCTTGATGTGTTGTTGAATAAACAGCTGGCCGATTTATTAACAGCTAACCTTAAAAACCAACAGAACCGCTTAACGAGCATAACGAAAAGGGTTGATTTAGGTTTAGCCAAGCCTGTTGATTTATATTTAGCACAAACCAGTTTGCACAATATTGAAACCAACCTATCAGCCCAACAAAGCCGCTTAGAGCAAAGCAAACAAAACCTCAATATTCTTTTGGGCTTTTACCCAAGTAAACCACTCGAGTTACAATTAGCGCCACTGAATATTCAAAAGTTTAATTTAACCCTATCACCGGCTGAAATTTTAACTAATAGACCAGATATTCGCGCTGCTGAGTTGCGTGTGTCAGCTGCGTTTAGTCGTTGGCAACATAGCTCAAAAGCTTATTTACCCAGTTTTAAATTAGCTGCAGAACTAAACGCGTCTGAAACTAGTTTTAAAGATATATTTAATATTCAAAATTGGTTGGCGCGACTTGCTGCCGATATCACAATGCCAATTTTTGATGCCGGCCAGTTGGAACAAATCGACTATAAAAATCAAACTCGTGAGCAAATAGCTTGGTTAAATTATCAAAAACGTGTGTTGTCGGCGATGAAAGAAATTGAATCAAGTTTATACGCAGAATACGAATTAGTTGAGCGTAAAAATTTTATTACTCAAGCAACAGTAAAAATATCTTCGGCTGAACATTTGTTGAATAGCCAATACGAACAAGGTATTGCCAGTAGTAGCGAAGTTTTTAATATTCAAAGCCGACGTATTAATAGCCAAATTGATTTAGTTAGAGCTGAACACGCGATTATTTCAAACCGTGTAACCCTAACCTTAGCTTTAGCTGCGCCCTTTCCTCTAGAGGTTGTTTCCAATGACTACAAATAAAAATATGCGAAATTTATCAATTAATTGGGGTATTTGGGTTAAATGGCTATTAACGCCATTGTTGTTAGCTAGCTTATTGTTTGCTGGATCAGCTTGGTTTGCCGCCAATCAACCCGAGCCAGAATCACGGCCAAATAAAATCAAAAAAGTGCGGGTATTTACCTATTTAAGCAAACAGCAAAAAATTCAGCTGAAAGCTTATAGCCAAGGGGAAGTTAGCGCGGTTAATCAAATTGAAGTGCGCCCACAAGTGAGCGGCAATTTAGTTTATGTTGCCGATAATTTTGTTGCAGGTGGGGTTATTGAACAAGGCCAACTGTTAGTTGAAATAGACGCAAACGATTACCAATTAGTTGTTACCCAAAAACAAGCAAAAGTTGCACAAGCGCAACAACAATATATTCATGCCCAAGCTGAAGCCGAAGCAGCTCAAGCTGAGTTACTCAGCTTAGGGCGCAGCCAAGCAAGTGCGTTAGCTTTGCGACAACCACAACTAGAACAAGCAAAAGCGAACTTAGCCGCCGCTGAAGCAGAACTGGCGATGGCTGAGCTAGATTTAACGCGTACCAAAATTTATGCGCCCTTTAATGGTCGTGTTGCCAAAGAAAGTGTTAGCCAATTTCAATACGTTAATAAAGGCAACAATATTGCGAACTTATATGCAACCGACATGTTTGAAGTGCGTTTACCCTTAAGTCTAGATGAACTTAAACAAATTGAATTACCGAGCGCGTTTTTTAGTAGCTATCAACAATCTGATTATCCAGTAACCCTGACTGATGGTTTAGGTGACGATGCAAACAGTTGGCAAGGCAAAATTGTCCGAACCGAAGCAAACATCGACGCTAAAACACGTTCAATTTATTTAGTTGCACAAGTGCAGAACCCCTACCAAAACCCACAGTCCCCCTTGTTAAACGGCAGTTTTGTTTATGCACAAATTAGCGGTAGTTGGATGGAACAAGTCAGCGCCTTGCCGAAAACTGCATTACGCAACAACGGAAAGCTGTGGGTGGTGGATGACAATAAAAAGCTGAAAATTGTCAGTGCGCAGGTGGTGCAACGCAATCAAAACGACATCATAGTTGCTGACTTGCCGCAAAATACTCAAGTTATCACTTCCTCTTTGGCTATGGCGACAGACGGCTTAACCGTTATTCCAATTAATGCCAACAAACAACAAAAAGCCCAAGTAACTTTGTCGGCAGCGGGTCAAACAGAAGGACTGAATAATGCCTTCTAATATGCCATCAAACTCAATTTTAGCTTGGTGGATCCGCAATCCTGTTGCGGCAAATCTTGCCATGCTGTTGTTAATTGTCGCTGGTGTTTTAAGCTACTTTTATTCGGTCGAAAAAGAACCTTTTCCAACAGTGCGTTTGCCGATTATGGATATCAGTATGCGTTGGCCGGGCGCAGGTCCACGAGAAGTTGAAGACCAAATAGTAGTGCGTTTTGAAGAGGCGATTAAAAATGTCGAAGGCATTAAATATGTAGTGTCTAACTCATTTGAAGGTGTTGCACGTATTTCTGTTACTGGTGAAGAAAAAGTGGATAGACGCAAATTTGCCGATGATATTCGTGAAAAAATCAATTCGGTAAATGGTTTACCAGCCGATGCGGATAAAGTGATAGTGACAGAGCGGACGAATCGTGAACCTATGATACGCATTGCGCTGCATGGTATGGTGGACGAAGCCATGCTCAATAAAGTTTCGCGCGAAATTCGTCGTGAGGTTGGCTCACTGCCTTTGATATCTTTGGTTGAAGTGACAGGTGATTCAGCAGATGAAATTTCAATTGAAATATCTGAAGAAAAGCTCAGTTATTATCAACTGAGTTTTGATGAAGTGTCTGATGCGATTAAACGTCAATCTGTCAATTTATCTGCTGGGGTGATCCGCAGTGAAACAGAATCTTATACCTTAAGCGTGCGCAGCCGCGCCAATAATCAAATCGATTTTGAAGATATCATTTTGCGCCACAACAATCAGGGCGCAATTTTACGCCTCAGAGATGTTGCGACCATTATTGATGGGCCTATCGCCGCGCGGCGATTCTCTACTTTTGATGGTGAGCCAGCAGTCTTAATTGACGTGATGAACTCTGATTATATGAACATTCCGTTGATGTCTGAAAATATCAATAAATACATACAGCGCAAACAAAAAAATTTACCGCAAGGTTTGTCTCTCACCGTTTGGGAAGATTGGAATAATGCTTATCAAAGCCGTTTAACCTCCATATTTAATAATGCGCTGAGCGGACTTATTTTAGTTTTTTGTACCCTACTGCTCTTTTTGCAACCGAAAATTGCGCTGTGGGTTAGTTTAGGCATAGGCACAGCATTTTCCGCCGCCTTTTGGTTATTACCTTCATTTGATATTTCATTAAATATGATTTCTTTGTTCGCGTTTATGATGGTTATCGGCATAGTTGTCGACGATGCCATTGTTATAGGCGAAAGCATACATAGCGCCAACGAAAATGGTTTGAGTGGTGAACAAGCCGCTTATCAAGGGGTTAAAGAAGTATTCAAGCCTGTGGTCTTCGGGGTGTTAACCACCATTATCGTATTTATTCCTATGTCTATGTTGCCGGGCAGCACAGCAGAGTTTACCCGCTCTATAGCTTTGGTGGTTATTCTTGCACTCTTGTTTTCTTTATTTGAATGTTTATGTATTTTGCCTAGCCATTTAAAACATTTATCTGAATATCCAGAGCAAAATCGCGTTAACAAACTAAGCCAAATTCAGCTTGCTTTTGCCAATGTTCTGCACTTTTTAGCCAATAAAATTTACCAACCTTGTATGCATTTATTGCTGCAGTGGCGTTATTTAGTGGTTGGTGTATTTATTTTAAGTTTTATGTTTGCGCTGAAACTGCTAAACGACAACCATATATTGCAGTCGTTCGAACCCAAAATTGAAGCCGACACAATACGCTTAAATGTGAATATGCCTGAAAATACTTCGTTTGAACGTGTCCAGCAGGTTTATCAAAGCATTAATCAAGCGCAGCAAAAGTTAAACGCGCACATTGCACAGTTAGATACCGACAACAATGAATTTGTTGAACATGTATATAGCCGCATTAGCAATACCAGCATTCGTAGTTTTATTAAATTAGTGCCCATGCAAGCACGCGCAATTGATATAGATAGCGCAACCGCACTCCTCACCGAATTTATGGGCGATATTCCAGATGCTGAAGAAATTGAGTTTAAAACCACACTGAATACGCGTGATCCACGTATTGCTTTTATGCTTAGTGGTGACAACTTAGACGCTATGGCAGCCGCCGCGAATGAACTTAAAGAGCATATTGCAACTTATGATGATGTCTTTATGGTTAGGGACAACCTAGATAAAGGCAGTAAAGAAATTGTCCTTAAACTAAAACCTGGTGCAGAAAGCACAGGTGTTGATGTGCGGGAAATAAGCAAACAAGTGCGCCAGGCCTTTTTTGGTCAAGAAGTACAAAGGTTGCCGCGTGACGGTGGTGATGCGAGAGTGAAAGTTCGTTATTCACGCACTGAGCGCGAAGCACTCGACTCTATTTTTAAATTAAAAGTTCGCATGCGTGATGGTCGAGAAATTCCAATTATGTCTGTGGTTGATTTAGAAATAAAACCGGGCGTGAGTCGTATTACCCGCCGTGACGGTAAAAAAACTGTCTGGGTTTGGGCTGAATATGCAGGTTCTAATCGAGCAGCTGTGATTGACAGTATTCGCAAAGAGTTTATGCCGGAATGGCTGAAACGTAATCCAGAAATATCAACCGACCGCAGTGGCCGCAATCCAGATCAACAAGCATTTATCGACCAAGTGATCTTCCTTGAGGGCATGGCACTTCTAGCTGCATATGTGTTAATGGCAGTGGCTTTTAGCTCGTATACCCAGCCACTGTTAATTATGTCTGCGATACCGTTTGCTTTTTTAGGTTCAATACTCGGCCATTGGGGGCATAATATTTATTACGGTGCGTTTTCTATGTTAGGCATATTGGCCGCAAGTGGTGTTGTGGTAAATGATAACCTAGTATTAATCGACAAGCTTAATAAGTTAAGAGCACAAGGTTTGGCGCCATTTGCTGCAATTTTACAAGCTGGAACAACTCGATTTAGGCCGATATTACTCACCTCACTTACCACTTTTATCGGTTTAATCCCTATGTTGTCAGGTGATAATGAACAATCGAAATTTTTAGTGCCTATGGTGGTATCACTTGCTTATGGTGTTGTGATGGCAACTCTAGTTACGCTATTTTTTGTACCTTGTTTGTATTTAATCGGTGTAGACGTAAAAGAGAAGTGGTTAGCTGGATTTAGCTGGTGGCAAAACCTTGGAAAAGCCGATAAGGCCACCCTTTGAAGCTGAACTTTGGATAATAAGTTAGCGGTACTTGGCTGCAGTTATAAATTGCCCGAAAGACTCGCACCAAACTATCACACTTGTGTAGTTTGATACTTGAATGTCCGAAGGCAATTTTACGATAAAATTATTAAATGTGTTTACCTCACCGACTGATAGCATACTGTCTTTTAACCGGTGAAAATCAGCTTCTGTTTCGACAAACTCTGCTGAGAGATATAATTTGTAGTCAGGTCCTGGGGCTAATTCGCCGCTAAAAGTAATATAACTATCACTAATTGAAACCTCTCCCTCTCCCCAATGTAAAAAGTCACTGTCTTGCAAATTTTTATCAAAATAGCCTGTATACATAGCCCCTTGTGAGGCTTGGGTTATTTCTAATTGGGTTGGCGCATTTGGCGCTGTGATTATCGGCAGTAGATAAATGCCAGCAGCAAAACCAACTAATCCGACAAATGAGTGCGTAACAATAAATAATAGCTTTGTTTGGAGTTTCATCTTGCTACCTTGATTGTGCAAAACAATAAAATGAAAATAGCAGTATTTGTAATACATTTCGACTGCTAAAAATCGAAAGGCATAAAACGGCTAGTAATTAGGCACAAACAGCTAGTTATAATATTTGCAAATACATTTAAGCTATTCCCGACCTAGCGTCTTGAATTTATCTTGCTTTAAGATTGTAAATAATTGTTTTAGTTGGTAAAAACACTTCGAGAAATATTTGGTTTTGCTAAGGCGTTAAGTCATATTTAACTGCAGAACTTAACCATAGCACCTGACGGTGCCGCTAGAGATATAGAGTTTATTTAGGTATGGCAAAACAAATTTACGAGCAGATGTGGCAAAGCTTTGAACAAGCGCTTGTCAGCAATAGCTATCAACTGGATAAATTAATTAACGATAGCAGCGATAGCCGCCGAGGTATTACTGCGCTGGCATACATACAAGACAATAATCAGGCGCTAGCGCAGGAAATTAATCAATTTATCCAAAAGGTAGCTAGATTAGAACCTAGCCAATATTATTATCCAACCAATGAACTGCATTTAACCCTACTGTCAGTTATCTCTTGCATTGCGGGTTTTGAGTTGACTGAAGTTAATGTCGAAGCTTACCGTGAACTCTTTATCGAGGTTATGCGTGATTGTGCGCCAATTAGCATAGAATTTGTTGGCATCACAGCCTCCCCTTCGTCGATCGTTATTCAAGGGTTCCCGGTTGGTAATGGTTTGCAGCTGCTTCGCGAAAAATTGCGTAAAGCACTGCAAGCAAGTGGTTTGCGCACAACTTTTGATACTCGCTATAAATTGGTGGCAGCGCACATCACGGCTGTGCGATTTTGTAATCCGCTAGAAGATAACAATAAACTACTGAGTTTGTGTAAAAGTTATCGCAGCCACTCGTTTGGTACAGTCACCTTTAAGCAATTTGATTTGGTATTTAACAACTGGTATCAAAACTTATCAGTGACTAAATCTTTGGCTAAATATGAGTATGATTAGTCTGAATAACTTGTTATGTTCCTGTTCTCGCATAGACATCAAGTAACGGAAATTTGCTTTGTCCAAAGTTAACAACAATAGAAAGTGTTTCATTAGCTAAGAAACTCTGTGCCAATTCTTGCGGATGAATCCGACTCCCATTCGCAACTAATGCCATTACATGATTATGATTTAGTGTGCGACGACCGTTAGCTGTATTGGTGACAGTAATAACCACCCACCTTTCACCTTGTTCGTTGCTCATAGGCACAAAGTTTAAAATAGCAAAGTCACTTACATCAGGTTGAATATTGGATTCATTTGGAAACGCTAATTTAATGTTTGTGGGTGGTCTTGTTTCTATGGAAAGAGACTCTTTGTCCGCCATTGCGGTGCTAGAAAAAATAGATAAAGATAAAAACATCCATCTAAACATAAAACTCTCCTTTAGGAATGTGACGCCGCATTATTGGGCGGATAAAAGCTCGGTTATAGTTGGGTGGAGCACAAACCAAGCCAAGCTTTATAAGTTCGCGTTGATGCATTTGTTATGCTGCTAATGCATATTCCCGTTTAGGTTTAAGCGTGCCGAATTTACGCGAATGTCAATTTCATTAATTATGTTTTGTTGCTGATTGTCGTCGATAATAATTAACTTACCTTTAGAGGAATCGAATATTGTGAAAGAGATTTGCCCACGCTTATATAGCCAATAGCATATACCAACCATAGAAAGCCAGATACTCATAACTAAGATGCCAGCAATTAGCTGCATACTACTTTCAGAGATCACAACAGCTTTACCAAAAGTCATAATAGCTAAAAACCAAAACGGTATTGTAACGAATTTCCATATAACGTTTTTTTCTCTGTGTTTAATGGGAAAGTCTATATCAATTTGTTCATAAGGAACTTTAAATTCAATAGATTCGTCTGAATCGGAAAAGTGATACTGAACATATTTTTCCGCAAATTCAAACTCTGTTTTCTTTCCTCTAAATTCTTGACGATAAATCAAAATTTCCTCAGCAACATAATGGAGCATTCAGCCTCTTGTGTCCGTCCTTAAACGCATTTTTATACCCTCTCGTTCAAAGACTTAACTATACCTAGAAGCTCCAACAAGATTTCAGGATTGTCGGCAGGCAAGAAGAACATGTAATCCCTCTTTTCGCCAAAGATTCCTGAAACGATCTGACCATTCTTATCAATCACTATGGTTTTAGGAACATACTTCTGATCATATTCTTTCAGTGCCTTAACCTTCAGCTCAGTTTCAGCATTAGCTTTGATTAGAGTCACCCCTTTCGATGCGGATACGACTGCACTGTCCTTGAATACTTTAGAGTACATCTTACAGACAGAGCACCAATCAGCGTAAAGCACAATTACCCCATAAGAATTACTTGATTGCAATTCCTTTATTCCGCTCTCATAAGTATGCCAGTTTATTTCATCACTATTCCAGTCGATATCTTCCGCTGCAGCAGTAACTGAAATAACACATAATATTACGCTTAATATTAACTTTCGTATCACCCTTTTCCTCCGAAGGTATAACGCCGCAATATTGCGCGCACAAAAGGCTTGGTTAAAATTAGGAACGAAGTGACGCAGCCAAGCTTTTTGCGTCCATCCTTAATACGATTGTTATACATCGGTCCGCCGTATTAACCAATGTAAATAAAGACCAACTAGTGTTAGTGAGGGCAAGCGCAAAGTAACTAACCATGCAACGGGGTTTAAAAAGTACCTAAACCAAACGCCCAACCAACAGCGTTATGACTACCTTATTGAACAAACGGTTGAGCTGTTTTTAGCCCGCTATGCCGCCAAAACAACATAATTAATACACCCAACAGCCAGTAACCAAAAGTACCGCCTTTTTTACCCTGATTATTGTTCGGATTTGGTTCAGGATCTGGGTCGGGTGTTGGTTCAGGTTCGACGACTGCTTTTGGTCGAAATACAATATTTTTCACATAACCTTTGTCATCAAACATGGCTTCAAATGGGTCTTTGCGATAAATCCAACTGACACGATTTGTACCTGAGTCAGCCACATTTACTAACACCACATCAAAATCCACTAATCCTGAAATAAAATCAATTTTTTTGCCATTTACATAAACTTCTAATACATCAAATGGATTAAACGGCTCGTCTACATTTTCTTCGGATGCAACTGCCCAATCAAAACTTAATACCCCAGCCCCTTCAAACTCAGCCATTAAGATACTTTGTTGTAAGTTGCCAATATCACCACTTTCAAACTGACCTAGCGCCTGGTTGTACGACCAAATAGTGTCGCCGCCGCTATACCAAGTTAATAACTTTTCCGGTTGGTTTGGGGTTGATTTAAATTGCTCAGCGACAGCTATGGTGGTGGCTGATAACAGAGCTTTGTTTGCAGGTACGCCGCTGTTGGTATTAATAGATAATTCAGTTTGCTGCTCACCAATCTGGTTAGCTAAAAAACGAATGGTTAATTGGCAGCTTTGTGTCGGTTGAAGGTCTTGGCAGTTGTGTTGGCCTAGTTGATATTGATTACTGCCATTTAACGAAAAATCTAGGTTAACAATGCTATTGCTGTTGTTGTCTAACTCTACTTTAAACTCAAAAGGTGAATCTAGCCCAGCTGCACCTACATTGATAAGGGACTGCACTGAAACACCGTTAACGATTGAATCAACCCAAGATGCATAATTTGCAGTTCGGGTATAAACACCAAAGTAACCATCGGCAGCGCAGCCGCGGCCGTGGCTTACAATACCAACTTGCTGCCAACCAAAATTAGTGTTTAACATTAAAGGGCCACCACTGTCGCCTTGGCATGCACTTTTACCGCCGCCAATCACACCTGCGCAAATCATATTATTGGTTATGCCCAAATCTGAATTGGCTGATGGCGCTGGCTGGTTTGGGTTGTCTCGAATAAATGCTTCGCGCAGTATTTGCCGACAATCTGCCGCGTTATATAAATCTAGCTCAACTTGTCTGAGTGTTGTGGCAGTCACAATTTGTGGTGTTTCGTTAGGTTCGTAACCTAAAGTTGAACCCCAGCCCAATACTAAACTAGGTGAATGCGCTGACTCAGCCGATGCAGTTTGCGCTTCTGTTGCTATGCTGATACTTGAGGCGGTTTGTGGCGAACTTGCAAGTTTAATTAACGCAATATCATGCTCAAAAGTAATCTTGTTATAGTTGGGATTAACAAATATTTTGCTGGCGGCGATAGCGTTATCTGCACCGTTGAGTAAATTAAATTCACCTACATTAGCTTTAACATCAATTGCTGAATCGACACAATGCGCTGCTGTCATCACCCAGTTATTACCTAAATATGTGCCGCCACAGTATGAAGCTTGCGCCACTATGCTCGTTTGCTCTGAGATAAATAGGTTAGCTGTTTGGCCAATTAAATTTAAAAGGTTATTACCGCTAGTTTGTGAAACCGCTAATGTTGGTATGTTAGTGGTATTGTCGGCACCTAATGTTCCACCGTAGAGGCCTGCTTCGTTATTAAAAATAATGGCACCTATACCTCCACCATCTTGGCAGTTTTGCACTTTCTCAACAAAAAAATTCTGCCCTCTTTCAATCAAACAAATTTTACCTGTGGCGTCAGTACATACGGCTAAACCAAGTTGGCAGTCGACTAATTCGGCTGTGACATCGCCTTTAGCACTAAAGCTGAAAATAGTATGTTCGAAGTTATTTTCGCTGACTTGTAGTTGACTGTCGGTTTCTTCTAATGTGCGCACCAGCGCCGTCATAAAAGGCCAACTGCCGGATTGTGCTTGTTCGCCGCCAACTATTTGTGGGGATACGTCGGATGATGAGGGAATATTTTGTTGTGGCGCGGCAATCGCCGAATGAGCAAACAGGCTGAGTAAGACGACAGTGCCTAACAATGACTTGTGCATAATATTCCCTAATACAAACTAATTTTAAATCATAATTAATATAACCGAGTATGGAACAAATTAATTACAAATTAAACGATAGAATAAGTTTAGCTCTGTTGTAGCTATTAGCAGGTGGGTTTAAAGGAACTTTAGCTGAAGTTGTGATAATGCGCAGAAAAGCGATAACTTTATCAGTTATCGCTTTGTAGTTTGCAAGTTAGTCTGCTTGAGTTGCAAGTAAACTAATATCGTTATCGGTTAATACTGAATCAAACACTTTAAGCTCATCAATATAACCATTAAACGGTAAGTCGGGCCAGTAGTTTACCCCTAAAGTGAAAGTCGCGTTTTGGCCGCTGAACAAATCACCTAAACCATTCCACGAAGCACTTTCAACGCCATTTACATAAATTGTCGCTAAACCATTATCAACTGTAAATGCAACATGTGTCCATTGGTTGGTCGTTAACGGCCCAGTTTGGGTGTTAAACCAATTGCCGCTGTTAAAACTCCATATAGTTGTGCCACCGTCCCACCAGTTTTGCGGTAAAAAGCTTAACCATTGTTCAGTGCTGTTTGCAGCAAAAAACATGGGTGTATGCACGGATGTTGAGGTTGGATTTACCCAGAAAGATACAGTGTACTGATAGTTATCAATTAGGCCGTCAGGTAATGCAACACCTGTGCTGCCATCAAGATAAATTGCTTGGCCTTCAACACCTGCTGCAAAGTTTTCATTACCACCGACAGAGCCGATTGTTGAACCTATAATACTGGCATTAGAGAAATTACTGTTAGCGTCAGCTAAATGATTGTCAAAACTAAAATGTGCGCGAGCAACTGCTGGCGCTCCAAGCGATTTGACTGTCACGCTAAACTCGCGAGTCGTTTGTTCTCCGCCAATGGCAATAGTTGCGGTTAGGGTAACTACAGCATCAGCTTGACCAACTTGTGGGCGTGTGACAACACCTTCTGCAGTAATTGAACTGCTGTCTGATGTTTGCCAGCTAATGCTTGAGGTAAATTCGCCAGTGAGAGGCAAACTTAAATTGTCAGTTACCGCATTGAGGTTACCTAAGTTGATTGAACCAGCGACTTGGTCTAACAATTGGCTATTGGTTAACTGGTTTATATCTAGTGCAATAATTTCATTTAGCGATAAAGTTGCATCGTAGATACTTAGTTGGTCAATTAATCCATCAAATGGTAAATCCCAGTAGTTAACACCTAATGCAAAAGTACCCTCATTATTTGAGAATAAATCCGCGATTGTGCTACCTGAATATTTTTCTTCGCCATTTAAATAAACTTTGACTAGCCCATTGCTGACTGAAAAAGCCATGTGTGTCCACTGGTTAGTCGAAATACGCTCTCCGGTTGTGCCGTCAAACCAAGCTGTGCCACTCCACAACATAGTATTGCCATCCCAACCTTGTGGCAAAAAGCTTAACCAAGCATCGGTTGCTGCAGCTGCAAAAAATGCAGGGGTAAAGCCAGTAATTTGGTTTGGATTAATCCAAAACGACACTGTGTATTCATAATTTGAAATTAAATTGTTTGGCAATAACACACCATTTGTACCATCTAACAACAGAGCTTGGCCGTTTATACCTGTTGTATAGCTTGCACTACCGCCAGGGATATAAATTTTGTCGCCAGTGGTTGTTGCGTTGGCAAAATCACCAAAACTATCCGTTAAGTTATTTTCAAATTCAAATTGCGCTACACGGTTGTAGACACTTCTTGCTTTAACTGTGATCACAAATTGTTTTTCAACTTGCTCTCCATTAACTTCAATTGTTGCTGTTAAAGTAACGACAGCATCCTCCTGACCAACAGCGGGTCTGGTTACTGAGCCATCTACACCAATTACTTCAGGGTGAGAGCTGTGCCACTGAATTGCAGCCGCACGAGTTGCGCGTGTTGGTAATTCTATTGCCGAAGCTGTAGTAGTTGATTTAAAAGTCAAACTGTCGGTTATCGCGCTAATCACTTCTGCTGTGGTTTTATTGGGTAATTTTGAGCCCCAAACTGTAATACCGTCTGAAGATAACGCAGTAAATGCAGGCACAAGCTGCTGAAGAATATCATTGTACTGCCACTGTATTACGCCGTTAAATGTACCACCGGCAAAACCAGTTTGGCTATTTAACTGCAAACTAATCTGACTTGGATCATTAGCCGAAACAAAATATTGGCCTGTATATTCGCCAGTTACCTGCCCGTCTGCAGTTAAATTAATATACACAGAAGTTTTTGCTACTGAGTTGGTATCATGTTCATGATTGATAAAACGATAGTCACCCACTATGTCTGCAGGGTTTACATTTGTATCGCCTTCAATTGGTACATATCTATGAGGTGAGGTAACCAGCCAGCCATCTTCATTAATATACATTTCGTGTACACGAATAGCGTGTTCTTCACCTCGGTTTGGAAAACGTGTATGGGTAATTAATAAATGTTTGCCCAATGTTTCGTCGTAATAAGCTGAATTGTGACCTGGTGCTAAATAACCTTGGCTTGTGCCTTCATCACCTACTTCGGCAACAAAGGTAAATCCACCCATAAGTTTTACACCATGTTGTTGTGGATCGCCCCAAACGTCAGCCATGTTAAAACCTTCGGCGTCATAAAATGGACCATTTGGATTACGCGAGCGTGATATACGCATATTGTAACCGCCGTCAGAAACAAAACCGCCTAATGAGGTGAATAGATAGTAATAGTCACTCTCTGGGCTGTACAACATGTAAGAACCTTCATTAGCGTAGAAATTACCACCTGTTAGACGAGTACCATAACCTTGACCGGGTTTTGGTTTGGCTGTTTGTTCATCCATTTCAAGTACCCAGATACCACCAAAGTGAGAACCATAGATCATCCATAATCCACCCTCTTTGTCATAATAGACAGCTGGATCTATCGCATTTGGCATTTGGCCATCAATATAAACATCAACGCCCTCTGGTAAGTCGTCGGCGGTGACGCTACTGAGTGTACCTGATTTCAAAAAGACCCCTTTGTCTACATACGGGCCTTCAATGTTATCGGATACAGCAACACCTAAATAGGAATGCGGCATATTACAAACACCAGAGCCTGGGTTGGCACAGTGGTTGTAATAAAAATAGAATTTGCCATCACTTAACTGAATGACATCTGATGCCCAAGAGCCAACATGGCCGCCTGTCCATTCAATTGCTTCGGGTAGTGCATCTGCGTAACTTGGCGTGAATAAAATACCATTAGTAAAGTTATCGCCTGGATTAACAGCTTGCCAGTTCATTAAATCGCTTGATTTAGCTGCACCTAAATGTGAGCCAAATACATAATAAGTATCTGCAACTTTAATAACAGACGGGTCGTGCACACCATAATCGTTAAAATTGATAAGTTCACTATTAACGCTTGGGCCAGTTGGCGCCTCAACAAATTGTTGTAACTCGGCAGTGTAACTAAATGCACCGCGTTGACGTGCAAATATTATGCGAGTCGCTGTATTTATATCGGCAACTTCAAAGTATGGAAAACCTGCTTCATTTGTGCCATCGGCATTTAATACTGCAAAGCTACTGCTAGTGACAACTAATCTAAGTTGCTCCGAAAGTGTCACATCATCAGTGATCAGTATGTTGTTATCCGTGTAATAACCTGTACCACGTAAGTAAAAACGTGAGCCTTGTTCAATACTTGCTTGGTCTACCAGTTGCCAGTCGCCTTCGGCGGCTCGGACGTTGCTATTGAATGTGAGTTGAGCAACAGCTAATGCGCATAACAGCAAAACACTACGCCAACTGTTTGCAGCAGATGCAAACCTTGAATGTAATTTAGGTAGCATGATTACGCCCCTACTTTGTTGTGAGTGTGTTTATCTGCTCTCGTGACTGTTTTGCCTAACCAGCGTTGACGAGCTAATAGAAGTAAACCACTGAGTAACAATGCAACAGACGTTGGTTCTGGTACATCAGTTGCTGTTTCAGTTATGGTTAAGTTTGATATTGTAATTGAATCGAAAACGTCAAAATCGCCGTCAATCACACCAAATTGAATCGATGCATTTACACCAGACCAATCAGTCACATCAAAAGCGCCACCCGAGGTTAAGTCAATTGCGGCCAAGTTATCGTCTAAATCAAGTAGTTCAACAAAAGCGTAGTCAAAGAAATCATCGGTCAACGAATAAGACACATCCAGTGATAGTGTTAGGCTATTACCAGGGGCAACAATATCGAAGGTAAAATCTTGAAATAACACGACACTCCAATAATCATTTTCATCATCAAATGATGTTGTGAGGGTTGCACTGCCAGCTGACGTAGAAAAGTTGTCTACATAGCTGGCTGTGATGTCGCCAGAATCGACATTGTCCATGTCTGCTAGATAGTTGTAACTAACCACTTCGCCATTCCAATGGTCAAATTCGTTTGCGAAATCACTATTGATTAACCCTGCGCTTGCAGATTGATGCCAAAACAGGCTAGCTGCCAAAACCAATGGTGCGCACGCCCCTATTCTTTTGTTGAGTACTTTCATGTTATTTCCTATGCCAATTGTTGTGCTTATGATAAAGTAATTTAGTATTACTGTATCATAAATTAACATCTTGTATCTAAGTAGTGTTTTTTGTTAATTTGTTTTTATAAATTATACGAATGTGTCATATCAAAAGGAGAAAGATGTACATGTCTAAAAACTCAAAAATATGGTGTCTGTTGTTAATTGCTTTAGCTGGCGTGATTGGAATTGTGTTGATTAGCTTACTAGCTATAGATACTGGTTATAAAGGCGCTGCTTTGCCTATTCTTATTCTGTCGGCTCTGGTTTATAAATCTTTGGATATTTTCGCTAGAATGATGGCTGGTAGTTTGAACGAGTCTAGATAAAGATAGGTAAGACTTTAGTCTTACCTATTAATTACGATTAAAACTGCTTATCGCCTGCTACTGGCAAAGGGGCACCAGCGAAAAAGTCTGGTGCTGATACTTCAACAGTTTGTCCGTGCGTTTTAAATACTAAATATACATTGCGCTTTTCGCCGCGTGCTTCGCGTAAAAAGGTTTCGGTACGCGCATTATTAATTTCAATACTATTGTCACGTAATAACAAAGTGCCCATTAACATACCGTCCGGGCTGTCGCGGCGCACTTCAATATGGCCGTTACTAATGGTTTTATGCACTGTCATACCAAAATAATAATAGCCTGTGCCTAAATCTAAGTTTTTAAATTCAACTACCGCACCGTCTTTCGCAACTATTTTGTCTTGCACTAAGTTAAAGTTGGCGCCTGCTGGTGAAATTTTAGGTTTAATTCTAAAAGGTTGTTTAATGCTAACGGCTTTTACCCCTTCTAAGGTTTGCTGCACAGGTATAGCTAGACCATTTTCATCGTAATTTAAGTAATCAACCGACACTGAGCGCTGAGTCCAAGTCCCCATACTTTCAAACTCATCTTGTTTCCAAGATGACAAGGCCGAGGTATGGTAAAAGAAATATTCTTGGCCATGAAACTCGACAACTGCACCGTGATTTGATTGAGTTAAACGCCATGGTACGTAATCTTTTCCTGGAAATTTAGGGCCATTGCTATTATCAACTTGATAACCCAACTCCCAATTAATTGTGCCTTTATAATCTAGTGGGCCGGTTGCCGAATTTCCGATTGAATAGTCTAAATGTGATTTAGCCCGCTTTGGATCATCAGGGTTATTTTTATCGACTTTACCGTTATATTTTGTGTGGTATTGGTAATAGTATTTGCCGTCGCGCTTGTGCATCCAAGCAGCTTCCATGAAGTTGTTTGTGCCATAATCCAATTTAAAATATTTGCCATCAATATCTCGCATATCATCTTGCAGTTTGCCCATTAATGCACGGTTCCAATATAGATAAGCTTGGCCGTCATCATCAATAAATACCGAAGGGTCTAAACCAGCAATAGGTACGCCCGCCATGCGTTCAACCGTAACTTTATAGTTACCATCCGCTCGGTTACTTTCGGCGACTGCGACATAACGGTCGACACCTTTGTCTTTACCTTTGCTAACATCTAACAAATTGCGCATTGGGTAGTAAATATAATAAGTACCATTACGGTAGACCATATCAGGTGCCCAAATGGCCCAATCTTCATCTTCACCTTCTGGCATATCTTTAGTGTGCAATATGGTGCCGTGATCGACCCAATGTTTCATATCTGCCGTTGAAAACATTTGTAATGCTTCCATATTGTGATAACCCGGCTTATCTAAATGATCAACCGAGGTGACCATCCATACTCGACCATCCGGCATAACTTTTGGCGCTGCATCCGCTGTATACATATGCGTAATAACTGGATTGCCATATGGATAAGGTTTGTTGTTGACGTTCTTTTTTGCGGCTAAACCAAGCGAAGGCACAGCAATTGATGCGCTAATTAACAATGATAAAACTTTAAGCTTCATGTAACACCTTTGTACTAATTGTTGTTAAGCCTAGTCTCATACAAATTTTAATAATATGTTAAATTTGGCGTCTCACATTTCAAACCTATTGTTTTAAATTTTAAATTCTTAATTGTGACTGCTGGTCAATGCTTAATTTTGACAAACTTGACCATTTGTCCTTGCGGGCTGAGATTTAGCCTGGCATTGTTTCGGCGGTTATAAACATAAAAGCCACTTCTGTTACTCACTACAGAAGTGGCTTTGCTTTGGCTATCTTACTTCTTGGTTTTAACTACCCAAACGGGTTGGGTATAGTCTATTTACACAGTTGGTAAATTCTTACGATCTCATCTTTAGTAATAGGACGTGGGCCAGCTGTACTCTCTGGCGCACCACCTGGGAACATACGTACAACATCTTCGGCCATTTGCTCAAACTTATCTTCACCTATGCCTACATCAGACAAAGTTAAAAATGCATCCATGCGTTTGAACCATTCACGTACTTTAACGTGCAGCAAGTTAGCTGCAACTAGATCATCTGTTTCTGTCACACCAAAACAGCGGCGCGCTAATTTGGCAAAGCGATGCGGAATTGCATCCGCCATGTGTTCTAAATAAGCTGGGATAACAACAACCATGCCACGAGCATGTGGTAAGTCATAATATGCGCTTAATGGCATTTCAACCGAGTGCATTGGAATACAACCCAAACGCCCAAGCGCTTGAATACCTGACCAACCAAAAATCGAACACAAAGCCAGTTGGCCACGTACTTCTAAATCTTCAAGATTGTTGATGATTTTTTCAAAGTTATCCATCAAACATAAAATCATGCCTTCAGTCATCCTGTCCGCAAACTCAGATTCAGCATGGCTAGATAAATAATGTTCAACTAAGTGAGAGAAAATATCGATACAGCTCTCTTTAGTTAAGTGCATAGGTACAGATTGCAGAATTTCGGGGTCGACAATCGCTACTTTTGGAATGCGGTACGGTGAACGCGAAAAGCTTTTTTCGTTGGTTTCTGCGTTTTGTATTACACCACCCGCATTACATTCTGAGCCTGCGGCTGAAATACTTGGTATTGAAATAATTGGGTAAGCACCAGTGTACTCTCTTGGTGTACGTTCACCTAATACAACATAATCCCAAGATTTACCGCCAGAAAAAGCGGTGGCAGCTATGTATTTTGAGCCGTCTATAACGCTACCACCGCCAAGAGCAATAACTAGGTCGCATTGTTCTGCAATAAATAATTCGGTTGCCTGATCAATTGTTTGTGCTCTAGGGTTAGGTTCAATGCCAGTAAAAATTACTACATCTAAACCAGCAGCACGCAAAGATGTTTCTACCTTGTCCACAACAGGATCTAATGATGAGCCTTTAGCATAAGTTGCTATCATGGCTTTTTTGCCATACTGAGCAGCAATTTGCCCAACTTCACTTACTCTTCCTGGTCCGTAGGTTAATTTTGTCGGAAAGTTCCATTCAAATGGAGTCATATAGCACCTCATGTAAATCTGTGTGAATTAACTTAATTCAATGCGTGTGTTACTAATGTCATGGAGTTATAATCTCAGTGGTTTACCATAATGTCAAACAAAAATGTAAAAATTGGTATGAAATTGTATTTTACTGATCTATACTGACCAGGAAATGAACAGAACGGAATTCTTAATATCAACATTCAGTGCATTGTTGAAGAAGCAGTTTGTGGGGCAAGCTGCAGCCAATAATGTCGAAACTGCTAAGTGAGGTGTTTGGTGATTAATTCGTTTAAAAGAAGTATGAAATGTCTGACAGTTTTGTTGGGGTTAGTTTACGCGACATTTGTTAATGCAAATCCAAATCTTGTGATTAAGCACAACAAGATAGACTCACCTAAAGAAGAATATCAGTTTGGTTTGTTAAAACTTGCGCTGAGTTATTCGGATAAAAAATATCAATTTGATGAATCTAATACTTATTTAACTCAGCAAAAACTCATGTCTGATTTAGGCTCAAATAATATTAGTGTCGCTTGGGTTGGTACTTCTAGCGAATATGAACAAACGTATCAACCTATCCGTGTGCCTTTGTTTAAAGGTTTATTGGGTTATCGAATATTTTTAATTAAACCAGAAGCACAAGAAAGTTTTAATCAGATTAATTCGGCTAAAGATCTTTCTGGTTTGCGTGCAGGGCAAGTTCGCACTTGGGTGGATACACAAATTTTGCAACAAGCCAATTTGCCTGTGGTAACTTCGAATAAATTTAGCAACTTGTTTTATATGTTAGAAGGCCAAAGGTTTGACTACTTTCCGCGTAGTGTTTATTCAGCTTATGCAGAAAAACAAAAATACCCTGAGCTTGGTTTACAAGTTGAGAACAGTTTAATACTGGTTTATACCTTACCAGGTTACTTTTTTGTCAATAAACAAAACCAAGCTTTGTACCAAGAAATATCTGCTGGCCTGAATGCGGCAATTGATGATGGTTCGTTTGATCAGTACATGCTAAATCATCCATTGATTAAAGATGCGCTCGAATTAAGTAATATTCAAAATCGCAAAGTTATTCGCTTGGATAATCCGTTTTTGCCACCACAAACCCCAATAAATGATAAACGCTTGTGGTTTAATCTTGCACAACATTAGCGGTTAAATGTTGTAAATAATTGAAAGAATAATTGGTCGCGTGCTGCAGATGCACTTGCTGATAGTGGCGCGACATTTTCAAAAAATTAATCTGCTCTAAATTGAAATATTGGTTGTTGTGTTTAAATAAATGCACGATCGACTCATCCATTTTTTGTAAATCTAAATTAAATGTAACCCCAATATCTGCTGCAAAGTCTTTACCATTGAGATAGTCGTATAACAAGGTCATGGCGTAAGCCCCTTGTAAAAAATGCCCGCCGTAACTGACGCGCATTTGTTTTAATTCAATCGCTTTTAATGCATCCGAATTCCAGTCTACTCCACCTATTATGTATTGTGTTGGGTCTAAGTTCGCATCTATAAGTCCGTCTATCGCTCCTAAGGCTAACTCGTCATTAGCACACCAAATAATTTTTACGTCACCATGTCGTTTGAGTAGTTTAGGTAAAACTTCTTTTGCGCGGCTACGAGACCAGCTTCCCTCAATTAATTGAGCTAAATGGAAATTTGGCAATTTTTCTAGTGCTTGATTTAAACCTTGTTTACGCAATACACTGGCACTATGTGTGCGCTCACCTGCTATTGCGATGACCGGAATATTATTTTTATCTGTGGAGTTTTGCGCAGCATAATGAGCGGCCAAATAATGCATCAGTTCATTACCTGCTTTTTTATCATCTGTCCTAAATTCTCCAAGCCAATGTTTGAATAGTCCTCTTGGTCGTCCAACAGCATTATTGTTAGTGTTATCGAGTAAACTTTCATTGAGGAAGTTGGTAATAATACTAATGGAAGCAATGTTAGCTCGCTCTAGGATATCTAAAACTTTACCGCCTTTATTTAGGTAATTGTAGAAGATAACTGCATCAATTTTGCCGTACTTGCCAGCTGCGACTTCTTGCGCACGTTCAACATAGTTAAATCGATTGCGATTAAAATCCACTAGTACCAACTCAATACCCAAATCTTGGGCAGCTTTTGCGGTAAATTTATGTGTGTGTTTCCAAAAGGCATTCCCTTCACCAAATATGATTTTTTCGTCGGCTAAATCAATTGGTACAAACCAGGCGATACGCAAATTCGCGTGTGCATTAAAGGTAAAGAAAAGTAACAAGAGGTAGGCTATCTGGCGATAGCCTATAGAAAGATTAAACATAACAGAGCGAATAATGTGTTTCATCTAACAAGTATAGTTAGCTGCAACAAATTGACAAATATGCCGCCTGCTTTTGAATAAATTTTGCTTTTTTATCTAAGCAAGGTATTGCGGTTGATACAATTTAAATCAGCGAAACTCTGCTCTAAGCGTTTAGCCATGTTCTCTTCGCCTTTGCGCAACCAAACTCTCGGGTCGTAGTATTTTTTATTTGGTTTGTCTTCGCCATCTGGGTTGCCAATTTGACCTTGCATATAGCCTTCGTTGGCTAAGTAGTATTGGTGAATACCTTGCCAAGTCGCCCATTGAGTGTCTGTGTCGATATTCATTTTAATTACACCATAACCAATAGAGTCACGAATATCTTGTAAATCAGAACCTGAACCACCGTGGAACACAAAGTTAAGTGGGTTGTATTTAAGGACAAAGTTGTCAACTAAATAGGCTTGGGAATTGCGTAAAATCGCTGGCTCTAATTGCACATTGCCTGGCTTGTATACACCGTGGACGTTACCGAAGGAGGCTGCTACTGTGAACCTATCACTAATCTTAATCAGTTTGCGATAGGCATAAGCAACGTCTTCTGGCTGAGTGTACAAAGCAGCACTATCTATACCGGTATTATCAACCCCATCTTCTTCGCCGCCTGTACAACCTAACTCAATTTCTAAGGTCATTTTTATGTTGTACATACGTTTTAAATATTGTGCACAAGTATCAACGTTTTCTTTTAACGACTCTTCCGATAAATCAATCATGTGCGAACTAAACAAACTCTCGCCATGTTTTAAGAAATATTCTTCACCTGCATCTAACAATCCATCAATCCAAGGCAATAATTTTTTCGCAGCATGATCTGTATGTAAGATCACCGGAACTTCGTAATGTTCAGCGGCCATGCGTACGTAATGTGCGCCTGCAATCGCGCCCGCGATTGACGCTTCAATTGAATCTAATTCGCTGCCTTTACCAATAAAAAAGCCAGCACCACCGTTAGAGAACTGAATAATAATCGGTGAATTAACTTTTTTTGCCGCTTCTAACGCTGCGTTAATTGAATTGGTATTAACCACGTTAACTGCTGGGATGGCGAACATATTTTGTTTAGCGATGGCAAACAACTTTGAAACATCATCACCGGTTAACACACCATGGGTTTTGGATAATCTTGGCATAGATAAAGCCTCTTAATCGGTTTTTTGGGAAAATTGATCGGCGACCTGACAAATTTCCATAAAGTGTGATGGATCTAAGCTAGCGCCGCCGACTAACAAACCATCGATATTTTTTTGTTCCAAAAGTAGTGCTGAGTTGGTTTTATTGACGCTACCGCCGTACAAAATACGTACTTTTTCGGCAACATCTTTACCAAATAAATGTTTAATCTCTTTACGAATAAAACAATGTACTTCTTCGGCATTTTCCGCTGATGCGGCGTTGCCTGTGCCTATTGCCCAAACTGGCTCGTAAGCAATTAATACATCGTCACCGCTAAATTCAATGCCTTCTAAACCTTCACTGATTTGTCTAAACAACACATCACGGGTCACTCCGGCATCGCGCTCTTCGGCATTTTCACCTATGCATAACACAGGTTTTAAATCGTTGGCTATGGCGCTTTGAACTTTAATATTGCACGACTGGTTGTTTTCACGAAACATTGAGCGACGCTCTGAGTGGCCAATTAAACAATATTTACAGCCGGCTTCTTTAAGCATTTGCGCTGAGGTTTCGCCTGTGTAGGCACCAGACTCAAATTTACTGACGTTTTGACTGCCAATGACTACACTCGAGTACTGTAAAAAACTCAGCATTTCACGTAGATAAATATAGGGTGGGCAGACTACTACATCGGCTTTAAAGTATTTTCGGATAAAACTGGCAACTGATTTACACAATAAATCTATGTCACCATTGAGTTTCCAGTTGGCAATAATAATAGGGTTTCTAGCTTTCATAACGACAACCACCTTTAAAAAAAGAACATCCTTGTAAAAAGTACGACTACTAAATTGTGGGCCTATTTATCTTTCGTGAACAATTTTGCAGCGAATTGTTTGGTATTTGTACAAGGCATAGCGATTGTCATGTAGTTGAACTACATAAATGAGCTATAACGAAGTAGAAATGCCAAACAAACACTGCCTTTCAGGTTCGTTCTAAATGCTTTTTACTCTATGTTGCAGCATTTCGACTTAATTCATTAGGCCTTCAACGCTGCGCCTTGATTAAAAAGCATTTAGTTAGAACAAAATTTGTTCCCGAAAAATAAACAGGCCCTAATCTTTTAAAATAGCAAAGGCGTGTTATTTTGCAGGTGCGAAGTCCAAAAATAACTGTTTTACTTTTTTCGAGAATATTTCTGCGTCAACAATGGCACCTTTGTGCTGAACAACTTCACCAGCAATGCTGCTGGCCATTTTTACGCTGGTTTCAATATCGTAACCATTTAAACGCGCGCCAAAATAAACGCCATTAAATGAATCACCCGCTGAGGTGGTGTCGACCACATTAGTCACTGGGGTAATCTTGACGACAGTTTGTTTGTTTTTATATTGCACAGTTACGTGTTTAGCACCGTTTTTGAGCACCAATTCTTTAATTGGGTAAACTGACAAAAAGTCTAAAACCCCTTGTTCATCTTCAATGCCGTATAACAGACTGAAGTCTTCAACACCTGGCAATAAAATGTCAGACAAGATAAAACATTGTTGAAACAAGGTTTTTGCAACGTTGGCGTCAGCCCAAAGTTTTGGTCGATAGTTAGGGTCAAAGGCAATCCGCACGCCTTTTTGTTTTAACTTATCTAACAAATCAAAGAACTTGGCTTGATCTTCTTTTGGTAAAATGGCTAAAGAAATACCAGAGAAAAAGAAAATATCAGCACTGCTTAATGATTGAATCTTGCTTGTATCTAACAATTCAATCGTGCGTTTCGCCGCTGAGTTTTCACGCCAATAGTTAAATATCTTTTCACCCACTTCGTCGTTATGGATCCAGTACAAACCTGGAATTAACTTAGGATGGCGCAATACATTGCTATTGTTAAGCTGCTCGCGAGCAAAAGTTTCAACCATTTGCTCACTTTGCAAATCTTCACCGACAGCGGTTAATAAACCGCTGTCGATATATTTAAAGGTTCGTTTTAAATACACACAAGTATTAAAAACATCACCGCCAAACCCTTGGTGAAGAGCGCCTTCGCGAGAAGAAAGCTCAATCATACATTCACCGAAAGCAACAAACTGACTCATTATTTAGCCCCTTTTTTGGCCACTCTTTTAACTTTGCCGCCAAGTAATACAGAGATAAAACATAAAGGTACGAAGGTTGCTGCCAAACCAAATACCACAGAGTAGTTACCACCAGCTGACAAGATAGGTACTAACTGGGTGACCACAATAACGCTGAATACCGCACAAGCACCAGACAAACCAGCCAAAGAGCCAACCGTTTTACCTGAGAAATAATCGCTCGGTAGTGTTTGAATATTGCCGATAACCACTTGGAAACCGAATAAAATAAAGGCAATTAAGGTTACAGCCATAGTTGCAGTGTCAGCGTAAATAGTTGCTAAAAGTGCTGGCAACATAAACAAACAGCCAAAACCAATAACAGTGCGACGAGCGCGGTTAACCGACCAACCTTTGTCAATTAATCGGCCAGATAAATAACCACCTAATAAAGCACCGACCATAGCACCAACATACGGAACCCAAGAGAAAGCCCCAATTTGTTGAACGTCAAAACCAAATCTTTCATTTAAGTACAGTGGCAACCAAGCAACAAATAACCACCAAACAGGGTCAATAAAGAAACGAGCTGCAATAACACTCCACGCCTGTTTATGGCTTAATAATTGACGGTATGAAGGAACATATTCTTCTTGTCCACCAGCAGCGTCTTTTTCAGCTTGCTGACCTTGCAAAATGTACTGACGCTCAGCTTCTGCAATCAATGGACTTTCGCTAGGCGTACCCTTGTATAAATACAACCAAGGAACTAACCAGAATAAACCAACAGCACCTATTACAAAGAAAGTCGCTTCCCAACCGATAAATGCATATAAAGCAGCAATTAAAGGTGGAGCAATAATAGAACCAATTGACGCACCAGCATTAAAAATGCCTTGGGCTAATGCACGTTCTTTAACTGGGAACCACTCAGCATTTACCTTAGTTGCACCCGGCCAGTTACCTGCTTCACTGAAACCTAATAAAAAGCGGAATATCGAAAAGGATGTTACTGTGGTGGCAATACCATGCAAAATAGTTGCAATTGACCAAACACCAATTGATAAGGTGAAACCAATACGTGCACCTAATTTATCGAATAAACCACCAAATACACCTTGACCGATTGCGTATGAAATCATAAACACAGACATGATATTCGCGTAATCAGATCTATCTAAGCCAACATCTTCGGCAATACCTGGCCACATTACCGCTAACGCAGAACGGTCGATATAGTTAATTACTGTTGCTAATGCGATTAAGGCGATTACAGCCCATCTAAGTCGGTTAATAAACATCTTTCACCTCACAGAAAATCTTCACGAACTGGACTAAAGGTATCGATTAAAACACCCGCCTCGATACACACAGCACCGTGCAACTCTTCAGGTGGAATATAAAAACCATCGCCTGCTGTTAAACGCTGTACTTCGCCATTAATAAATACATCAAATACACCACTTTCCACATAAGTTGATTGTGAATGTGGATGTTGATGACGGTATCCTTCTGCGCCTTGTTCAAACCAAACTTTAACTACCATAATTTCATGGTTGTAACCTAAAATTTGACGTTTAACACCGCCGCCTAAATCTTCTACTTGTACTTTTTCAGCTTTTACAAAACGTTCACTCTGTGTCATCGGATACCTCTTTGTATAAATTAAAACTTTAGCTGACCTCTACCTGTTTTCGCTAAAAACAGGCGCGCGTCCCTGCGCTACACGACTACCGTAAATCAAGGTCAGACTTACGATTCGGTTTATTTCGATGCTGTTATCGAAATATCAAACTCTGCTGTAGCTACTAATTGATTGTTTTCAATCGCCACTTTTGGTTCACCCACTTGGGTAACTAGCTGTACACTGGCAGAATTTTTAAAACTGTTGTTTTTAATGTGCATTTCTTGCACACCTAATAACTCAAGGGCCAAACCACCTTTGTTATTTTTGCCTGTACCAACATTAGTGAGTTGGTTATTTTGCATATTTAGGTGCGGGCCAAAGGTACTTTCATCACGGCCGCCTCGGTATAAACGAACTAGCGTACCTTGAATATTGCTAAAGCTATTGTTAAGCAGTACAACGTGGTCTGCGTTAAATACACCTAGGTCATCTGTTTCTTTATTCAGGCGCAAAATGTCACCCGTGATATTTTTAAACTCAGAATTAGTGATAGAAATTGTGTCTGCAAGGCTTCTAAAACCAGCATCAAATATGTTGTAAAAACCATTGATGTCTAAGTCACGCACTACCAAGTTATCCATGACTAAACGGAAGTTTTTGTACATACCAGACTTCAAGGTTCTAAAAATGGTATTACCTTTATAATCAGGGGCTGCATCTCCTGCTATAGTGACATCAAGCATTTTTAATGAGCCATTGTTTTGAATTTCTAAAAAGGTACTGCGCATTGGTAAAATGGTTACATCTGCACCTTTTTGTGCTTTAACTGTGATGGTTTTATCTAAAAAGATAATTTTTGGTGACGGATACAAACCAGCAGCAAGTTCTAGCACGTCGCCGTCATCGGCCGCAGCAATCGCATCAAATAAAGTATTCTCACCCGCTTGTACTTGATGAACTTTACCTGAATCAAACGGGGTAAAAGCGGCTTTTTTGCCATACCAAGCAGGACCAACTTGTTCTTTGGATAAAACCTTAAAGTTTTTCGCCACACCTACATTGTTAATGTTTGCAGGGTAAATTAAACCGTTAGCTGCACGTTTGATTTTTAATCTATTTGCTGAAGTGTTATCTAAAGGGATTGCGCGACTCAACACATTTACCGCTGGGTTATTGTCGAAATCTATACCTGATGCATCTGAATGCACAGTGACTAAATTTTTTTCTGTATGGTTGTAGATAAAGTTATTGGTAAAAGTTGAATCGCTTGGCGCTTCACTTCGTTCTGCATCTGCACCTGCACCAATTTCAATAAAATCTAAATCTACAAAAGTGTTATTTTCTATTTGTGCATTTTTTACTGACATATAACGGTTAACCGGTGAATTTGGTACCCCATTCATCACAGTAAAACCTGCGCCAAAACGATAACCTGTTAACCCTTCTAAATAGTTGTTACGTACGACTTGGTCTTGGTTGATAATACGAATACCGCCTGTGTGCTCAACACCATGGCCAAAAAACACGTTTGATTCAACCAAATTCCCATTGCCGTGACGCAAGGTTAATGTACCTTTTGAGCGATCAAACACATTGTTGGTTAAACGGTTTTTACCGGATTTAATCGAAATAATTTCAACCTCACCATCACAGTTTTCAAAGTAGTTTGAGTCAATTGTGGTCAGTGAATTAAACATTGAATAATGGCTAGTACCAACGCGTAAAGTTTCACCACCATTTGAACCAAACACTGGACGATAACCAAAATAGTTGTGGTCGATTAAATGGTTATTTTCACGACTTTCTTCAGTGTCTAATCTTACCGCTACTGTTACACCGCGGTTGCGTTTACCCGCCAGATAATTGTGGTCAAAACGATTATTTTTTCCATATAGAGCAACCCAATAATCAGACTCGAATCTGTCAGGGTTGCTAAACTCATCAATCACTACTTCGGTTACACGGCTGTGATATGCAAGCTTGTCTTTGTTAATTCTAAAAGAAATAACCTCAGGGCTAGGGGTATAACCTTGAGTAAACACCAATCCTTTAACAACTAAATACTCACCTGCTAAACGCAAGTTAGATTGACCAGTAATCAATACCTGTCCGTTAGTTTGTGCGCGTAAAGTAATTGGTTTAGCTTGAGTACCTTGGCCGTGAAAAACTATTTCAAAGTTCTCCCATTGACCATTTGCTAATACAACTTCGTCACCAGCTTGTAGCTTGTTCGCCACTTGCTGATATTGCGCAATTGTTTTAACTAAATAAGTCTCGGCGTTAGCGCTATAGGCAATACAAGCCAATAACACAATAATAGATAAACCGAATGTATTCCGTGTGATTTTCATATAAACGCTACCGTTAAAAAAAGCGGAACATTCGCAAGTAGGCAAATGGAATGTTCCGCTGAAGAACCAACCTTTACAGATTAAAACTTAGCTTTAAGTGACAAGAAGTACTTAGAGCCAGTAGATGAAATTTCATGGATGTTTGAATCTACACCACGAACTTGCACCTGAGGTTCGTTTAACAAGTTCAGCGCTTTTAAGCTCACTGAGAATGTTTTGTTGATTTTGTACTTAGCACTGAAATCTAAGTATTCAGAGTCAAGTACATGGCGAATCGAATTATCGTCAAATAGATCACTTGGTTGATAATATTTTGAACGGAATTTATACAACACACGGAATGACACATCATCGAAATCCCAGTAAACAGAGGCAGACGCTGTTTCTTTCGAGTTACCCCACATATTTGCAGGCTCAATTGTGGTTGGATATCTTCTATCTATCGTCTCGTAATCACTGTCTGCATAGTTGTAAGCAGCTTTAATACCTATACCATCAAATGGCGCTGGCAATTCGCTAAAGTGTTTTTGAGCAGAAATTTCAATACCGGTAATAGTAGACTCTTGGTCTAACACATCATTTACGCTAACACGTTTAGTCATAGTGTAAGTGTCATCACCAAATGCTACGTTAAAGTCTTCATTTACTGGAGAAGCACCTAAAACTGCATTAAAGCGTTTCCAGTAGTAGGCCGCACTTAAGTATGCGTCTTCACTTGGATACCATTCCAACGAGATATCACCATTCCATGACATTAACGGTGCAACTGTCGGATTTCCGCCAACTACGTTGGTAACTAAACCAGATACTTCACCAATGTTTGTGATTTTTCCATCAACCACGTTTATTGAAACTGAATCATTGCCTGAATCGTCTGTTACGAAAGTTCGACCAGCACCCATATCTTGCAGGGCAACACGAGATAATGAGCGATAACCAGCAAAGCGCAATTTAACTTCATCATGTAAATCCATAATTAAAGTCGCACTTGGTAACCAACGTAAGTTACTTGACGTAATTACATCAGGTGATCCGCCGCTAACAGAGGCCTCAGCTAGTTTATATGCTTGAATACCAGTTGTTGGATCTGGGTCGCCATCTGCAACGATTTCTAAACCACGATTCCAGCTTAAAGATTCAATTTCAGTATGCACAGCACGTACACCAAAATTACCTTCAATTGGAATACCGGCAAGTTCACTACGATAATTAGCCATAATGTAAGCTGCTGTTACGCTTTCTGTTGCATCTACGTCGCCCGAACTGCGTGTGTCTGGATTTTCACCAATGTCAGTGTAAGATCGGTTCGCTGCTTCTAACGTGTCTCTGTCATACATTTGCGCTACTGTACATTCGCCGTCTAACATGGCATAAGCACCTGATCCAGTACCGTCTTGACCACCAAAGAAGTTATTGTTGTTGAATTCACTAATACAGTTTTCGCTGACATCTTGGAGCAATTGGGTCACGATATGATTACCATCTGCGTCTTTGGCATTGTCGTTTTGTGAATCCCATTCAACATTTGAATATCCACCAGCCATGTTCTTTGTCCAACGAGTATCGTTGTCTACAACCATGTTTTCTTGTGAATAACGCACACCGGTTTTGATACTTTCGATAAAGCTACCGCCTAGGTAATAATCTACATCTAGACGAGCAGCATAAATGGTGTCATCACGCTTTTCGTGCTCACGATAATAGCGCAATCTGTCTAGCTCATTGCCCCACCCTTCAACACTTGCTTGATCAAAAGGTACGCTTGTTGCATCGAATCCGTCTTCCCATGGCGCATTGCCATTGGCATCATCTAGTCCGAATGAAGGTACTAATGTATTACGGCGATCCCAGGTGTAGTTATACTCATTTGCGGTTTCTACGCGAGCACGGTGACGTAAACGGTAGCGCTCTGAATCAGAGTACGACACATCTAATTCAACTTTTAAATTCGTATCCGGAGTATAAGTTGTTTTTAAACCCCAACCTGTGTATTCATCAACTTGGCTACGACGTTCACCAATTAACTGCAGATCTGACAAGCCTTTGTAGTAGGTTAAGGCACCTTCATTATTAATTACTATGTCTGCGGGATCATGGTTATCGCGAGAATTCGACACAGCATATTCATGTCTGTGTTCAACGTACTCAAGTTTTGAATAAACGGCATCAAAGTTGAAATCCCAATGCTCATTTGGCGTATATTGTATCGCTGTTACTATACCTTTACGCTCGTCTTCATCTTCAATGCTTCTATATGTGAAACTATTAGGCATCATAAATATGCTTGTAGGATCATAAGCACTTAAATCTTGTTCAGGATTATCTACAGAAGGAAGAATAACGTGATTGCTGCCTCGACCATTACGAGCGTCACAGTCAACCGTTCCGCCTATATCAGAGCCGTCAGCATTACGAAGCGCACATAAATTTAACGTGGAGCTAGAGGTATATATTTCCTCAGGGTTAGATGAATCTGAATAAGTTAAACCTAACGTATAACCTAAGTGTCCTTCACCCAACTCTGTTTTTTGTACAGTAGAAAATAATAATTCTTTGCCGTAAGGGCTAAAACCATCAACATGGTTGGCGCCTTGGTTATATACGCCTGTTACTTCAACGATAGTTTCTTCTTTACCGTAAGAAACTGGTCTTAAAGAACCAACTTCAATAGTTCCGGATACACCACCTTCAACTAAATCTGCTTGTTGGCTCTTATAAACAACAACTTTATCAACTAGTTCTGAAGGGAATTTTTTAAAGTTAACAGCGCGGTTTGGACCTGCATTGGTAATTGGTCGACCGTTAAAGGTCGCACTACCTAAAAACGGACCTAAACCACGTAATGAAATTTCGTTTTGGCTACCTTTTAATCTATGGCCAGTTGCACCTGGCACGTTTTCAATAACGTCTGACAACGACAAGCCTGGTAAGTCACCAAAATCTGCTGCTGCTATTGCATCAACAACTGCTACGGTATGTTTCTTCTCACTTAATGAGCGACTCATAGTCGCACGATTACCTGTAACTTGAATAACTTCTGCTACTTCTTCGTCTTGTGCTACTTCTTCCGCAGCGATAACCGCTTGTGGAGCCATAGACAACAAAAGAGTTGAGCTACCGTATACAAATACATTTCTAATCGCTTCAGCGATTTTATTTGTTTTATGTGTTTGTTTCATGCTGAGTCCTCTATCTGACCTTTATGTTTTACCTAATTTAAAATGATCACGATTCAATTGTCAAACACTTTAAAATATTTTTAACATAAAGTGTTTTACAAGGTGGTATACCATGACTATAGTCAAATTTAGGGTGGAAACAATAAAGATAGATTTTGTTTTACAATTTTGCTAATTTAATAGTCATATTAATTGTAAGAAATTAAATGCTCTGTATTAGAGCTGTTGACAGTGAGGAATTTGTTTTGAAAAGTCGTCGTTTATTTTGGAGTGTCGTAGATAAAATAGAAGAAGGCATAGATAACGGCTCTTATTTGCCTGGCACCCGTTTACCCTCTGAGCGTGAGCTTTCAGAGTTGTTTAACGTTAGCCGTCCAACTTTACGTGAAGCTATTATAGCGTTGGAAGTTCGAGGTCGTGTTGAAGTGCGCACTAATGCTGGTGTGTATGTTATGAATCAAGAAGAAAAAGCCAAGAAATCAGCTGTGAGCCATATATCCGCGTTCGAACTAACCCAAGCGCGTGCTTTAGTTGAGGGTGAAGCGGCTGCTTTAGCGGCTGTCTCTATTACCCCTGAAGAATTAGATAAACTGGGTGAATTGGTCGAGATGCTTGATGATGAAGCTAGCAGTGATGAAGCCGATAGAGACTTCCACCTAACGATTTGCCAAAGTACTCGCAACAAAGCGCTAATTCATACAATTCAGAATTTGTGGGAATTACGTAAGCAGCCTTCTGTGCAGCAAGCGCATAGTTATATTTGTAGCCAAAGTACTGCTCAACGTAAAGAAGAACACAATGTTATTTATCAAGCTTTAAAAGCTCGCAACCCTGAGCAAGCTAGAAGCGCAATGCACAAACATTTTAATCGTTTGATTAATGCTTTGTTTGAAGCAAGTGAAGTACAAGCACTAGAAGAAATTAAACAAAAATCTGAAGCAACTCGTCAGTTGTATTCGTTAGACCGCATATTATCGAGCAAGTGATCCTTGCTCGAGCCTTCTATCCCCCAACTATTTCTATTCATCACCTATTAGTTTTTTTTATAACTCACCAATATTTCACAGCCAACTTGTTTGACAAAATGAACAAGCTCACCAATATTTATTCATAATTAGTAACTTTTTACTTATCCATTCGCTGTTCTATATCGCTGTTTTTATTAGGTGTTTTAATGAACTTGGTTGTTTAATACCTTTTGTGATTACAATTATGTTGAATGTGTATTACAAAGTTGTAATAATAAAATCAATTGCAGACAGATTTGTAATTAATTATTCACCTTCAACTCAAGCAACAAAGGTAGACTTTTATGCAATCAATTAAAGCAGTTAGTGTGTTATCTATAGTCGCCACAGCGCTTATAGCTTGTTCGTCAACTACAAATTCAGAGTCAGCTACGGCGTCAACTAATAGTTCGATCCCTGCTGAAAAATTTGATTTAAGCGAGTGGAAAATTACCTTACCAATGGACGGAGACGGTGATGGAAAAATTGACGAAATTGATGTTAAAGAAATCCAAAGTTATTCACATCCAGATTATTTTTACGTCAATGCAGACGGACACATGGTATTTGCTGCGCCAAACAAAGCTATCACAACCAGTGGCTCAAGCAATACTCGCAGTGAGTTACGCCATCAACTACGTGGCAGTAATACTAAGATTAAAACCAAAGCACCCCAAAACAATTTTTATTTATTAGCCCATCCTTTGTCAGACCGTTTTGAGCGTTTAGGCGTACGAATTGGTGGCAAAATGGAAGCGAGTTTAAAAGTTGATCATGTAGCAACAAGAGCGGGTCATCCAGACAAACCACCTGCTTATTCGGTTGTTGTTGGTCAAATTCACGCGGGTAAAGACCAAAAAATTATAGATCTTGGCCTTGGTTTTGGTTGGGGTAACGAACCAATCAAAATTTATTATAAAAAATTCCCGCATCACGACAAAGGCTCGGTATTTTGGAACTATGAACGTAACTTGCCAAAAGATGATCCGAATCGTACCGACATTGCATATCCTGTATGGGGTAACACTTGGGAAAACCCAGCAGAACCGGGCGATAAAGGCATAGCTCTAGGTGAAGAATTTAGTTATGTAATTAACGTACATAACAATATTATGCATCTAGAATTTACCGCAAAAGACAAACCTACAGTTAAATATTCAATTGATCTGACAAACAATATAGATGCTTATGGCAAAGTAGATGAGTTTGATCATCCAGCTGGCTACACTGGTGATTGGAATTATTTTAAAGCGGGTGCCTATAACCAATGTAGTACTAAAGATGCTGCAGGTGGTTGGTACACAGCGTGTCCAGGTACTGGTGATTGGCAAACGGACAAAGCCAATGGTGATTATGTGCAGGTAACTTTCACTAAATTGAAAGTGGGAGAAAGTACCCCAGTTAAATAATTAAAGCTTGTTAACCAACTCATAAAAGGCACTTTTTAGTGCCTTTTATTTTAACTGGTTGAATAAAATGAATTTTAGTGGATTGTAACTAGTTTTTATTTTGGTGTAATACATAATTGTTAGTCATAAATGTAAAAACATCTTGTAAGTAATGTCGTATCTGTTGTATTGTAAACGTATCGTTAATTTAGATAGCGAACAAAAGGGAATGTTTTATTCTTGTGAATAAAACAAGTTGTCAGGAAGACTAATTGGCAAATACAACACAAAGAACTGACAATTTTACCTAAAGTGTTTAGCACATAGACTGGGTAAGCTAACGAGGAATTAAATCATGAATATGAAAAAATGCTTGATTACTGCCGCTATGGCATTGTCACTAACTGCCTGTGAACTCGACACAGACAGCACAGGTGATAATGTATCTGCACCTGAAAATTTACCAGGGGTTTTTCTGGGTGATCTGACTCACTCGATACAAAATGATGCTGGAGATCTTGTAGGATCAATTGATGTTAGCGATCCTGACGCTGGAGAAAATGGTGTTATTGAACAAGTTAGTATGGCAACAACCTATGGTACTTTCTCAATCGATTTCGGTGGTAACTGGGTGTATACAGTTAATACCAGTGATGCAACGGTAGCTAATTTGGTTGATGAAAATGATTCTGTCGTAGATGTTATTACCATTACCTCAATTGATGGTGTTACTGCAAATATTGAAATAACCATCAATGGTCAGCCAAGCACACCTATGGTGACTAACAATGTATTAAAGATAACAGATACTGATAGCGGTGACTCAGGTGAATTACGCGAAAAATTTGGCCCTTTGACTGTAGGTAAGTTAAACATTCGCTTTAATAAAGAAGAGGTTTTAACTGCTGATGGCAGTGTCAAAGAAGCTTATATTGCACTTTGGGGCACTTCAACTTCAACGTCTAACGCTTTGGTTGATTTACGTATAAGCAATGGTTCGTTCAAGATCCGTGAAGCGACTACTGACGTAACCCCTACTTTCACTTTAAATGAGTGGAATGATGTAGAAATTACTTGGGACGCGACCAATGCCACCGACACAGTTGCACCGTTAGTTACTGTTAAAATTAACGGTGTCGATTCTGGTTTAGGTACGTTTTCATCATTCAGTAAAGACCTGCCGTCAGTCATGGCAGGTGCTGATAAACTAGTATTAAAATTAAGTGACAATAGCTCAATAGTAAACGGCGCTGTTTATTACGACGATATCGTTATTTATTCAGACTTAACCGGTACAACTAAAGTATTTGAAGAGGACTTTGAAGCATACGCAGCAGACTTTGACCTATCGAGCGTTTATACCGACTCAGCGACAAACGAAGCTGTTGTTGCCCAACAAACTAGTAGCGCGCCAGTTGTAACCACGACTAAAGTTGCGAAGATTTCAGATACAGATAGTGGCGATTCTGGTGAGTTGCGTCATGAGTTTGAAAACGGTGCACTTAAAACTGGTAAAATTACCGCAAGATTTAATAAAGACGAAGTGTTAACTAGTGGTGGCAGTGTTAAAGAAGCCTATATTGCATTATGGGGAACTTCAACTTCTACCTCAGACGCATTAGTTGACTTACGAATCAGTAATGGTTCATTTAAAATTCGTGAAGCAACCACTGACGTAACACCAAGCTTTAACATTGGCGAATGGGTTGATGTGGAAATGACTTGGGATGCAACCAACGCGTCTGACACTGTTGCACCACTTGTTACTGTTAAAATAAATGGTGTTGATTCTGGTTTAGGCCAATTCTCTTCGTTTTCAAAAGACCTTAGTGCGATTTCTGGTGGTGTAACTAAGTTAGTTTTAAAACTCAGTGATAATAGCTCGACAGTAACTGGCAGCGTTTATTATGATGACATTAAAGTGTATTCAGATGTGGCTGGTACAACGTTAGAGTGGGAAGAAGACTTTGAAGCTTATTCAGCCGATTACGATTTGTCTAAAACTTATGATGATTCTGCAACCAACGAAGCTGTTGTAGCTGAAAAAGAACTGTAAATTTAACAACTTGTATCTTGTTATCTAAAGGCACGTTTTACGTGCCTTTTTTATTTTGCTAGCTTTAAGCTAATAACAAATCATGCTCGATCGGAAAATACTCTGTAGCGGATGAAATTAGTGAATTTGCCGTTAATTGAGGAACACCATAGACCTCAACTCTTTTATTCTTTTTAATCCTCAAATTATCAACAAGTAGATCAAAGTCACCGTCACCTGATAGCAAAACAATAGTATCAACATTATTAGCATACTCTAAGGCATCAATGGTAATTCCAACGTCCCAATCGCCTTTTGCTGAACCATCCGCTCTTTGGATGAAAGGTTTTAATTTTACTTCGAAGCCGATAGCTCTGAGGATATTTTGAAACTCTAATTGTTTCTTATCGCCTCGATCAATCGCGTAAGCTATGGCTTTTACAACTTCCCGTCCGTTACTAACTTCAGCCCAGAATTTATTGTAATCAAATCTTCCATTGTAAGCTTGCTTGGTTGTGTAATAGACATTTTGAACATCAACTAAGATAAGTAATTTTTTAGACATAAGTTTTAATTTTGCTTGTTTTACCCCGCAATATATGGCAATTGACGGTAGTAGCAAACAAATAGCCATTCAACAGACTAAATAACCTCTGGTGAGGTTAAATAAAAAGGCCGCTACCCTAATAGGTAGCGGCCTTTTTATTGAATTCAGTATTTACAGTGATATTAAATTTAACAACTAATAGCTATAACCATCATGCGTATTACTTAAGCTATAAAAAGTCGCTTGCACATAATCGTTACCATCACCTGTATTGTTTTGGTTATATACACCAGCTTTAAAATACATATATTGGTTTGAACCGTTATGGTAACCACTGTTGCTCATATCGACAGTTTGTACCACATCTGGTTTGTTGTCTCGGTAGATAGTGACTGTTAAGGTGTTACCTGTAACATTTATTGAGTATCCGAATCGTTCGCCTAACTCTATACCATCCGAAGGTTCAGAAGCAGAACTAGAGCGATCACCTATCATGTTGTACCACTGTTCACTATTACCATTGCCCGGTTCATGCGCCAAATAAATAGAGCCTTTAGTGTGGCCAGGTAATAAACGGTAATACAAACGCGCAGGTTCATCATCTGTAGCGTGAATTTGTCCGATAATCACGCGGCCCACTTGGCTACTGTTACCTGTCGTCGTTACGTGGTCAACTTTTAATTCAGCCGTTAATTCACCATCTATACCACCAGCAGCACTTTTGTCTGACGATGAATATGTTGAGAATACCCAGTTATTTTTATTTACGCCTTGAGTGCTAATACTGGTGTCGCCTCTACGTAACATTTCTCGTAACTCTGAACGTGTATAACTTGTATTAGTTGACGTTTTAGGCCCATCAATTGGTGCTTTAAACACCATGCCACCGTCGGTTGCTGTATAAAACCATTGGTTGTGTTCGTAGCCGTTTGCAAGTTCGTTTTCTTTAATGGTGTCAGACTTACCATCGTTGTTATCGTCAACAGGTACACCTAAAGTCCAATCAAGTAGATCAAAATTACCTGAAGGTGGCAAACTCGGATCTAAATCACCGGATGGTGTTGGGGTCGGTGTTGGCGTTGGAGTCGGCGTAGGTGTAGGAGTAACTGAACCATCAGTACAGCCGCGTACTTTAGTTTCAATAATACTATTCCACGAATTAGATGAGTTACCATAACCTGTAATGCGCACGTAGCGAGCGTCAGAATCTGTTACATCAGCCGTTTCGTAACTTGAGCTTGAGCCACTCGATTGACCACCGACCAAAACAGAAGTCCAGTCAGTATTGTTGCTAGAAGTATCAACATCAAAATATGAACTACGAGAATTACCTTTATACCAAACAACTTGTAAGTCTTTGACTTTGACTAAACCACCTAAATCATAAACAATCGATTTGCCTGACCCATTTGATGACCAACGTGATTCATCAGCTAAATCGCTATCTATGGTATTGAGTGGGCCATGTCCATCATTTGTGCCATCATCGGTCGCGTTGGCTATGTTCAAATCTGTAGTACCACTACAATTAACGCTTGTGGGTGTTGGAGTGGGCGTTGGTGTTGGAGACGAAATGCTTTCTAAATAAAAATCGTCAAAGCGCCCTTCTCCACCACTGTATTCAGCAAATACGCTTATTGACGTAGCGCTTGCTGAATTAAACTCGACTGTAACCTGCTCAAAATTACTACCACCGCCAGTTTGGCTGTAACTAGTACCATTGACAACAGCACCAATTTTACCTGAGCCTTTAATATAGGCAGTTAAACGGTATTGAGTATTTGCACTTACACTAACCGTTTGTTCGGCTTTCGCACCACTGCCGGTAAATTTTGCCGAACTATTACCTGAATATGCATCGCTTGAAATAGCTGAAGGATCTGTGTCGTTCCAACCATCCCAATTTGATTCAAACCCAGGGTTAGCAATATTTACTGAACTAGCTTGCGAAATGCCTGCCGCGGCGCTCGCTAAAACGCCAGCTATGTAATAAGCCAAATATTTACTTGTGTGTGTTTTCATTTAGATATTTCCTTTGTTAGTTTTGTGTGTTTTACCAATACAGTTACAATGTTTGTTTTGTGGTATACATTGTTTGATGTATTGATTTACAATATTTGCACATAAAATACACTTTATCAACAATTTATCGCATAATTTGAAAGACAATTTTGTTTGGTCTGTATGCCAAATGTGCTAAAACCAAAGCGATCAGATAGACAAGTCATGCGATAAATTAGAATAAATCTATTCGTTAACAGTTAGTGGAAATCCTAGTTTTTTCATAGACATTACAGCTTTAAAGTTAGTAGAGTTTTATTTAAAGCATTAAAATACAGTGATTTATGGTTTTGTTGGCGTTTTTAGAGCGTCTTGGCGTGTTAGTTATAAAAGACTGGAAGTGGCATTTTTATCTAAATCATGCAAATAAAATGGTAGACAAAAATGTAATACTTGGTATTCTTTGTAAGAATCAATTGTCTTACATTGGTGTTGGCTTTTCTGTAATGCGTTTTTGCATGGCATGGCTGAATTATCACCTTAAGTCCATTTGGGGGCGCAGACTTTGATAGACCGTTTAAAAAATAATAGAGAGTAATTTAATATGTCTAAAAAAATAGCTTTAGTGACTGGTGCAACCGGTGGTATTGGTTTTGAAGTAGCAAAGCGTCTCGGCCAAGATGGATACACTGTTGTACTTAATGGTATTGAAGATGAGCAAGGTGCTGCTCGTGTTGAAGAGCTTAAAGGCTTAGGCATTGAAGCTGAGTATTATGGTTTTGATGTAACTAATGATGAAGCTGTTAGCCAGAACGTAACTGCGATTGGCGAAAAATATGGTCAAATCGATGTTGTTGTAAACAACGCTGGTGGTTTAGGTGGCCGTAGCCCAGTTGAGAGCATGACAACCGATTTTTATCGTTTTGTTATGGCGCTTAACTTAGATAGTGCTTTCTTTGTTTCAAGAGCAGCTATTCCTTTCTTGAAGAAAACAACTGGCGGTTCAATTATTAACTACACGTCAAACGCTGGTTGGAATGCTGGTGGCCCAGGTGCAGGCATTTACGCTGTATCTAAAGGTGCAGTGCATACTTTAACTCGTGCATTAGCCAAAGAATTAGCTCCAGCAGGTATCCGTGTAAACGCTGTATCTCCTGGCACTATCGATACACCTTTCCACGCGCAAATCAAAGCAACTAAGCCTGAAGTATTTGCATCATGGAAAGACAGCATTATGTTAGGTCGTTTAGGCCAACCTGAAGAAGTTGCTTCAGTTGTATCTTTCTTAGTTAGCAAAGATGCTTCATTTATTACTGCTGAAACAATTCAAATCGGTGGTGGTCAAGCTTTAGGTATCTAATCTCAAGCTTATATTTGCCGAAGATACAGCTGTCCACTTTTTGTATCTTCGGCGTTTAATTCGCCCCATAGTCGGGGAAGGAGTTGGCTGTGACTAAAACTCTATTAATCGTGTTCTGTGTAATGTTAATGTCGGCATGTGGTAGTTCACAAAATACTCAAGCAGATATCTCCCCCACTACTCCACCAGATTCAAATACCCCGTCTACCCCAGAGCCAGAAGGTGAACCACCTATTCTTGCAGAAGGCGTTTCGCCGAGTGAACTTTCCATCGAATTAGCTGATTGGTATTTAAGTGTGCCAACAGATACAGATGGCAATGGTAGAGCTGATTCGATCAGCACAAAAAATCTAATTTCCGGTTATGTTGATAGCAATTTTTTCTATGCAGCGACTGACGGTGGAATTGTTTTTAAAAGCCCAAGTTATGGTTTTAGAACTTCAACCAATACTAAATATGTGCGCTCTGAACTACGCGAGATGTTACGCCGCGACAATACCAGTATAAGTACTCAGGGTGTGAACAAAAACAACTGGGTGTTTTCAACCGCGCCTTTAGCTGACAGACAAGCTGCCGGTGGGATTGATGGCAGATTAACAGCTGAACTAGCAGTTAACCATGTGACGACCACAGGTGATAACTACCAAATTGGCCGAGTTATTATCGGACAAATACACGCAAATGATGACGAACCTATTCGACTGTATTACCGCAAGTTACCGAAAAACAGCAAAGGCAGTATTTATTTTGCGCATGAAAAATTAGGTGGTGATGACAGTTACGTAGAAATGATTGGCTCGCGCGCAGACTCAGCGGCAAATCCAACAGATGGTATAGCGCTGAATGAAAAGTTTGAATATCAAATTGAAGTAAATGGTCATCAGTTGAAGGTTGTGATTAGTCGAGTAGGTAAACCGGATGTGACTTCTGTGTTGGATATGTCTAACAGTGGTTACGACCAAGGTGGTCAGTATATGTACTTTAAAGCTGGCGTATATAACCAAAATAACACGTCAGACGAAGCTGATTACGTTCAAGCGACATTTTACCGAATTGAAAATAGCCACGACGGTTACAGTTTTAGCGAATAAAAACGCACTAATAGAGGTATAGAATGAAATTTAAACATATTAGTACGCTAATTTTATCAGTGTTTGTGTTAACAACAGCGCATGTAGCGCAAGCCAATGAACATCCAAAGCTGATATTAACTAAAGTGGGGGTTGCAAAAATCCAGCAAAATTTGGGTAAAGCTCCGTTATTTGATGCAAGCTTAGAAAAAGTAAAACAACAAGTTGACGAAGAAATAGCGCTTGGCATAGACACACCACAACCTAAAGATTTTTCTGGTGGTTATACCCACTACCGCCACAAACAAAATTTTATCATTGCGCAAAAAGCTGGTGTACTCTACCAAATATTGCAAGATGACAAATACGCTATATATGTACGTGACATGTTGTTGCAATACGAAGCCATGTACAAACACTTGCCAATTCATCCACAAAAACGTTCGTATGCGCCTGGCAAGTTATTTTGGCAATGTTTAAACGACAGTAACTGGTTGGTTTATATGAGCCAAGCCTACGATACGATTTACCATTTTCTGACCGCAGAACAGCGTTCAAGGTTAGAAAATAATTTATTTCGCCCTTTTGCTGATTATATTTCGTTAGACAACCCTGCATTTTATAATCGAATTCACAACCATAGCACTTGGGGTAACGCTGCTGTTGGTATGATAGGTTTGGTGATGAATGATCAAGCACTTATCGATAGAGCTTTATATGGTATTGAAGATGATGGGCTACCAGTTGGTGGTGTTGACAACGATGGTGGCACTATCAAAGTTGCAGATCAGAAAAAAGGCTTTTTAGCGAATTTAGAAGACCCTTTCTCTCCTGATGGCTATTATACAGAAGGCCCGTATTATCAAAGATACGCTATGTATCCTTTCCTAATATTTGCATTAGCAATGGAAAATACCCGTCCTGATTTAAAAGTATTACAACACAAGAATAATGTGTTGTTGAAAGGCGTTGATGCACTGCTTAATTTAACCGATGCTGACGGTAACTTTTTTCCATTAAACGATGGGCAAAAGGGTATGTCGTATTATACCGCTTCGTTAGTAACCGCTGTGAACATTGCTTACCATTATGGCGATAAAAATCCACAGTTGCTCAGTATTGCGCAAAAGCAGAATCAAGTATTGCTCGACCAGTCTGGTTTAGATGTTGCGTTGGCAATTGAACAAGGCAAAACTCAAGCTTTTAAAAAGCAGTCTATCCTATTGAGTGATGGCCATGATGGTTCACAAGGTGGTGTGGGTATATTGCGTTATGGAAACGAAGATTTGTCATTGGTATTTAAATATGCTGCACAAGGTTTAAGCCACGGTCACTACGATAAATTGTCTTATTCGTTTTACCAACAAGGCAATGAAGTCTTGCAAGATTATGGCCTTGCACGTTTTGTAAATATTGGACAAAAAGGTGGTGGAAACTATTTACCTGAAAACAAAACTTGGGCAAAAACCACGATTGCACACAATACCCTTTCACAAAATGAACAGATGCATTTTGGTGGTAACTACGCAGTCGCAAGCCAACATCATTCAAATTTAGCGTTTTATGATATTGATAACCCTAATGTGCAAGTGATAAGCGCAACTGAAAGTAATGCCTACCCAGGTACAAAAATGCGTCGCACTATGGCCTTGATTAAAAATAAACATTTTGAACAAGCGTTTTTGTTAGACATTTTTAAAGTTAAATCAGCGAGCAAAAATCAGTACGATTTACCCTTTTATTATTTGGGTCAAGTGATTAGCACGAATTTTAGTTATCAATCTCCGGTAAGCTTGCAACCTTTAGGCGATAAAAATGGCTATCAACACTTATGGGTTGAAGGTACAGGCAAGGCAGTTTCAGGCAATACGCAATTTTCTTGGTTAGGTAAAACAAAGTATCACAGCTTAACAGCCGTCACTAACGACAGTGACCAAGTATTGTTAACTCGAATTGGTGCAAATGATCCTAATTTCAATTTACGTCGTGAAGCTGGAATTATGTTGCGCCGCAATGATGTTGCGAATACCAGTTTTGTATCTGTTATTGAGTCGCATGGTAGTTATAGTCCAGTGACTGAGTTGTCACTGAATTCCAATACTAATATTGCTGAATTAAAAGTCGTCTATGACGATGAGAATTATACCGCTGTGCGCATTGTTGATATCGCGGGTAATTATCAATTATTTATTGTCGCGAACAAGCTTGTTGCGCCTTCAGCTAAACATAAAGTGACTATCGACAAACAAGTTTATAGCTGGACTGGGCCTTATTATTATCAGTAAATATCCAATCCATTTATAGAGGGAGTTGTAGTTAACACAAGATTTTGCGAGGCGTAAATGAAAACATTCCTTAATTTTATTTGGATTGTATTAAGCTGGCTGTGTGCACCTGTTGTGCACAGCCAATCGCAATTATCTAAGATTGTCGTTGCAACTCATATTGAACCGCCATTGGTTTATCAGTTGGTTGATGGCTCTTTCCACGGCAGCAATGTTGAAGTGGCTCGGTTGTTGGCTGAGTCGCTTAGTGTTGAAGTAGAATTTGTATATTGTCCTTTTGCGCGCTGTTTGTATCAAACTCAAACAGGCCAAGCTGATATCATGATAGGTATCAATCGCACTAAACAACGTGAACAATTTTTCGATTATTTACCTCAACCTTATTCAAGTTTAATTACCCCAGTTAAGTTTTATTTAAATAAAAATCGCCCCGCAGAAATTAGTAGATATGAAGATTTAGTTAATAAAAAAATTGGGGTATTACGCGGTGCGGTATATTTCCAACCTTTTGATAATGACCCACGCTTAGCTAAAGTTCCAGTTGTTGATCATGAGCAATTAATCGCATTATTGCGCGCTGGGCGAATAGATACCTTTTTGGCGCGAGATTTAAGTATTCGTCAACGCATAAACCAAGTTGAGTACAGTGAACTGCTAGATGTTGCCGAATTTTCATTTGAAAAACGCCAAGATTTATTTATTGCGATATCAAAAAAATCGCCGTTAAAAGACTACCAGGTTCAATTAGCTTCAACACTTTCTCAATTGAAACAACAAGGTATTGTCGAGAAAATAATGGAAAAGTATTGTTTGCAAACAACGGTTGCCCAACAAACTAAGTTAAACGCAGGTATAAACTTAGGGCTATCAAAAAGCCGCTAGCAGATAACTTTTGATCCTGCTAAGCTGAAAAAATTACAATAAAAAGGAAAAGTGTATGATTTGCCCTAAGTGTCAATCACATATGAAAATTTTGAATGGCCTACCAATTTCGGCATTGAAGTGTGAAGGCTGTGCTGGTTTATGGTTTAAAGATGGCCAAGTAGCAGTTGAACAAGCGTTAGAACATGCGCAAATTTTTGATTCGGCAGAAAATAAAGCCGATGACTTTTTTAACCAAGTTCGTGAGATTGATTGCCCAGAGTGCGCTAAACCTATGAGTAAAATGACCGACAAAACTCAATTTCATATCAAGTACGAAATGTGTACCGATTGTCGTGGCATATTTTTAGACCAAGGTGAGTTATTAGATTTGTCTGAATTTACCCTAACTGAACGTTTACAGCAGGCAATAAAAACCTATCAAGCAAATATAAAGTAATTAGCCTTCATAATAACTCAGCATGCTAGTTAACAAGGCGTCGAATTTTTCTAAATCGTCAGCTGATAACTTTATCGAACTGCGTTCAACCGCATGTAAATTTGGCATAATTTCTTCAACTAACAGTTTGCCTTTCTCTGTTAGTTGAACCATTTTGCTGCGTTTATCATCTGGGTTTTCAACGCGTTCAATCAAACCCAAACTTTCTACCCTAGTTAAAACTTTAGTTAAACCACCTGAACTAAATAACATAGTTTGGTACAAATCTGTTGGTGTTAAGCAGTATGGTGCACCACTTCGCCTCAGCGCACTTAACACCCCAAAGTCGGCTTTTTGTAATTGATAACTCTGTAACAGCTCACATACACCTTGTTGAATATGGTCATGCAGTCTGTGCATTTTTAAAACCACAGGGTTGAGTGAGCCAGTTATTTCAGGCCAATTGCGTTCAATGCCAGTGATCATTTGTTGAATGGTTTCACGTTTATCTGTCATATTTTGTTGCTATTAGTAAATTAGTGCTGCTTAATAATATCTTGCTAGAAAGATAAAAATCAACTAATATCTTTCTGGTAAGATAAATTTGGAGACAAACAATTAATAAAATTACTTTGCCTTTTACCCTATTGTTAGCGGCTATCTTTACAATATCCCCTTTTGCGATAGATACCTATTTGCCAGCAATAACCTCTATTGCAACTGATCTTCAAGTGGAAGCTGAATGGGTCAGTATGACGGTTAGCTTGTATGTTTTTGGCCTAGCTTTTGGTCAACTCTTTGGTGGTCCTTTGTCGGATAAACATGGTCGCAGAAAAATTATGTTGCTGGGGCTAGCTGTTTTTGGATTAGGTTCGATTTTATTGGCAACGGCAAATAACATAGAGCAATTGTGGTTTTATCGGGTTATTCAAGCTTTTGGTGGTGGCATTACGGCTGTGTGTGTGCCTGCACTTATTCGTGATCATGTGTCTGGTGCGCAAGCGGCAAAACTCTTTTCCTTAATTGCATTGATTATGATGTTAGCACCGGCAATAGCACCAAGTATTGGCTCGTTGATTTTAGCTTTTGTTGATTGGCATGGCATATTCGTTTTTTTAACTTTGTTCGCATGTTTGTTAGCTGTTGCCATAATTAAAATGTTGCCAGCAACTCAAATCGCTAACCCCTCTAGGCCGGAAAAAACAACCTATTGGCAAATTTTTAAGCATCCTCAGGCGTTAAAATTTTTAGTTGCTCAGGCTTGTGGTTATTCAGTGTTGTTAATCTTTTTAACCAATGCGCCACTTATTTACATGAGCCATTTTTCGCTGTCGTCTAGTCAGTTTTCTATGTTATTTAGCTGCACGATTGCTTTTATTATTATCACCAACCGACTAAACGCTTGGCTGTTGAATCGCTACACACCACAAACACTGTTAAAAATGTTTTTTGTTTTACAGTTGCTAGGTGGTTTGGTGTTTTTGTTATCTGCTTGGCAATTTGATAATAACTTAGTCATGGTATTTATTGGTTTTACTATTGCTGTAAGTGCTATTAGTGGTATGGGGCCAAACAGCCAAGCGTGTTTTCTACATTATTTCCCTGAACACGCGGGTCGGGCTTCTGCAGCTTTGGGTTTTAGCCAATACGCATGTGGCGCTATAGTAAGTGCTAGTGTGGCTGCTATGTACAACCACACTTTTTGGCCCGTGAGTATAGCGATAACCTTATTGGCTATCACTTCGTTATTGGTGCTTACTTACAAAAATTCGGCTAGTTAACTAGCCGCCAATTTCTTAATTTCTAGTTGGATTACATCAAATAATTCGTGATATCTATGCTCAAGATCCGGCAATAACTTCTGATAGCCAGCAATATCATCAAGTTTGGCTTTATTTTCGGTTTGGATGAATACCTCACGTAGTAGCTCGCCGCCTAAGTCGCCTGATTGACCTTTAAGCGCGTGACTTAATTTTTGAACTTGAGCAGATTCACCTTGTTTGATTGCTTCTATTAACGACTCAAATTTTTGTCCTGACTGGCTTAAAAATATTTCACATATTTTGATGTATAAATTGGTGTCATCTAATAAACGCGACATGGCATCTTTGGTGTTCAGTACCTGTTTATCTTTTTTAATGTGAATTACTTTCTTGTCTGCTTCTGTTTCAATTGTTTGGGTTAATTTTAGCGGCTCGTCGTTTTTACGCTGGTCGTCACTGATTAGGTATTTTGACAATATTGAGAATAAATTGTCTGGGTCAACTGGCTTAGAAATATAATCATTCATACCTGCGGCTAAACATTTTTCTCGTTCACCCGACATTGCGTTGGCTGTCATGGCGATAATTGGCGTATTCAAATATTTCTGACCGGCGGCCCCTTTTCTGATTTCTTTGGCTGCTTCATATCCATCCATTATTGGCATATTACAATCCATCAAAATGGCTGAAATTCGAATATCAGAGGCGGTTAGATTTTTTAATTCGTCAATTAAATTTAAGCCGTTGTAGGCAGTTAATACCATAGTTTCTTGAGTTTCAATTATACCTTTTGCCACTTCTATGTTGATTTCATTGTCGTCGACAACAAATATGGTTTTGCCGCTCAAACCGGCATATTTTAGGTTGCGGTTTTGTTTTGCCAAAGCTTTGGCATTTTGTTTGTAGCCTAAGGCTTGTGATGCCCCTTTGTTGACTACTTCTAAAATGTCACCCAATTTAATTGGTTTGTTTATACATGCACGGCAGCGTTTGTCTACGTCAAACCTGCTATATGGGTTTACCAAAACTATGGCTTTTTCATAGTCGTTCGATGTCACTATTTTGCTATAGGCTGGGCTGTTTAAATCAACTATATAAAAATCCGCATTGTCTTTAACCACTTCACCTGCAAACTTTTCAACCAATCTTTGCCAATAGTGTGTATTGTAATTTGACGCTAATAATAAACTAAAAGTTTTGCCGGCAAATGTATCTATTGAATCTAACTGTTTGGTTTTTTCAATATCAAAAGGCAGTTTAAAACCAAAGGTACTGCCTTTACCTAACTCAGATTCAAAAAATACCGAGCCGCCCATCAACTCGCATAACTGTTTAGTAATAGATAAACCTAAACCTGTGCCACCATATTCAGCTGAAATTGAAGAATTTTCTTGGCTAAAAGACTGGAATAATTTGTCATGGTTGTCTGCTGAAATGCCTTTACCTGTGTCTCTGACTTTAATCTCTAACCAAACTTGATTTTGTTCAGCCCAAGTTTTTGCAGCAACGAATATTCCACCACTTATGGTGAATTTAATTGCGTTGCTAACCAAGTTATACAAAATTTGTTTGATGCGTGAGGCATCTCCTTCAAGTTGATAATATTCAAGTTCAAGTAAATCTAAATGGCACTCTAACGCTTTTTCTTGCGCTTTAATCGCGATGGAATTAATAGTATGTTCTATCGTGGTTATTGGGTTGAAGGGTAATTGGTTGATATCTAGTTTGCCAGCTTCAATTTTAGACAGGTCTAAAATGTCGTTAATTAACGCGGCTAAAGTTGTGGAACTCTGTTCCATCATTTCAATATATTTTAGCTGTTTGTCCGATAAAGCTTCACGTCGAACTAAATCTATTGTGCCAAGAATACCATTGAGCGGCGTGCGCATTTCATGGCTTATGGTTGATATAAAGGCACTTTTAACCTCAGAAGACTGCAGTGCAAGTTTATGCGCTTTTTGCAATTCTTGTGTGCGTTCGTCAACTTGTTTTTCTAATGAGCGGTTTATTTTTGATATTTCTACTTCAGCTAATTTTTGCTCTGTGATATCTCGAACTATTAAGGATAAACCAATTAAACTTGCGGTTTCAGAAAGTACTGGGGAAACAGAAACTAAAAAGTGATCACCTTGCTTGTTTTGAAATTCAAACGAGTTTTCAGTGCTTGATTGTGTTTGCCCTTGTTCTAACAAACTTTGGCGTTTAACAATTTCGTCGCGTGGAAAAAAACTGGGTAAAGACGCATAATGGTCGGTATTGTGTGAAAACAATTCTGGAAATATTTTAACCGCAGATGCATTGTATTTGGTTACTTGCAGTTGCGAGTTTAAGCCAATTATTGCATCCATTGCGCCATTTACGATAGCGCCAAACTCTGCTTTAGTTTCGTTTAATGCTTGGCGGTTGCGATAATACAACCAAGTTAACAACAATACAGCGATGAAAATGGCTGAAACTATCGCAATTAGACCGTAAGTTGAATAACGTCTTTCATTTAACAAGTTGGTGTAACTACTATAGGGCACTTTCACCAATACATTAATTTGTTGGCTACTGAGTAAAGCTAAATTTTTACGTTTAAATATGACTTGATGCGCATCTTGGTTAAATTTAGCTATTTGTAAACCTGCTGCCAACCCGTCTGTTAGCTGATATTCAGTGTCTAGTTTGCGATTTAACTCGCGATCATAAGAAAAATTTAGTTCAGGGTTTGGATGAAAAATAAAATTATTATCCGTGTCCATAACAATAAGTTTGCTATTTTGCTCTAACACGTCTAACCACAGCTGATGTAAGTTATTGGCATCAACATTTAACACAAGTACTTTAGCTAACTCACCCGTGTCGGCGTAAATAGGTGTAGCAAAACGTATGGTTGGTTGCAGCGGATAAGATATTCTGCCCATCTCTTTGTTAAGATTAATCGGCGAAACATAAATTTGGCGCTCGCCTAATTCAATCGCTTCGGTAACATATCCTCGGTCTGCTTTGTTTTGCAATTTGCCTGTTGGCACCACGTTAACACGAGAAAAGCTTCTTTCGACTCTGACTTGCTCCATACCTGTATTGGCATCGATGACCCGCACTTGCAATATCTGCGGATAGGTAAAAACTAAAGACTCAAATATAGTTGCAAATCTCCTTTCCCATTCACGTGTTGGTGTACCATCTTTTGGGTCTATATCGTTATTTGCTTCTGCTCTAATCAAGCCTTGCATAGGAGGTGTACCTGACAAAAATTGTAGGTAGCTGACATTTTGTTTAATAAAGCTTTTTAGCTGATTGTCTACTTTATCTAAGGTCGACTCAAGTTTGTTGTTTATTTCTTGTGCTACATTGGTATGAATCACTTTTTCAAAATAAAAAATTGAAACTATAAAACTACCAATTAATACCAGTAATACTGTGGCTAAAATTAACGAAGTGCTGACAACCTTAGTGTCATTAGTTTGTGGCATGTCCCTCTCCTAAACTTGAAATTCCTATACAGTTTCGTCCTTGATTTTTGGCATTAAATAGAGCTTCATCAGCTGTATTAATCCAAATAATAGGGTCGACTTCGGTGACGGCATACACGCCGGTTATCCCAATACTTACAGTAACATAGCCATTAGGAGAGGCTTTATGTTGAATATTGGCTTGTTCCATTAGTTTTATGATGTTTTCAGCAATTAACTGTGCACCAACTAAGTCTGTTTGCGGTAAAATACACACAAACTCTTCACCACCGTAGCGGGAAACTGAGTCACTTTTACGCAGTAATGGTTGTTGTATTAATGCTGCTACTTTTTTCAGGCAGCGGTCACCTTCAAGATGGCCGTATTGATCGTTGTAGAGCTTAAACCAATCCACATCTATTATCAGCAGAGAAAAGGCAGAAGCGCTACGTTTAGCCATAGATAACTTTTGGCTTAATTCACTATCTAGATAGCGACGATTATAAACACCGGTTAAGCCATCAATATAGGCTTGTTTTTTTAATTCATTTTTTTGTTGTTGGTATTTAAATTGTGCATTAACTCTATGTTTTATGGTTAATGCATTTACAGGTTTAGACACGAAGTCATTACCACCAGCGAGCCAGCATTGAGTTTGCTCTTCGTCGTTGCTATGCGAGGTAACAAAAACAACTGCAATGTCAGAGGTTTCGTTTGATGCTTTGAGAAGCTTGCAGGTATCTAAACCTGATAAGCCGGGCAATTCGACATCTAGCAAAACCACTTCTGGTTTGTGTTGGTTGCAGTAATTAATGCAATCAATGCCGGAAGTACAGCGAGTGACAAAATAACTATCGGAAAAAATTTTTTCCAATACAAGGTAGTTAATCTCATCATCTTCAACAATCAATAGATGAGGTAAGTTCGGTGTGACCGAGTTCATTAGGCTGACCTTAGTTCAATCCTGTTGACTGCTTACTACCAACAAAAAATAAAATATTTATAAAATTATAGTCTCAAAATCTTTTTTCGCTAATGGCTTATGGTAGTGGTAGCCTTGGCCAATTTGGCAACCAAAAGACTTTAATATTTGTTCATGCTCTGCTGTTTCTATGCCTTCACCGACAAGTTTTAACCCTAGAGAATGACCAAGGTCTGAAATGGTTTTAACTATGTCCAAACTTTGTTTATCGTCCAGCATATCGCGCACGAAGGATTGGTCAATTTTAAGCACATCAACCGGTAGGCGTTTTAAATAAGACAAGCTCGAATAACCAGTACCAAAGTCGTCAATTGCTATAAATATGCCGGTTAAAGATAAGTCGCGTAATATTTCTTCGACTACTTGGATATCTTGCATTAACAATGTTTCTGTTACTTCAAGCTCTAACATTGAAGTGCGTAAATTGGTTTCTTCTAATATTTTAAATACTTGGTCAAAATAGCCAGGTGAACAAAACTGCAAAGCAGAAACATTAACGCAAACACGAATTTCTTTGCCTTTGTCATACCATTCTTTGGCCGCCGTACAACTTTTGCGTAATATTTGCTGACCAAGTAGATCTATCAACCCCAACTCTTCAGCTAACCCGATAAATTTTGGTGGTGGTATGTTATTGCCGTTTTTGTCTTTCAAGCGAGCGAGTGCTTCGGCCGAGTTAATTTGTTGAGTTGCCATGTCAATTTGTGGCTGAAAGACAACTTCTACCGTGTTTTTATCTATCGCTTCACGTAATACTTTTTCCAGTTCAATACGTTCATGTAAGTCTTGTTCTAGGTTTTGTGAGAAGAAGCAATAACATTGTTTACCCTGTTTTTTTGCTCTAAACATAGCAACGTCGGCATTACGCATCATATGCCCTTCTGTTTCAGCATCTGTTGGGTTGATACTGATCCCGATACTAACAGAGAGACTATATTCCTGTTTTTCAATTACAAAAGGTTTTTGCATAACTTCTTGCATATCTGTTGCTATGGTATTGAGCTGTCGAATTTCACGTACATTCGGCACTATCAGGACAAACTCATCACCACCGACTCTAGCTAAAGTACAATTTGCGTCCATTGCAAATTCCAAACGCATTGCAACCTGCTTAATTAAGATATCACCAATGTGATGGCCTAAGCTGTCGTTAAGATATTTAAAGTTATCAATGTCAATTAACATTAAGCCTGTCATCAATCTGTTTTGTTTTGATACTTTAATCGCCTGTTCTAGCCTGTCGTGCAGCAGTATTCGGTTTGGCAGCCCTGTGAGTTGATCATTATTAGCGAGGTGATTCATTTTCACCGCCATTGCGATTGATTCGCTGACATCATGAAAAACCACTATTGCGCCTCTTAATCTGTTCTGTTCATCGACAATCGGAGCGGCTGAATCTTCTACGCGGTAAACATTGCCACTTTTGCTATACAGTTGGCAGTTAAGAGCCATAGCAACTATGCGGTTTTCTTCCAAAGCCAAATGCGCTGGGTTGATTGATTTTTCATGAGTTGTTGCATCTTTTAAATCCATTACAAGTTCAATTGGTTTCCCCACTGCATCAACAGCGTTCCAACCTGTCATATGTTCAGCAATTGGATTTAAAAAGGTAACTATGCCTTGCGCATCAGTTGCAACTACGCCATCACCAATTGAATTGAGCGTTGCTTTAAATTGCTCCTTTTCGTTATAAAGTTCTTCTTTGGCGTTTTCTAAATCTTTGGCGTAATAATACAAAGCAAGTTGATTCGCTACGCGCATTTTGCAGGTTTTTAAATTAATCGGTTTGGTTAAAAAGTCTATGCCGCCCGAGTCTAATGAAAAATATTCAAGATCAGGATTGCTATGCGAGGTGACAAAAATAACGGCTGTTTTTGCGGTAGCAGGCGAATTTTTAATTTGTTTACATAAATCGACACCGTTGTATTCACCCATTTCGATATCCATTAATACCACTTCTGGTTGAATATCTTGAATTAACTCAATAGCGTCTGCTGGTGTTGTTGTATAGGTTACTTTTCCGAGATCTTTAACCGCAGCTTCGAGTACAACTACACTTGATATTTCATCATCAACAATAACTATATTCGCTGGTGGTCTTGATGTTTTCTCGGGTCTAACTAATTGCATAAAATAAAACCTTTCTTGCAGCTCACATCAATAAGCTTAGAAGCATTCAAGTTAATTTGCATTTGAAGTTGTCGACAAACTAAAAGCTTTTTGCGTTGTAATATACTTGCCTACTCGACTAAAGTACGTTTATCAATTAGTTAGGTTTAAACGCTTTATTTTGGGGGTAAAAATTTAGGAAATTTCACCCTAGTGTTTGAGATATATCGCACAGGGAAAATTAGTTTTCCCAAGCCTTCATTTTCCTATATATAGTAGAAGGGCTTACTTCTAATAAACTGGCAGCCTGTGGCACATTGCCTGAGCAGTGTTCGATTACAGCTTCAATATAAAGCTTTTCGTTGAGCCATAGCGGTAATACCTCTTTGAGATCATCATAACTTGCCGAAGTCTGTATAGATGTATTGGCTTGAGTAATCGGCTCGACTGCTTGCGAGTTGCTTTCAGTGTTAGTGACCTGCTCAGCAAAACGAACTCTAGTGCCCGCTTGCGACTTACCCGATGTAACGACTGATGGCAGCATTTCGGCCGACACCACCTCTGCATTATTAAGTACCACAGCACTGCGCACGACATTTTCAAGTTCTCGTATATTGCCCGGCCAAGCATAATTTAATAATGCCTGCTGGCAGCTTGGATCCATGCTTTGATATTTTTTGTTTTCTTCTTTGGCGATTTTTTTAAACAAAAAATCGGCTATTTCCACCACATCTCGCTCACGCTGTCTAAGGGCTGGTAAAATAATTGGAATAACATGCAAACGGTAATATAAATCTTCTCTGAATCGGCCTGCGTTTACTTCAGCTAGCGGGTCGCGATTGGTCGCACAAACAAAACGCACATCGGCTTTTTCTAGTTTGTCGCTACCAACTTTTTGAAAAGTGCCAGTTTGTAAAAAGCGCAACAATTTGCTTTGCAGATTTAAATCCATCTCGCAAATTTCGTCTAAAAACAAAGTGCCTCCTTCGGCTTGCCCGGCTGCACCATTTCTATTTGACGTTGCGCCAGTAAACGCACCTTTCACATGGCCAAAAATTTCACTTTCAATTAAATCTTTTGGTATAGCCGCACAATTTAGCGCAACCATTTGCCCTTTGCGGCCACTGCAATCATGTACAGCTTGCGCAGTTAATTCTTTACCTGTACCACTTTCGCCAGTAATAAATACAGTCGCCGTACTTGGCGCAACGTTGCGAATAATTTGATAAACGGATTGCATAACGGATGAACTACCAACCAATTTACAAAAGCTTTCAGGTTGGTATTTCTTTTTAATTTCAGTAACTTCAGATGATAAACGGGTGATTTTAATCGCGTTATTAACTGTTACCCGTAGTCGGTCAGCTTCAAGCGGTTTTTCTAAAAAGTCGCTGGCGCCTAAACGCATGGCTTTCATCACTAAGTCTTTAGTGCCATGCGCAGTCATGACTATAACTTGTGCGGTTAATGAATCTTGGCTGTGTATGCTTTCTAAAATATCTAAACCATTAATATCTGGTAGCATCACGTCTAACAAAATGACATCAAAACTGCTTTGCTCAAGTGCTTGCAGCGCAGCTTGTCCAGTCGAAACCCATTTAATGTCTAGCCCCAATGGTACGAGATAAGCTTGATATAATTTTGCCAGCGATTCTGTATCTTCAACCAATAATATTTTAGCGACTGCCATGTTATTCCTTATGTTTTGTTTGTACGAATACAAATTAAACTTGCATCATCTTCCTGCCGAGACAACTTAGGCAAACTGCGCAGCCATAGTGAATGTGCGCTTTGCTCATCTCCTTCGACTGATTTCAGTATAGACGCTAAAGCTTGAATACCTAAAGCGTTTTTGTCGTTATTTTCTAGCCAACCATCTGTATATAAAAACAATTGTTGCCCAGACTTAAGCTGTAAAACCTCGTCTATATAATCAGTAGTTTCAACCAAACCAAGTACAGGTTGCACTGTGCCGATTAATTCAAAATTAGTAGAGTGTTCACTGTTGGGCTGACTTAAGATAAAAGGCGCTGGGTGACCTAAATTGGCAAACTCAATGGTATCGGCGCGAACGCGCATAATAATGCAAGTTAAAAAACTTTTAGGTAATAGCGCATCAACAAACAAGACTTTGGCTAATTTATTTGCCAACTGTTTGGGCGAGCGAATATCACTTTGCAAACAGCCTAAAATAAAACCTTGTGCAACTAACGATTGATGCATGGCTTTGGTGTCATGCCCCATCACGTCACCAACCACCAACCAGTCACCGTTTGAGCTTTTGTGATGCAGTAAAAAATCACCGCCTTTGCGCTCAATCACAGAGCCAAAACTTTCAACTGAGAGGTTTTCTAACTGAATAGTATCCGACTTTATTTGCTGGTCTGCATAACCATCAAACTTTAAAACTTGTTCAGTTGCTTGCTGCTCAGCTTTGCACGGTACTACTAAACGCAAATGATTAAAACGGCTTTGTACTTGCTCGGTAGAATAGTATTGGCATGCAGGAAAGAGCGATAAAATCAAACCTAAACCCATGCCTGAAACCAACAAATCACCCGAATTTATATTATTAATGCCTTGATGTGCAGTGGCATAAAACTGCTGAAAATGCTCTGTATTATCGATTAGTTCAACTTGAAACTGATTTGCCAGCACCTTAATTGAAAAGTTAATACGCGAATCTTCACCTTGCGCATGTTCAATTAAGTTCACTAAAAACTCGGTAATGGCAGTGCCTAAATTGTCGATATCATCGTCCGCGACCTGCCAATTTAAACATTGCTGACGCACTATGTAGCGAACATCAGCCAACACAGCCCGGTTAAGCGAAAACGTTTTATGAAAAACCAATTCCATACACAGACCTCTAGTTCTAGTTAATCTTTAAGGGTTGGTTTTAAGCCAAGGACATTTAAACACCAATTTGTTCCAGCGGATAAGTAAGCGACCCGCCAGCCATCTGCTTACAAAAAATCGACTGGCTAACATGCGATGAATTTTATTCATCATCAGCTCGTGTAATGTCGGCATTTGCTGTTGGCTTAAAATTAAATGCGTTTTCGCTCTGTCTTGCTCATCAAACACAGTAAGCGCTTGGGCTAATTCCCCCTCTTCCGTTTGATTGCAGGATACAGTTAAAAAGTTTAGTTCACACCAGCGCATTATCACTTTAGCAGGGACATTTTTTTGGTTTTTAGCATTGATTGGTGAGGTGTCGCACAATACATAATCAAACTCTTGCGCCAAGCGTAAAAAAGCTTCGCCAACTGTATTTAAATTACGGCTTTGAAAGCTATCAATTAAATGTTCGCCCGACAAAAAGTGTATACCAGCGACCTCCTCAATGGCCAATTGGCAACTGATGTCAGCAAAACTCCAGCGGCTTTGATTATTCACACCATACCAGCTAGCTAAGGCTGGTGATTTTAAGTTTAAATCAACAATTAAAACGCGTTTGTCCGCCAACTTTAAACGCTCAGCAACAGAGACTAAAGCAGATGAACTACCAGTATTACCCGCAGCCGAAGTAAAGGTAATACACTTAGCCTGCTCAGCTTCAATCAGCTGGCACAAACTTTCAACTTCGTAATAATTTGCAGGAATTAATCTCATAAGCCAGCCACCAAAGCTACTACAGCTAAAATATCTACAATATCTCTAAATGTGTTGCGCCAAGTATTTTCATCTTGACCTGGTACATACACAGTATCGCCTGGGCGAAGCACTGGAATTTTGGTTGCATCAGGGTTCTTTACATAAGCTTCAAAATCAAACACCCGAGCTTGTTCTTTACAACAACCACCATTATTTACTACGACTATTCTATCTATCATGGCGTTATCAGTTGGGCCACCAGCTTCAGCAAGTAAATCTAACAAAGTCATAGAATCATCAAAGTCATAGCGGCCTGTTTTTTTTACCGCGCCCATTAAACGCACCACTTCACTTTTTGACGTTTGTAACCAGTTTTTCTGTTTTTCAGGAAAATACAAAGTATCGCCCGGCAGTACTTTCGGTAACAAACTTTCATCACCTGTTTCAAAATACAAAGCTAAATCAACCTTGCTGACTAAAGCGCGCGGCCCATTTCTATGCGTTACTCGAATATTGCGAATATCTGCGTTCGAGTTAGTACCGTCAGCCGCTGCTAAAATATCTAAAAAGTGCATTTGTTCGCTAAAAGCATATCGACCTGGTGCGCCAACTTGACCTATTACATAAATAGATTTTTCTGAGCTTTGGCGTAACCACTGTGATTTGTTGTCTTTTGGATCGTGCGGTAATTCTTCAACAATAATCACATCCGCTGCGGCAATAACAGGTAAGTTTTTCTTAGCACTGCCAGATTGAACATATTCAGTTAAATTAAAACGAATTGTTTGTTTGCTGGTACTTTTTACTATTTTAATATCAGTCACATTAGCACCTTTTAATGGGCCACCAGCATGTGCTAGTAAATCCATTAAATCCATTTCATCGCTCCATTCGTAACGACCAGGGTGATGAACTGCGCCCATGACTTTTACCGCACGATTTGGCGCTACTTTTAACCAGCTTTTTTCGTTGATATCAGTTTTTTCAGGCACAAAAATCACGTCGCCCGGCGTCATATTTGGCAAATTAACTTGTGCGTGATTTTCATTAAATTGCTGTAAATCGATTTGAATGGTTTCGCCCGACTCTTTTAATAGACGGATTTGTCGCGTTTCGGCAAAACGAGTTGGCCCACCAGCGTTGGCGAGAATATCTAAAAAAGAGACATTGTCTGGCGCTTCATACGCACCGGGCTTTTGCACTTCACCCATAATATAGACAGTACGAGGTGATACATCGACGTCTTCAACCATAATAGGCACATAAATAGTTGTACCTTCTTGAATGCGCGGTAATAAATCGTCATTACCTGAATCTAAGTAAGCTTTTAAATCAAAGGTTTGTGGCACATTGTTTTGAATTACACGAATTTTGGTGACATCCGCATAACGAGTCACACCATCGGCACGCATTAGCGCGTCAATAATAGTCATATCTTTTTTGAACGAAAAAGTGCCTGGGCTGTGTAACTCACCAAACAAAGTTACCGCTTTTTGCGCTTCGCTCGCATCGCCGCTAGATGATAAAGTTTGCGCATCAAACTCTACTTGTACATTACCAATTAAAGGTGATGCAGGAATAAATAACACATCACCACTTTTTAACTCAGGCAAAATAGTTAAATCGCCCGAGTCTAAATATGATTTGTAGTCAAACACCACTACTTCGCTATCACGACGAATTTGAAATCTATCTAACTGCGCGCCCGGCTTTAAGCCTTTAGCTTGGTTCAAAACCATTTGTACATTGCCATAATCAGGAATGCGTACTTGATTTGGTTCGTTTACATAACCCAAAACTGTGATGATTTTTTCGCGCTCTTTTATCTCGATATAAAACTGATCTAAGTCGATAAATACTTGCGATAAAGCTAACTTTAACGCCTGTTGCGCAGCTTCAATGCTTTTGCCCTCAACGTACACTTCGCCAATTTCCGGTAAGTTTAATTTACCATTTAATTCAATTTGAAATGACTGAGCAAAATCGACTTCACCGGGCACGTGTAAATAGAGTTTGTCACCTACTTGTAAATTGTTTGATTGTGCAAATACTACTTGGCATAAAAACATAGACACCAATAACACAATGGAAAACATCAAGTTTTTACTATTCGGTAACATACTGCCTCCTATTACCATGTTGCTGTGGGTTAGCCTGCAAATGCGGCTGCCAATATTTAAGCAATAAGGCTGGCTGTGTTTGCTCATTTGCATTTTGCGAATGTTCCAGAGTTTTATTTTGCAAAAGCTCAGTTAACATAACTGGGTTTAGCATAACTTTAGCTTGAACTTGCCTTTGTGAATGCCTAATAGCGGCATCACCAACCTGATTTGTTGCTTCAGCTAACTTTGGTTGCTCAGCTGATGCAACTAAGGTTATACGGTGCAAAGGCTGTTCCATGTTGTGCTTTGGGTGCTTTGGATGATTTTGCAAAAATTGTTTTACTGCATTAGCTCTAGCAAAAGCTAATAAGCGGTTGTGTTGTTCATTGCCTTTGTGGTCGACATAACCTTCCAAGACTATATCTAGCTGCGGCATGCTGTGCATTAGCTCTGCAGCTTGAGTTAATCTTTGCTGATATTTGGGTGGTATCTCAAAACTGTCGAACTCAAATAAATTGTCTGAATTTAATAAACTTTCAAGCCGTTGAATATTTTCTAATAAGCTTTGCTGCGGATTTTCGACCGCTTCACTGCTCATGTGGCTTGATGCCAATGCAGTCTGCTTACAGTCGGTTTGTGCAAGTAAACGGGTTAATAATTTATCAAGTGCAACCAATTGATGATTAAAAGCGCGAATGTTTTCTTCAGCGTCTTGCAATAACTCGGCGGTTAGCTCGCGTTGAATGCGAATTTGTTTATGTTTTGCTTGGTATGCTTGGCCGGGCAAACAGTCTTCTAAACCACGGAAAACCAGTTGGTTATAAACGATTTGTAGATGTTGAAATTCGCGCCATAACACAGCTTCGCTTTGCCAATACCAAGTTTCAGATGCCATTTTATGCTCGGGTGGATAATACTCAGCCCAACCACCTTTGCCTTCTTCTGGCCAACTGGCGCAACCGGATAACTGCAAACACACAGCACTACACACGCCATATAAAACTCGCATACCCTTAAACATAAACAACTCCTAAACAGCTTGAGTTAAGTCGTCAATAAACTTGATTGTTTGGTTTACCCGCAACATGGTCATTAATTTGAGTGGTTGTCCAGCCGCCTTATAAATAGCCATTTGACGCTGTTGTTTAAGCAATCTTTTATATAGATAGACAATTGCACCTATGCCAGATGAGTCAATAAAAGCAGTTTCGGAAAAATCTAAAACCACAGTTGGGTGTGGCTGTTCTACTAAGCTGTCTAATGCAACACGCGCTAGCTCAACTTGGTGAGCATCGAATTCTTTGTTGATTGCTAAAACGAATGTTTCTGTTGATTGAGTATTTTGTACACTCTCTGTGGTCATCACGTCTGCCATTTGCCTGTACCTCAAAATAATGGAGTTACTTTGATAAATACAAACTAGATGCCAATTTTAATTGTCAATAAAATCAATAGCTTGATTTTTTTGTTTGCAAAATGGTAATCGCAAGTTAATGCCGTGGATTTGCATTTTGCAAAAAGTAGCTTTTATATTGCAAAAATCAAAAATCAAAAATCAAAAATCAAAAATCAAAAATCAAAAATCAAAAATCAAAAATCAAAAATCAAAAATCAAAAATCAAAAATCAAAAATCAAAAATCAAAAATCAGGCTGGGTAACCTGAACTCAGGATAAATATCTCCTTAGAAAAGGAGATATTAATTTTTATTGCTTAATTACAATGCGTTAGCTAACTTTTTATCCCGAGTTCAGGTTAAAAAGTTTCTAAGAGTAAGTGATTGCAGCTGGCGCCTATCACTAGCGCCCCTGCATTTTCAGCATTACGCCAACTGTGCGCAGCATTACGTACAAATCTAATTTTAGCCAAGAGTTAAAATTGGCTAAAGCTAACGCATATCCGTAATCGCGAGCTGTTTTATTGCGTACGTCTTCAATTGTTGAATCGTAGCCATTGCACACTTGTGCCCAACCAGAAATGCCGGGTTTAATACCGTAAGTTCTGAATTGATACATAGGAATGGTTTTCGACAAAGTTTGATAAAAACACGGTCTTTCTGGGCGAGGGCCAATTATCGACATATCCCCCTTTAATACGTTGATAAACTGAAGTAATTCATCAATACGGGTTTTGCGTAAAAACATGCCGACTTTAGTAATACGGCTATCGTTTTTGCTTGCCCACACTGCGCCGCTTTTTGCTTCTGCATCACTGACCATAGTGCGTAATTTATAAATGTAAAAGAGTTTAGATTCTTGGTCATTTACTTCACCGACTCTGAGCTGGCGATAAATTACATCACCTTTGCTATCCAGTTTTATCGCCAGCATAGCCATTAAAATAATGGGTGCTGATGCAATTATGCCTATGCTTGCAACTACAATGTCAAAACTGCGTTTAACCGCTTTAACTAACTTTTGTTGCTCAAATGCATCTTTGATTGCGGAGTTAGCAGACGCTGCTGGTGCAGCTTTCCATGAGGTTGAATAATGGCCCAATAAATACTTTATTTGCCCACATAAACTAGCTATGTATTGAATAAAAGCATAATACGCAAGCGACAGTAACGGCAGACGTTTTCCTAACAGATCTGCGATACATCCAGCACCAATACAAGTTAATAAAACACTGGTCACGGCTTGCGCGGCAACTGAACCTTGCACAGATAACAGCAATAAACTCAAACCAGACAAAAGTAATAAACTCGGCATTAATCCACGTAAAAATTTACCTGAGAAAAAGCACAATCTTAAGCCACTAAACTTAAATAGCTCTGGCAATAAAAATATCTGCTGCAAGTTACCTGCGCCCAAACGTAAACGTCTTTTACTTTCACAGGCCATTTGATCAACCTGTAATTCAACAATTTGAATATTGCTGTCCACTATAACTCTATACCCTTGGCAAGCGGCCAACATAGGCATAACAAAGTCATCATTTATAACGTTTTTGTTTAGAGGCTTAATTAATTTACTGCGCATGGCAAAAAATGCCCCAGGTACACCAATGGCAGAATGTACTTGGCTTTCTAAAATGCGAATTTCATTTTGCATTTGCCAATATTCTAATTCGTTGTCGTTATGTTGATCCGCTAATTGGTATTCACCTGAAACAACACCAATTTTTGCATCTTCAAAGTTATCTAAAACACGACACAGCGCATCCAAACTGATAATTGAACTTGCATCAGTAAATACATGAATATCCGCCAGTTCTTTGGTGATTTCAATTAACTGGTTAACCACTTGGATTTTGCCGCGGTTTTGCGCAAAGTTATGTACATAACATTCAAGCCCTTGTTGTTCTGCCAACTGCAAAGCATTTTGAATAGTTTGTTGACTTGCATCTGTACAGCCATCTAAACCAAAATGTACTTGAATGTGTTCGCGTGGATAATCCAATGCAGCTAGGTTAGTTACCTTGGCCAACATATGTTTAGCTTCGTTATAAACAGGGATCAAAATACAAATTTTTGCATCTTGCTTAACAACACGACTCAACTGAGTTGAGTTAGCTTTAGTCCCAACCAAACGTTTTAACAACCGAGTGTATATCCAGTGATGATAAAAAAACGCGACTAATCCAATTAATGCAAAAAACCATAACAACATAAGCTCACCTCTTGCTACAAAAATTTTGAATGTTATCCAGCGAAAGCCTGGGTAAATAAGTTGTCATAATGCGACACCATGTGTTTCAAATGACCGCTCGCCAACATACTTTTGCGAATACCACTTGCTGACTTAGTTTGTAGCAATTGGTGTGCCTGCATCCAGGCGCTAATTAATAAAGTATCGTCGTAAGGCTTGAGTAAAATTGAATTTTGCTCACTGAGTACCTCAGAGACACCACCCACATCAGTTGCAACCACAGGTACGCCACTAGCTAATGCTTCTAAAATACTTAATGGCAAACCTTCTTTTTGCGAGAATAAACTAAAAATATCGATAGCTTGATAAAATTGAGCCGTGTCGGGCATATAACCTAACCAATGAATACGCTCGGTAACATCAAATTCTTGAGCTAGCTGTAATAACTGCTGTTTAAACTCGCCCTGACCGGCCAGTACCAATTCAAATTCTTTCGGCGCAAATGCAAGCTGTTGAATAAGTTTGTCTTGCCCTTTACCTTCAGCCAAACGAGCTGCACAACCAATAAGTATTTTATCTTGCGGTAAATTTAAGTTATTTCTAGCTAAGTGTTTGTTTGCAGGGATAAAACGCTTGCTGTCGATTCCATTTAAAATCACTTTTGGTGATGGGTGTGCTTCGCCCAATGCTTGATTAAAAGCCTGTGCAACAGCGGCTGCATCTGCAATAAATTCTACTTTGCCAATTTGCGCAGACATTTGCGTAATGCTACAAGCCTTTTCATTTTGCAAATACCATGCATCATGCAAAGTGCTAATGTGGTGGCTTTTATTTAAATTAAGTGAATTAGCCATAGAGGCATAAAACAGCGGGCCAACATGATGAGAATGAACCACTTTAATCTGGTACTGACGCAATAACTGATAAAGTTTCCAAACGCTACGAACAGAGGTTCTATTTGGCTTATTTAAACAAATAATTTGTGACCTATACTCAGCCAACTCAGGCATATTATTAATCGCCTGTTCAACTGTACCTTCAAGCGCAACCAATAAAGTTTGTTTACCATATCGACTGGTTTTAAACAGGTCGATAACCATTTTCTCTAATCCACCTGCTTGGAAGTGCTGTACAAGTTGAATAATTTTAAATTGATTGTTCATAATAACCTCTTGAAGTAATAGGTTGGTCAAACTCTTCGTCGTTTACCACTGGCAATTTGGCTGCTATCGGTAAACCAGTAAATTGTTCAATTCTAAAGTTGTCTTTTAAGCGGCTGTCGCTCAGTTCAGCAACAAATACAAATGAGAACCCAGCAAATACCCCAACAACCACAGCTAAAATACACACCATTACAATAGGTGTATTAATTGGCTGAGTTGGGCTGTAGGCACGTTCAATGGTTTTAACTTTGTCAGGCCCTTCGTAACGAACTAATTTGCCGGTTACTTTGGCCATTTCGTAACGCGAGAGCATGTCTTGATATAGGTCTGATTTAACCGAATAATCACGCTCTAACTTGCGTAATTTCTTTTCAATATCAGACGATTGATACATCTTGACCGAAATTTCTTTTGCTTGTTCATTGAGCATTTCAAACTCTTGTTTTATTTGCTCAACTTCGTTTTTTGCATCCTGCAAAGAAACAATTTGCGACACCAATAAGTTCTGCGTACCGTTTTGGCTATCAGGTAAAGCATTGGCAATTTGCCACAGCTGATCTAGGTTGTCGGTATCAAACTCTTGTTTGCTTTCAACCAATTCTTTTTGACGTTTTTTTAAGCTAGATAACTCGCGATATTTAGCCACTACTTTACTGTGTTTGTCGGTATAACGAGCTTTTAGCAACACAAGTTCAGATTCAACCCTGACAATGCGTTCCTCAATTGCGCCTATTACCGGGTTAGCTTTGCCCAATTTGTCTATTAGCGATTGCAAACGCGCTTTAGCACCAGACAAAGCAACTTTTTTCAGCTGTTTTTGTTTTTCAATTTGCTGTAGCGCTTCTCTATTTTCATTGAGTAGTTCAGGCAAAAGCTCACTGTGCTCTTGTTTAAACTGCGCGAGTAAATCTTCAGCTTGCTCTAACTCTTTACGTTGATAATTTAACTGCTCAGCAAAAAATTGCTCTGAGGTATCTAGCGATGCTTTGGTAGGTGCAAGTAATCTTTCAATAAAGTGCTCTACTACTTTTTCAAGCACAATTTTCATAACAGCACGCTCGTGCCATTTAAAATGAATTTTAACCAGCTCATCACCAACCAATTGCAACGACAAAGCTTGCGAGAGCTTTTGCTGCATTTCTTCTATTTGTTTAATAGATGCATTTTCATCTACTAATTGCGCGTCTTTTGCCACTTGAGTTAATACTTTACGGCTTAATACCAAGGTATTTAATGCAGCCATACGCTCTTCTAATTCAAAAGAGAAAGATAAGTCGTCTAAAAACGGATTTAGTAAAGATGATTCTTCAATCAAGATAGTTGCGTGATTAACGTACTGCTTTTGCGCAACCAAAGCGTTGACTATGATAATGGGTGGAATTAACACAAACGGCAGCCAGAATAGTCGGCTACGCTGAAAAATTGCGTATAGCGATAGGTAGAGCAAACGCTTTATTTGATCTCTTACTCGCATACATACCTCATTAAATAAAAAGGATTGGTCGCAAAATGCAAAAAATAACCAGACCAACCATAAACTAAATGGAATGTTGCAACTTTTCTGCCAACCCAAAAGCGGCGCTGTTTTTGCAATACCCTTGAATAGAACCCAAAGAACAGGTTGCAAAACAGCCAATAGCTTCTTTAATTTAAGTGAGTGTGATTCGAGGTAGCTGATGTCAAACCAAACAGTTGAACAACTAGAACAAAAGGTAGCGGCGCTGGAGCGCAAACTCGCGCGTGAAAAACAAGGCCGCGCGCATGCAGAGAACTTGTTAGAAGATAAAGCACGCTCGCTTTATCATTTAAATGAAGAACTTAGCACAGCTTACGAAACCTTGAAGAAACAAGAAATTCAGGTAATTCAGCAAGAAAAACTAGCCTCTATCGGCCAACTCAGCGCAGGTGTTGCGCATGAAATTAATACGCCGACAGGTTATGTGTTGTCCAATATGGATACGCTCACTGAATATACGCAGCAGCTGCAAAAGTGTTTTACTGAATTGCAGCAAATTGCAAAAGAGCATTCGCAATTTGCAACTAGCTTTAGCAATTTGGCAAACAAGTACGAGTTAGATTACATATTAGAAGACTTACCCGACTTAATGAGTGAGTCTCGCTCAGGTTTATTAAGGATAAAAAGCATAGTCAGCGATTTACGTGCATTTTCACACGCAGAACAAAAACAACCTGAGCAAGTAGATTTGTTAGCAGTAATAGAGCAAACCCTCAACCTAGTGCAAAACGAAATTAAGTACACAGCAGCACTAACAGTTGATTTAAAACCTGCACTGCCAGTATTGGGCTTTGCCGGCAAACTTAGCCAAGTGTTTTTAAATTTATTGGTGAACGCCTCGCAAGCGTTAAAAGGCAAAGGTGACATTAAGGTAAGTTTAACCAACGACGGTAACCAAAATATAGTTAAGGTGGCCGACAGTGGTTGCGGCATTGCGCCTGAGATTATCGCTAAAATATTCGACCCATTTTTTAGCACCAAAGATGTTGGCAAAGGCACTGGCCTAGGCCTTGCAATTAGTAAAGAGATTATTAATCAACACAACGGCCATATTTGGGTAGAAAGCATCCAAGGGCAAGGTACAACATTTACCATTACGCTGCCGGGCAGCACTAAAGTTTAATAGAGGTAACCGTATGAAAGGTCACATTTTTAATTTACTTGAAGAATTTATTGAAGAAGCGAGCGACGAAACCACCCTATTTAAAATTTTAGATGCCTGCTCGTTTGATACATCTAAAAGTTTTGTGCGCACCGAAAATTACCCAGACGAACAATTATTTGAATTGGTTGGCCATGCAGTAAATGCACTTGGCATAACCCCAGACCAAGCGCAATTTGCTTTTGGTGAATGGATATTCCCGCGCCTAGCCAGCTTAGTACCGAAAAATATGACCACTTACGCCCATCCGGGCAAGTTTTTAGAAACGGTTGACCACATTCATAAAGTTGAACTTAAAAAACTCTACCCAGATGCCACCCCACCATCATTCGATTACAAAGCAATATCTGACACCCAAGCTGAACTGGTTTATACCTCAGAGCGCAACTTAGTTAAATTAGTTGAAGGTGTGTTGCAAGGTGTAGCTAAATACTTCTCAACCCAAATTGAAGTAGAAACCATACCGCAACCTGAGCTTGGCAATACTAAGTTTGTGTTGAGGTATGTTTGATTGGGGAGCCTTGGTAAAAGATGGATATATTCATCTTTTTGGCTTGTTTTGGCCATTATGATGAATATTTTCATCAAATTGCCGACTCATGTTTAAATTTCTCTATTTTTTCGACATGATTAGATTATATGTCGATTCAATCGACATGAATTGGTTTAGGTGTATAAACTAATCGATTTACTAATTTTTATCCCAAGCATAGAAACGAATTTTTTGAGAGATAGCGCTGGCGTACAATCTATTTATTTGTTATCAATATTGAAATTAGAAAAACGACCCCGTGGGTCGGTATTAAATTGTTCGGTGTTCTCTGGTATGCACTTGAAAATTCAATGTATTCTCATATTAATGACCGCAGTGTTTGCTGCTTTTAATGGTTATGAGGAGCAATTGGGCAGTGTTGGTAATATTGGAACCGCTGTTATTTATGCTCTTGTAGCAGGCTCTTTCAGTGTGGTTGTACACTTTATCGCTCACAAGTTGCTGCCGAAATATTCTAAACCTTATTGTGTCACAGCTTATGCTTCGGCGTTGTTTGGGTTTATTGGTTTTGTATATTATGCGTCAAACGGTAAAGCAGATAGTTTAGAAAGTGCAGCGCATATGCATGTGATCGTGTTTCCAATCTTACACACAATGCTGGCAATTTTGTTGTTTGTTGCCGCCACTATTTGGGGTGCCGTTTTGCGGTTTAATCGCAAAGTTTAGCCTCGCAAACCATACAAAGCTTTAAATCGGATTCGTAACAGTTGGCTCGGTTCCGCTTCGCTTTACATTATAACCAACTATTACTAACCGCTTAAGGCGGCGTTAGATGCTAGGAAAACTATGAGCATTGGAATAACAATAAGAATATATCTGGATGATGGATTAATTACTGGAATTCGTCACGCTGAGATCGTCAATTGGACTGGGCAGGCTATTTCTGCACCTAGAACTAAAATCAAGCAGCTTTCCGGTTGGCCCGAATCACAAAAGCCCGGTGTATATTTTTTGTTTGGTGTGGATGATGAATCTGGTGGACAAGCCTTATATATTGGCGAAGCGGAAAATGTTCTTGATCGCTTAGGTAATCACCTTGCAAACAAGGATTTTTGGAATGAAGTAATATTCTTCACAAGCAAGGATGAAAACCTGACTAAATCTCACGTGAAATATTTAGAATCAAGGTTAATTCAACTAGCAAAAGTAGCGACTCGCTATGTTTTACTAAATGGTAATGAACCTCAGCTTTCATCTCTTCCGAGAGGTGATAGAGATTCAATGGAAGAATTCATTGGCAATCTGCGTACTTTGTTAGGTGTTATGGGGCATAAGGCTTTAGAGCCTATTGCAAGTCATGAAACCATACTAAAAGAAGAAAAAACCGACGTGCCAAACGGTAAAGAGACAATAGAACAAGTTTTCAACCTCAATATTAAAAGTGTGAGCGCTAGGGCAATAGTAAGTAATGAAGGGGTCATTGTTTTAGAAGGCTCAACTATTTCTGGCATCGTTAAGGAGAGCCTCTCTGGCGGCTATAAAAAATTACGTACTCAGCTTATTGAAAGTGGAGTTTTATCTTCTCAGGATGGGTCCTTCGTGTTTACTAAAGATCAACTTTTTACTAGTCCATCTCAGGCGGCGGCCATTATTGTTGGCTATGCAATAAACGGTAGGCATTCTTGGCAGACTGGGGAAGGAGTGTCCCTAAAGCAAATCGAGGAAAGTAGTGAAAGCATCTAACAAGCGCATGTTGCTGGACTGGTTTTCCGCTGCGCTCCAAACCTGCCGCAAATGCAGGCGTTATGGCAGTATCATCGGGTAAATCTCAAGCAGTTATCGTGAGCATTTGGTGTCCTGTGTAGTGTTGTATAACGAAGTCTACAGGCTTCTTGAATCCAAAGTAGAAAAAGAAAAATTAGCGCATTATCTATCAAAGCATTGGAGAGTTGCATACATATCCAAAGCTGAAGCAAAGTTACTTGATTCAAAAGATCAGTTAAATTTGAAAAAGTGCATGCCAGAAGGTTGGGCTTTTGAAACGGGTTGTACATTCGCCCGGCTAAAACTAGTTAGCCGACTCTATCCTAGAGATACGCTTCCGCTTTTGACAAATTTGAGACTCTAAGCTCGTTGGGATTCACTTCGTTCGTCCCAACTTACATAACGATTTCTACAGTAATGTTTAATCTTCTGGCAGGCACAAATTAAGGCAACACCTCTGCCCCATCCCATGCAAAACATTTTCCGCTATCTTGCGCGGTTAGGGCATTCATTACCTGCCAGAGTTTTTTTGCCGAATAGTCAGGGGTAAAGAGTTTGCCTTGTGGAACATTTTTTTGAAATGGCAGTGACAAGTCACTGTCGACTGTACCTGGGTGCAACCCAACAACAATTGCTTGTTTGTTGCTACGGGCAGTTTCTATCGCGGCTGTTTTAATCAACATATTGAGTGCGGCTTTGGATGCACGATAGGCATACCAACCGCCTAACCTGTTGTCTGAAATACTGCCTATTCGTGCCGACAGCACTGCAAAGAGCGAGCTTTGTTGTTTATTTAGTTTTGGTAAACAGTGTTTAGCGATTAATGCTGGGATTATGCTGTTTGCTTGGAAAATATGTGCTAGGTTGTCGGCCGATATATCCTTTAGCGATTTTTCTGGTTTAATTGAGTCTGTATGTAAAATGCCAGTTGCAACTATAATTATGTCAATTTTGCCTGTTTGTGAGGTTATGTTGGCAGCTTTAGCAATTGAGTCTTCACTGTTGTAATCAACCGGAAATTCTCTGCTATTTTGTGAAAATGGGTAGATATTGGCGTTGGGGTATAGGGTTTTAAACAGCTTTACAAAGGCATTACCAATTGCGCCTGACGCGCCGAATATCAGGATGTTTTTGGCATTTATCGGCATTTATATTTTCCTATCAAAACAGCTTAATAGTTATAGGAAAAACATAGCTTAATGGATCAACGTTTTATTAGGTTCTTGCCAGCCAATATTGCGGACGCAGTCTGTGTATTGGCTTCACGCAGGGAAATATTCCATTTTCCCTGCCCCCTTTAACTCAACCGTGTAACAAACTACCTAACTTGCCAGTTCATCCCATTAGCGCGTTGCCATTTGTATTGTTGGCGTTGGTTGCTGCCGTCTAAATGCCAGATTGCCATTGATAAACTATCAATGTGGTTTGGCAATTCTATGTCGGCGTTGATTATGCCATTGGTCATTTTTCCTCTAAATAAGCAGTCAGCGTATTTATTGGCTTTGTTTACTACTTGGCAAACACTTACATAGGCAGCTGTGCTACTTAAGCTAGCGATTTCAATATCCAAAGTCAGTTTATTGCTGTTGGTAAATTCAAAGTTTTGATCAACCGTTAGGTCGCCAAAACTTTTGGCTTGTACTTCAGGCTCTACTTGCTGCTGAGTAGATTGTTGTGCTGTTTCTACTTGCTGTTGTTCGGCGTCATTTTTTACCGCACTGGTACTTGTGGTATTTGTGCTAGTCGTATTGCTGCTTGCATCACTGGCATCACTACCACCGCCGCCACAAGCCACTGTGGTTGTTAGTAAAAGTATTGTTGTGATGTATTTGATCGACTGGTTCATTGATAAAGTATTCATAATATCGACCTCTTAACGATTAATAATAATTCGGTTGGCACGCGCTTTATTTTGGCGATACCAAGTTTTGTTTTGATTACCAGCAGAGAGCACATAATCGATAAACTCTGGGTAGGCTTCGGCTAAATCCACTTGCTCAACTGGGTGTGACCATAGTTCTGGTATTTCGACCGCCCAAGGTAAACCTTGGTCATTTTGAAAAGTTATCCCTTGTGCAGCAAAAGATGCATCGTCATTCATGCCCCAATACAAAGGATTAAACTTGCTTGATACCTTTTTATTTTTTAGATGCACTTCTAAGCCTCGACCCGGTGGTGAAACAAACATGCTGCCGTGATATTTATCCGGAGTGGCAAAAATAAATGGGTTTAATAAACCACTTGGTGCTTGTGCTAGTTCAACCGGATTAACCAAAGGCACGGTAATTAAAAAACTTAAATGATTAACTTCGTCGCAGCCGACTTGAGTGCGGTAATAACCACAGTCTTGTGATTTTTCAAGGTGCTGCCAAACGTCTTGTGCAATAATCACCACAGCATCGTCATTCGCTGCGTTTGCTTCGAGTGCTGAATTTAACTGCTGTAAGTCGTTTAATTCATAACGCATTTGCGCTTGATTAACATTGCTGGTGCTAATGCCATCTAATTGCACAGCAAAACCATTATGGTACTGAGCACCAACCGCGATAATTGAGCCGATAATGTCGTAGCGGATCACTTGGTTAAGCTCATTGACATATTGTTTAACTCTGTAGGTGGCAACCACATCGTTCATATCAAAATCGCCTAATGCTGGCCATTTATCTTCAAAGGCGACACTTGTCATACCTTGGCTACTTGGGTAGTGAATAACTGAAATGTTTTCTTTGGTCACATCAATTTCAATGTCTTCTACTTCACCGTCAGACACGCCACCTTTAGGGCCTATTGCCGCTGTGGTTGAATATCGAAAACGCGCCCAGGTATTGCCCTGCACTGCATCTGCAGGTACATCAATCACAACAATGTTTTCGCCTGTTGTTAAACTTTGGTCTGTAACCACTTGTTCAGCTAAATCAAATTGGCCGTTTTGGTTCCAATCGACCCAAGCGTTTAAATAACCTTCACCGACAGCTTCTACCAATACAATTGAATCTAAGCCAGTTAATAAACCAGTGGCGAACTCCACGCCGTCACCATCTCCGCCTGTTTCACTGCCTAGATACAGGGTTTCAGAAACCAAATGGCGTGGGCCGTTATCTTCAACACTAATGCCATAAGATGCTGGTGCATTACCAAAATCGACCGTTTGTACTTGTGTCTGTGATTGATTAAATATTTCAGCCATAGCACAGCGCGCACCATCGTTATTGGAAGACGCGGGTCCATAGGCAAAAAATTCTGCGCTTGGCGACTCTGCTGCGACATCTATGCGATAGATATATCCATCTGAATTGCGGCTGATATATAACCAACCATCCGCATCAAAATAAGCTGCGCCAAATGTGCCGGACTGTCCAACATTAGATAAGGTTTTTACTTGTAAGCTATTGATATCGATTTGATGCAAATTACCATTGCGATCAACTGCATAGAGTAAATCTGTGGTTGGATGAAAAGCAAAATCGTAAATTGCCAGATTAAGCGTTGCGCCGTCGACTATTTTTACCGCGTTTAAATAATCAGGCAAAGATGCATCTAAATTCACTTTATATAAACCGTACGCAGAGCCTGGGCGATACATGAAATAACTATTTTCATTTAAGTGCACATCACCAACATAAAATGATCTATCCGGTAAGTTACTGACCGCCAAAGGTTGTACTTGATAGTCGCGGCCTATTTTGACAATGTCTTGGAATTCATTTGAATAGGCATATAAGTAGTTATCGGCAAAATTAAACCCCATAGCATTGAGTTTGCTGCTGGTCGCCATAGACGAGCTGAGCTGCGCAGTCGCACCAGTTAATAAATCAACCTCGTACAGTTTGGCTACCGAATCCTGAATTAAAAATGCAGGTGCAGGGCAGCTTTCTAACGGCTCTGCAATGGCAGAAACAGAAGTCACAATGCTGCTAGCGATTATTAAGTTGTTTAAATACTTCATACTTAACCTCGTTAAACTTGTGCAAAAGAAAATTTGCGCATCATCTGGAAAATAATTTGCTCGGCTTTGTTGCCCCAGCTTTGTGTTTGTAACCACAAAGCGAGCGAGAGTTTGTTGTGTTCGTTTGTATTGACTGATTGTTCGAGCAACTGAACAAAGTGTTCTTTCGAGTTTGCAATGTTTAGGTAGTCGGCCATTGCCTCAGCAGCTGGGTATCGGGTGGTGACGACAGGCGTTTTGGCCGCTAGGTATTCAGTTAATTTCAGCGGATTGCAGGCCAGGATTTGTTCATTTAAAGCAAAAGGCAAAATAGACACATCCCAATGCTGTGAAAAACCAGGTAATTGGTGATGCGCAACTGCCGGAATAAAATGGCAGTTATTAAATTTTTCTAAGCTGCTGATATCTATGCAAGGTTTACCAACAAAAACAAACTGATAATCAGGTTTGTGTTCAACGCAATGCTGAATTAACTCAATATCCAACCAGCTTGAAATTGAGCCATAAAAACCAACTACAGGCTGACCCAAACTTTTAATCTCAGCCAGTCTTGGGTCTATTACCGTTGGTGTTGCGAATAAATCGTAGTTAACGCCATGAGTAGATAAAAACGATTTTGCAGGCGGAAATTTATTGTTTAATACATCACTGGCTGAAATGACTAAGTCTGCACGTTCAACCAATTTTGCTTCCCACTCGGCGACCATCTCGTGGTCAACTCCTGCTAATGCAGAAAAATCATCACCACAGTAATAAACAACTAAGTCATCTTTTGCTGGTTTAATTAAGCTAAAGGCGGTAGGTAGCGACAACCAATAAACACGTTTAACTTCTTTACTGGCCGGTTGTAACAACAATTGTTGATGCATTAACCAAGTGTTTAAACTATTCACCCAAGGTTTGTTGTGCCAAGGCAAAACTTTAGGCGCAAGCTTTTGCGTGAAATAATGTTGCTCTTGCTCGGCTTGTTCGCTATCAAAACGACACATATCCAATACTTTTTCGCCAACGCGTTTAATGTCTGTTGCTGATAAGCTTGGTGAACGCATACCAACTGAGTTGACCCAAATTACTGGATATAACTGACTAATATGATGAAATAAATGTTGTGTGCTGCTTGGGTGTCTACCCCAGTCTTCACCAAAAACGATAAACTCAAACATAATCAACCTCCGGTAATTTACGTACTACTTTGGCAGGGTTACCTGCAACTATGTTGCCAGCTTCAACGTCTTTGGTTACCACAGCACCGGCTGCAACTATTGCCCCTTTGCCTATGGTGACACCTGCTAATATGGTTGCGCCTGTACCCACCCAAACATCGTCGTGCAAAATAATATCGCCTACTTGGTTGTCTAAATCGGCTAAACCAGCAGCGCGGTCTTGTGCATTCATTGGGTGGCCAGGGTAGCCCGCTAAAAACACTCGGCCAGCCAAACGCACGTTATTGCCTAATTCAATTTTGCTGCCAACGGCTAAGGTGTTTTGCCAGCCGATGTCTACGTTATCACCTGTAATTAACTCAGGTGTTTGTTGGCTCGCACCACGGCCACAAATGGTGCTAATACCAGACACTCTATTATTTGCGCCTAATGAAACCTTTATATTGCCGAGCAACAAAGGCATGCCAGAATACAAATATAAGTTTTTTGGACTGTGTCCCATACGCGCTTTAAACATTGGGGTGTAGTACAAAACTCGACTGATAAATTGCAAAGAATTACTAATAAATTGATGGGTTGACCACATGGCGTAATGCACCACAGGTACAACAGGAATTTGCATATTGAGAATATTTTTCAAAATGCGACGACAACTTTTCGCATTTTGCGACTGACCGCTGCGGATCCAATCTACTGATTGTCTAATCATCTAACGTCTCCCACAAACCAATTACTAAATTGATAAAAAAATTTATGTTCGAGTAGACTGTTGCAAGCGGCTCGCCAAATTATCCAAAGCAATTGCCATAGCTAAAATAATATAGATAGGCCAGTTGAAAGCCTGCGTTAGAAAGGTGCCTGAGACACAAAAGGCAGTGAATCCAGCTAATAATGAACGGGCGTTCAGTTCAATTTGTGGATCTTTTAGTTGTTCACTTAATTGCAAAATGCGACGCAAAGTGCGAAACAAAGTGACCAATAGCAAAATAAAAATAAATAATCCGACAAAACCCATTTCAGCTAATACTTGAAACCAAGTGCTGTGTACCGCGTGGTTTTTGCCATCCCAATGTGGGCTATAAAAAAAGTAGTTGGAAAAAAAGTTATCTATGCCCACACCGGTTAACGGATTGGCTAACGCCATATTAAACGCTGCTTGCCAAGCATAAATGCGCCCCATGGCTGACTCGTCTACTCCGTCTTCCGCTGCCCCTCCACTTTGCCGATCGCTAATACCAGCAAATACCGCCAGCACCATAAGGGCAACACCACCGACAGCTGCGGTAATAATTGGATTTTTAATTTTGTGATATAAAAACAAACCGAGCACTGCGCAGATACCCAGCAAACCGCCGCGGCTTTGGGTAGCGATTACCCCACTGATAACTAAAATAAGCCCCACCAATGCCAACAACTGGCGAAAACGCGAACCAGTGCGAATAAAAACTTCTGCGGCCAAAAACGACACAGGGAAAAGCAAGACCAAAGATAAATCGTTGGGATCACCAATTTGTGAGCGTAACTCACGTGAAATAGTCACGCGTGTGCCTTCAACCAAACCTATGCCATTGGCTTTGTTGTACAAAGCCACCAAAGCAATAGCCACACCCGAACACATAATGCCCAAGCGCACCCAATTAAACTCTTTAATATTACGCAGCCACCAACTAATGGCGATCGCCATAATAAACATTTTGGTTAAGTTGCCACTCCAATAGGCCATAGCCAAACCACGGTTACTTGCTGCCAACATGCACACTGTCATCCACACAAAACACACAGTTAAAATGGCGTGGCCAGAATGCCAGCTAGGTTGTAATTTTCGGCTAATAAATAAGTGCCAACCTATACCCATAAGTGAAGCAAGCGCGAGCATTTTCGGTATTTTAAATGGCATTAAAAATGGAAAAGCTTCGTGCAGGCGAAAGTAAGTAAATAGAATAAATAAGATCAGCAAAGCACATGCTGCATTTAGCGCAAACACCAATAAAAACGGCACAAGTGTCATAGCCAATGCGGCAAATATACCCAGCTTAAAATAGGCGGCTAACATGCAGCAAATAACCAACATGGCATATAAACTATGCACTTGTTTGTCGTTCATATGAAAGTGTTTAAGCATACGCCACCCTAAATACTTTTTGCCATAAAGCAGTATGTTGTTTATAGGTGATCAGCAATAAGCATACCGCCGGCAATATCAGTAAATAACTAGGCAAACTAGCAAGCGCAAATACACAAGCCAATAAAAAGGCCAACCAGCTGAGGAAAATTGATTTTAGTTGATAGGGCAAAGCTTGTAATTGTTGGCTAATAGACCAAAACAGCACAGCACGTGTGATATAACCAATTAGCAGTGCATAAAATACTCCGTCAATGCCGACTAACTTGGGTAATACAGCCAAAGCACACACAATAACAGCTGCGGAAATAAAGTTAATGACAGGCACAAAACGCGCGTTTTGTTTAGCATAACAGCCTAAGTTAAACAGCTCGGCATGGGTTTTAACGACAAACAATAGGGTTAATATTGTGATGTAATCTGCCGCTGGGGCAAAGCTTTGCGGCATTAACCAAATGAGTAAACTAGGACCAAACATTAACATGGTTATCGATAGCATTTGGCAAATTTGTAAACCGAGTAAAGCTTTATTCGCTGCTTGATTTGGGTTGTATTTGGCTACATCAAACCTGCGTGCAAACCACCATAATCTAAATGGCTCTAATGCAAATGACAGCCCCAACACAAATTGGCCAGCAACAAAATATTGCGCCAATTGCTCAGCGCCAAATAAACCTGCAATAAACCAATTTTCTGCACCACTTAAGCCATACATACATAAAGCTGACAATAAAATCATCGACATATATTTCAGCATTTGCCGATTAGGCAATTGAATTTTCATATGTTTGAGTGGATTGGCAAAATAGATAATGGCGACAAAAGTTACAGCCGCAGAAAATGCACCTGCCATCAGTACAGCTTCAACTTGCCATGCAAAGTTGAGCAACAGCAAACAAGTGGCCGCTTGCACCACCACCTGCAACAAACTAAAAAACGCAAAAGCTTGTGCACGTTGGCAGATGCGCAACAAAGTAAGCGGCACAGCGATATTGCCGGTAAAAAACAGATTAATTAGGATGTAAACCAGATAGTCAGCTGGAATATCGATCGGCAAGTGTTCAGCGATATAAAAACGCAAAACATATAAAATGGAACAGACAAATAAAGATAATAACAAAACTAAAGTAAAACAATTTGCTGCGATTTGGCGCTGTTCGTTAGATATTTCACCATTGTTTTTTGCGCTAACAAAACGATACAAGGTATCGCCAACGCCCATAGTCAATAACAAACCAACCACAACAGCAAAGGTCACCAATAAATTAAGCTGGCCGTATTCAGCTGGTGACAAATAACGCGCAACTATTGGCAACATCACAATAGATACGCCTTTAGCTGCAAATACCGAGACTGTGTATAAACCAATTTGGCTTAGCGTTTTCATACACACTCCTGCTCTATCCAACCAGATAATTGTTTGGCTAATAACAGTGAGTTAAATTTTTCTTCAACCCTTTTCCGCGCAGCTAATGCCATATTTTGTCGCTGCTCATCTGTCATTCGATAAAACTGCGCTAGTACTTGTACTAAAGCCTGGCTGTTTTTTGCTGGCACTAAAAAACCAGCTTGCTGGCCAACAATATCTGGGCAACCCATAATATTGGTGGTGATCACTGGTTTACCCAGCGCCATAGCTTCTTTCAACACTAGTGGGCCTGTGTCTCTATCACCATTATCGGCAATACAAAATGGTGCTATTAGCGCATCGTATTGCTGGATATTTTCAACCAACCACGTATGCGCTTTAAATCCTAAAAATGTGACAGTGTCATTCAGTTTAAGCTGTTCAACTTGCGCACGAATTGCCTCAATTAACTGACCATTTCCAACAATATCTAGTTTAGGACGGCTTTGTGTAGGCATAGCTGCTAAGGCATCCAACAAATAACACAAACCTTTTTTTTCAACTATCCGACCTAAAAATAACAACTTATTTTTAGCAGTTAAATTAATTGGTTGCAGTGGAAAGTCATCTAAATGAATGCCACAAGGTAACAATCTAGATTCAACTTTAGTTGCCTGCTGCAAATCAGTTTGCATTTGTTTGCATACTGCAATGGGTAAATCGCAATGTGGTAAAACATTCGCAAGATAGTTTTGATCTTGATAAACATCATGGCCATGACCAATCGCCGATAATTTAATTCCGAGCAAATATTTGGCGACTAAACCATGTGATAAAGCGTGATGCAAAAAGTGACAATGAATGTGTTGCACTTGATATTGCTGGCATAAAGTCGCAATTTTAGCGCCATACCAAAGTAAACTTTTACGCAATGCTTGCGGCTGCACAGCCAAATATCGATGAACAGCGGCTAAGTTAAACACTGATTTGGTTAAACGAGTTAAAGTTTGCAACTTGGCAGCATCATTAACTTGGCAAACTTCTATGCCTAAGCGCGTTGCAACTTGCTCATCCAACAAATTAAAACAAACCACAACTATTTTGTGTCCCGCCTGCTTAAGCGCGCGTATTTCATTAATAATGAAGGTTTCTGAAGGAACAGGAAAATCGCCAACTACTATCGCTACTTTTTTCATCTGTATTACCTTTGTTCAATATTTAGTTACCAATAAAGGTACAAATATCACGCCAAAGATAAGTTGTTGATTTATATAAAAGCTTAGTGAAGTTGCATTTTTGAATTCGCAAATTGCAACATGGATATTTGCAAAATGCATTTTGCGAATAAGATTAATCCGAGCAAATAAAAAATGATTCAGAAAAACAACTACTTACCGAACATCAGAAATTGGCATCTAAATTGAATCTGTATATCCATCAATCAAAAGGTGTTGGGGTAACTTCAGATGAATGCATTAGTTTCAGTTATTATTCCTAATTACAATTGTGCTGCCTATTTACCGGCGGCGGTTAAAAGCGTATTTGCGCAAGACCTACGAGCTTTAGACATAATAATAATAGATGACGGCTCAACCGATGGGTCACTTGCTTATTTAGAAACTCTAGCGGCAGAGCATGAAAGTGTGCGTTTGGTACGTCAAGGTAATCAGGGGGTTGTTGCGGCACGAAATAAAGCGATTCAAATTGCGCGTAGTGATCTAATTGCTTTTTTAGACGCAGATGACATTTGGCAAAAGCACAAATTGGTCGAACAAGTTGGTTATATGTATAGCAATCCAGAGGTTGTTATGACATTTACCAACTATCAACATGTTACTGAGTGTGGCAAACAAATTATTGATTGTTTTTCTTATTGGGATGAATTTAACCCAGAAGAAAAACATGGTGAATATCAAAAGCTCAACAATCCACTAAATTCAATTTTAGCAACCAATGTTGTTGGCACTTCAACTGTGGTTGCGCGTAAACAAGCGTTAATTGAAGCAGGTTTGTTTGATGCTGAACTAAAGTCAGCAAGCGATTGGGACATGTGGTTGAAGTTGGCCAATATCGGTGATGTTGCATTTAGCACTAGCTGTTCAACCCATTATTTAATGCGTAGTAACTCAATTACCTCAAACCGATTAAACCGTTTAACTGCGATGCAAAATATTCTGAGTTTACATAGTCGTAATCCTAATTTAAGCAAAAAAGCTTTGGCGCATGCTTATGCGCATATTCAAGAAGGATACGCTGAATACTACCGAGAGCTTGGCGACAAGCTCTCACCTATTTGGCATGACCTGGTTGCTATATATAAGAATCCATTAATTAGAAATTTGAAACATCTCTGCCATGATTTAAAAAGAGCTGTTTGTTTTTAATAGAGGTACACACCATGACTGATAGTCGAATAAAACTACTGCTAGTGGACGATGAAAACGAAATTATTCGCGCTTTGCAGCGTTCACTACGCAAAGACTATGACATTGAAGCGACCACGTCAGCACATCAAGCATTAGAGCTGTTAGAGCAACAAAGCTTTGATGTAATTGTTTCTGACGTAAGAATGATGGAAATGGATGGCCTTGAGTTACTCGCACAATGTCAGCAAAACCACCCGCTTGTTGGGCGAATTGCCTTAACTGGATACGCGGATATGGAGGCCTGCCAACAAGCGATTGAAAACAAAACAGCCCAGTTAATTGTTTCTAAACCCTGGGAAACCTTTGAGCTAAAAAATCTAATCAATTTGGTTGCTGAACTCCAGCAAACCAAAGCTGCATTGGAAAGCTTAAAACAACAATCGGGTGGAGGGTAAAATGTCACAAGTTCAGCCTAGAATACTGATTTTAGATGATGATCTCCAAATATTGTCCGCGCTTAAACGTGTTCTGAGAAAACACTTTGCTGTGTGTGTGTTTGATGATGCGCAGGTTGCATTGCAAGCTTTAACACAAGAATTTTTTCCTGTGATTATCTCGGATATGCGTATGCCCAAAATGGATGGTGCAACCTTTTTACAAAAAAGTTTTGTTATATCGCCAAACAGTCAGCGTATTTTGTTAACTGGTTATGCAGACATAGAATCTACCATTGAAGCGGTAAACCAGGGGCATATTCAATGTTATCTGCAAAAGCCGTGGAGCAATAAAGATCTGCTTGAAAGAGTGAACTCGGCAGCACAAACAGCAGAACAAACAGTGCGACTGACGCAGATCAGCAAAAACGTACTGCACCTTGACAATATTCAAGAAAAATCACGCGAAGTGCATCGCAACTTAATAGATTTTATTGGGCAAATCTCGAACATAGAACAAGACAGCTGGATGGAGCATAACCACAGAGTTGCTCAACATATACACATACTAACGCATGAACTGAAGTGGTCTAAACAGCAAATTTTACATTGTTACTTAGCTAGCTTGTTTTATCGCCTTGGTTTAGCTATCGCTAAGGTAGAGCTAGACACAGCTTTTTATGCGCAAAATGCGAAATCGCAACAAACACAAATGGCGGCAATTGAACGAGGCGCGCAGCTACTTGCTACTTTCGAACATTTGCGCCCGGTGGCGAAATTAGTTCGTCAACTGACTCGCTATAGCCAATGTGACCACAATGACATCACAGCAATTGATTTATTGAAAGTTGTAATTGATTACGATCTTTTAGTTCAAGGGCAATTATTGCCACAAAAAATGTCTCACGAACAAACAATAAATTGGCTTTTAACTAATAACAAAAGAAGTTACTCACGTATTGTGGTTAAACACTATGCCAAATGGTTAGGTCAACAAATGCTTGGCGGTCATTCCGAGGTGAATTTATTGCTAAGTCCGCAACAAATATTGGCTTTATTAAAAGCTAATCCTAGTGAGATGAGTTTTATGTTGGTTTCGCCGGTAACGACTAGCAGCGGCAATGTGTTGATAACACAAGGACAGATGTTGAATGTCGCAAAAGTAAAACATTTAATTGAAATTGAGCAACAGCAAAAAATTCAACTGCTTGTAAGTGTTAAAAAGGTAGCAGTGTGCCAAGTGAATTTAGCCAGTTAAGGTTAAGAAAATGACCAGTATATTGCCTGAAAATATCGGTTTGCAAGCGCAAAACCACGAGTTGAAAAGACAGCTTGAGTATAGCGTGCGCCAACAACAAATGAGCCAACAGCAGTTGGAGTATATGCATTATGTTGGTTTAGTTGGTATACGTGAAAAAAACTTGGCAAATATGCTTGTACATATTGCGCAGCGTTCGCAGCAATTTTTACAGGCTAACAGTTGTGCGTATGTCGCTATACTCAAACATGAAGCGCAGCTTAAAAGCCAAGTTTGGCACAGCCCAAAAATCAAAATTCAGCACTTGGATAAGCAAAAACTGATAGCAGAACTAAAACAAAAAGAGTTTGAGTGTTGCATGTTGCCCGCTGATATTTGGCGAAACCAAAACGACAGATTTAGTTTAGTTATTTCTATGCCAATACAGTTAAATAACCAAGTATTTGGTTGCATGCTTTGGGGCATTAACGACGCGGATTTTTCGGTTGAAGAACAAATAAGTCGTATTCAAACACTAGAAAATGTGCGAACCATTGTATCTGGTGCAGTAAAAAGTGCGCATACAGAGCTGGTGTTAAAAAATCGTTTAGCAGAATTGCATGCATCAAACAAAGCACTTGCTGAAACTGAAAAACAACTGATCCGCTCTGAGCGTATGGCGGTTATAGGCCAGCTGGCGGCAGGCGTGGCGCACGAAATTAACAACCCAATTGGTTATGTGAGCAGTAACATAGAATCCTTAGATGAATATTCACGCGACCTACTCACTTTTGTAAGTGTGTTAGACGATAAAACTAAAGCCGAGATGCCAGATCTTCACTACATAATTGAAGATATACCAGAGCTATTAGCTGACACGGAAAAAGGGTTAACTCGAGTTAAAGAGATAGTTGCTGGTTTAAAAACTTTTAGTCATATAAACGAAGAAACGGATCAAGTTTTTGACTTGGGCCAATGTGTACAAGATGCGCTACTTTGTTGTCGCAATGAATTGAAATATTTAGCGGATGTTCATCACAATTTGAATGATGACTTAACCATTAAAGGCAACCGTGGGCAAATTGAACAAGTTTTAATAAACCTATTTATAAATGCCGCGCATGCCATGCAAGACAGTAATGGTTCATTGACTATAGTTGGTTATCAATTTAACGACTTAGTTAAGTTATCAATCACGGACACTGGTTGTGGTATGAGCGAACAAACCCTGTTAAAAATATTTGATCCTTTTTACACCACTAAACCTATAGGCCAAGGTACAGGTTTAGGTTTGTCTATTGCGCTAAATATCTTAGAAAAACATGCAGGTGGTATTGATATTAAAAGTGTTGAAGGCTGTGGTACCTGCATTACCTTGCAGCTGCCTTACGAGGCCATGCGTTCGGCCCAATAAGCCAATTTTTCGCGCAGCAGTGCAACATTAATTGGTTTGGTTAAAAAGTCATTCATACCCGCGTTGTCGCAGGCTTGACGGTCTTCTTCTGATACATTGGCAGTTAAAGCAATGATCGGGATGTTAAGCTCAGGCCATTGTTGGCGTATACGAATGGTTGCAAGAATGCCGTCGACCTCTGGCATCATCATATCCATTAAAATGATATCGAACTTAGCTAAACCACAGGCATCTATTGCTTCCTGGCCATTCGCAGCAATTTGTACACTATGCTCGTCTCGTTCCAATAATGCTTTTAATACCAATTGATTTGCAACATTGTCTTCTGCTAACAATACTTTTAAGTTTCGTGTTGCAGGGGCGCTGCTGGCCGGATTAGGCTTGTCGCCTTGTTGTTCAACTATCTGCGCAGGTAGCTTAGTAATAAACTCAGTACCTTGATTTAACACACTGTTGCATTCAATTGTCCCTTGCATTTTTTCAACTAAACCAGCAGCAATACTCAAGCCTAAACCTGTGCCTTCATATTTGCGATTTAAGTGTCTTTCCGCTTGCGTAAATGGGTTAAACACTTGGCGTATTTGTGTATCTGTCATACCTATGCCCGTATCTTTTACCACTATCACGAGCTGCCCGTCTAGATAATCAAATGACACAGCTACTCTGCCCTGTTGGGTAAATTTAAATGCATTACCAAGCAGGTTTAAACATATTTGCATGACTTTGGTTGCATCTAACCACAGAGCTGTTGGCATATCATTGGCGAAATTTAGCTGAAAGTTAATACCGAGTTTTTTCGCCTGGCTTTGATAGGGTTGTATTTGTGACTGAAAATATTCCTGCACTTGGCATGCTTGCGGCTTAAGTTGTATTTCGCCACTTTCAATTTGGGCAAAATCTAAGGTATCGCTAATTATCTCTTGTAACAGCAGCGCACTACTATTGGCCGCGTTGATATATTGAGCTGTTTTAGTAGATTGTTCGCCTTGCTCTGCAAATAATTGGCCTAGTAATTCTAAGTTGCCAATTATGACATTTATTGGTGTACGTATTTCATGCGACATGGTGGCTAAAAATTGTGATTTTGCTTGATTCGCTGCCTCGGCAGATTCTTTAGCGCCTTTGAGTTCAAACTCTTTTAGTTTATTAAAATGTATGTCTTTACAAGTGCCCATGTAACCACGAAAAATACCAAATTCGTCTACCATGGCAAAACCATTCATTGATACCCAGCGGTTTTCAGCTGATTTAGTTTCGATCTCAAATTCAAAATCATAAAAGTTTTGTTGTTTCTCAAGGAGAAACTCAAAATGTCGCCATTTTTTATGTTTAGACTTTTCACTTGTCGACGCCATGTCAACAAATGTATTGCCCTTAAAGTATGGATACATTTTACTTAAATGGTTTTTCTCATCTAACGAAATATAAGTGAAAACGTGTTTGTGATCGGTTTGCCAAAACCAATCCGAAGCAGATTCGGCAAATACTTTGAAACGTTTTTCGCTTTCTATTAAGGCTTTGCTTTTAGCGTTAAACATTTGGTTGAATTGGTCGCGTTGAATGATGTTAAAAGCTGCTTGTTTGATCACAGGCAGCAACGCATTTATAACTGCTTGGTCTGTATTTTTAAAAGCTTCTGGTTTGTCTGATACAGCTAAAAAGATCAACTTTTGTTGTGCTTGTTCAAATGCTATTGCGAGCCTACTGATACAAACTTGTTGCACGCCTTTCGGTTGTGCGAGCAATTCTTCTAATATGTTTTGATTATTTACTAATGCGTTATCAGCTTGTATTACCTCGCGAAAATACTTGCCTATCGGCCAATTAGTTTCTTCATATATCGAGTGGGTAGTGGCAATTTGGTAATACGCATAAGGATTAATTTGATTGAGTAGTACTAGTTGTGCGCATTCTATATGTTGTTGTAATTGGCTCAACAAAGATTGCATGATTTGTTGGTTGTCTTCACTTGTGGTGATTAGATCTATTGAATGCAATATCGAATTTGCATCTAGTTTCATACTGCAACTCCATAATGTCCATTTGCACGATTGATTTATTTGCACATTGCAAATGTATTGCATTTTGCAATTTTGCTTTTATCTAACCCGATGATTTTTAGACCGATTATTTTTGGCGCTTTTATTGAATACAGTTAGGTTAGCCAAGTTTTTCGGGCGTATTGCTGTGTGTGGGTATAACAATGTTCAAGTCGGTGTAACAAGCTTTGCATATTGTTCTGGTAATTTTGTTTTGCATCTTGCTCTATTTGCCAAGAAATTTCTGCAACCGCTATCGCTCCGTAACTTTTAGAGCTAGATTTAATGCTATGAGCAAGCCGAGTTATTTCATCAATCGATTTGGTTTGGTTTATTTGTTGATTAAGTTGGGCGATGAGTTGTTCGCATTCGGTTAAATATACTTTAATTAACTCGGCAAACACATCAGCGCCTAGCTCTTCAACCAATGGCTGGATAATTTGCTCTGAAAAATATTCATGTTGTGAGGTAGTCATGGTCACTCAGATTTATCACTTAGTTGATAGTTCAAATTACGCGGGTATAGAATCAAGTTTAGTCAATCATTGCCGTCTTTTACAACAAGCAGGTAAACAAGTTAGTTGTATTTTTTGGCGCGAGTACCCAGAAAATGTGCTGCACGACAAATTAACACAGCACAATATCCCCTATCAGTTTATGCAAGCTAGCGTACAAGAGTTTTGTGATTTTCTAAAACAATTGCCTGTAGGCGCAGTAATACATACGCATGGATATAAAGCCGGAATATTAGGTAAGCTATTTTGTGCTGTGTATAAAGTTAAATGCGTGTCAACTTATCACGCCGGTGAATGGGGGCAAGGCTGGGTTAAATTATACAACGCGGTTGATTGTGCTTTGGCGCCACTTGCGGCACACAATTTTGCAGTATCGGCTAATATTCAAAATCGTTTACCTGGCAAAAGTGAATTGTTCGCTAATTTTGTGATGAGCCAAAGCAGTAGTGAAGTGAGCACTCAAGTACTAAATAGCGAGATTAAAGCTTGTTTTATCGGTAGATTGTCACACGAAAAAGGCCCTGATATTTTTGTGCAAGTGGCTAAAAACCTTCAGCAGCTTGGTTTTAATCAATGCCAATTTGATATGTATGGAGCTGGCGCTGTTCATTTTGCGCAGGAGCAATTACCACAAAACTGCCAAATTAAAGGATTTTGCAGTAATACTGAGAAGTTGTGGGCGCAATATAATGTATTGATTATTAGTTCGCGTGCCGAAGGTTTACCTATGGTCGCGATAGAAGCAATGTTGCACGGTTGTATGGTGATTTGCACGCCAGTCGGTCAACTACCGCACATTATTCAATCTAATCAAACTGGTTTATTAGCTAAATCGACGGACGCAGAAGCACTGACTGATTGTTTGCAACTTTATATGCAACTTTCTGAAACTGAGAAAAAAACAATTGTGCAAAATGCCTATGAGCTAGCAAGTGAAATTTTTTCAGGCAAACAACAACTCAAACAACTGCTAAAAGCATACTCCAAATAAGAGTTGTATGGGTGTCATTAAAAAACTAATACGCCATTTTCTAATGACACCTCAATGCCTTCGCTGCCTTTAATGCGCTTAACCCAAGCTTGAGCTATTTGCTCCATTTCACCTGTGTCGGTTATTTCTTGTGCTGCCATTTGCCAGCGCTGCACGATATTTGTATCAGTACCTTTTGACATAGCTATGTAAACGTCTGAACGGTTTAAGACAAACACTACTTTTAACGTGTTCATCGACAGCCCCAATTCATGGGCCAAATAATGTGTTGTCAGTTTTTCTGTGGCGATAACAGGCAAGCGGTCGGCCATTAAGCGACGTAAATTTTGGCTATGGTTGGTAACCGGATGTAAGTTTTCAAAACCTAAGTTTTCAAGCCATATTGAGCGAATATCCCCACGCACAACCCCTATACCAGATATAGCACGCAATTCTTCTACATTGTTGATAGCTATCATTGAATCGCGTCTAGCATACACTAGCCATTGTTTTGATAACACGTGTTTGATCCAGTGATATTTATGCTCCCGACCTTCTGTACGAGAAAAACTAAAAAACAAGACATTTCTGTATTTGTCGGCCGTGTACAAAACCCTTACTTCTGGCATAACTTCAATTTGCGTTTTGTCTTTTAACTTTCGTTGCATAGCTTTTACAACGTCGGTTACGTAGCCGTCAACTTCACCAGATAAGTTAACAAAATTGGCTGGTGGCTCGCTCACAGTCACTATTCTTAAGGGATCAGCCTGGATAGTAGCTGCAAGAAACATTAGGCAAAAAAGGCAAAATTTCATTTGAAGCACTCAAACACAAAGTTTCTTTTAAAAAGTATAGTTTAGATAGCGAACAATTAAAGCGTGGCGATAATTTAATCGACTTGCTATGCTTTGTTCAGGTTTTGTACTAAACCTTTGTTAAGAATAAATAATGGGTTAAGGAATTATTATGGCTAAGTACGACGAATATAAAGTAATGCATGTTGTTGAAGGTGGTTGTGGAACATTATTGTTAGGCTCAAGTGGTTTGCCACTAAAAAAGTTAGAGTCTACGTTAAATCAAGAAGCTGCAAGTGGTTGGGAACTCGTTTTTCAGGTTATTGAAAATAAGAGGTTTTGGTTGTTTTGGACACGCGAAGCCGTAATTATCACGCTTGGCAGAAAAAATGGCTAAACGCCTTATTTTAGCCGCTATTCGACGCTATCAGCGCAATGGCGGCTCTAAACATTATTTTAATTTAGAGTGTAACTTCACCCCAACTTGCTCTGAATATACAGCTCAAGCAATTACTAAATATGGGGGTGTAAAAGGCATAAAGTTAGGTTTTAAGCGCATTTGCCGCTGCAACCAAAAAGACAATCCGAATATTATTGACGATCCGCTGCAATAATTTAGCTCACAGGTAAAAATTAATGGACGAACAAAGTTTACGCGAGGAAGAAGAAACGCTTCGCCAACAAATTCAAAAGCTTACCCCGGAACAAAAAAAACGTTATTACCAATTAGAAGGCCAAAGAGTTAAAGACCCAGATACCTATGCGGTTTTAAACTACTTTTTTATCACTGGTTTGCATCATTTTTATTTGGGTAAAAATCTCCAAGGTTTTATCGATTTAGCCATTTTGGCCATAGGTATCTTGTTTATAGAATATTATGGTTGGGTACTGATAATCGCCATTAGTTTGTATGAGCTTATCCAATTGTTTAACAGCCAAAACATATTGTACCAATACAATAACCAAGTAATGCGGCAAACGCTTGCTGAGGTTAGCCAGCACAATATGACAGAACAAGCGAAAATTTAATCCAACGGCTAATCAATACACTATAGAAAACATGGAATAAACACAGTGGAAGAAAAAATTGTTTTTCGAGAAGACCGCAAACAATGGTTGATTATTGGTTTGGCTATCGCCGCAGTTACAATTCTCGCAGTGTATAAAACTTACACTTATATATTGCCAACATTTTCCGAATTCGTTGCGAAGAAAATCCCAGCCGATATTGTTGTAGATATTGCTGAATCAACGATTGAAGAGTTAGACAAAGAGATTTTAAAACCAACTAATCTATCCGCGGAACAACAAAATCAGATAGATGCTTTATTTAAGCAGATGTTACAAGCTTTACCTAAAACACGCCAAAGCCAATACAAGTTACTTTATCGTAGTTGGCCTGATACGCCGAATGCTATGGCGCTGGTAGATGGACGCATAATTCTAACCGATGAACTGATTGAATTAACCGATAATCAGCAACAAATAGCGGCAATTTTGTTACATGAAATGGGCCATGTTGAACATAACCATGGGTTAGAGAATTTGGTGCAAGCTTCTACCCTTTCTATCGCTGGTTTATTATTTGTTGGTGACATTACCAGTTTGAGCGCGGTTTTAATGCAAGGTGCGGTACATGGCATAAATTTGTCTTATTCGCGGCAAGCTGAATTAGATGCGGATGAATTTGCTCATCAACATATGTTGCAACACTATCAATCGAGTGCAGCATTTTTGCAGGTATTACAAAAGCTTGCTGAACACGCGGAAAATTCAGACAAAGCAGAAAATTATTCGAGCGAGCACGATTGGTTTAGTACTCACCCGAACATCAAATCACGAATTGAGATTATGCAAAAATTAAATTAATGAATCTCGGCTTAATTCATTAATGTTTTTTGCGCCAGTTAACGTCATAGCAACACGCATTTCTTTGGCATATAGGTCAAGCAAGTTTTCAACCCCAGCTTGACCATTTGCCGCTAGCGCATAAATAAACGAGCGACCTAACATAGTTAAATCTGCGCCTAGTGCCAGCATACGCACAACATCTAAACCAGAGCGAATGCCTGAGTCGACAATTAGTTTAATATCGCCTTTCACTGCATCAGCAATTTTCGGCAATGCTTTGGCTGACGACATTACTCCATCGAGCTGACGCCCCCCGTGGTTTGATACAACAATTCCGTCTGCGCCAAACTTAACTGCATCTTTGGCATCGTCTACATCTAAAATGCCTTTAATCACCATAGGGCCATCCCAAAATTCTCGGATCCATTCAAGGTCTTTCCATGAAATTGACGGGTCAAAGTTAGCGCCTAACCAACCAATATAATCTTCTAATTTGGTTGGTGTACCTCGGTAAGTAGAGATATTGCCTAAATCATGTGGTTTACCCAATAAACCAACATCCCACGCCCATTGAGGATGCGTCATTGCTTGTAATATTCGACGCGCGGCAGCATTTTTTCCGCTCATGCCTGAATGCATATCGCGATAACGCGCACCTGGCACTGGCATATCAACGGTAAATACTAAGGTAGTTACACCAGCTGCTTTTGCACGCTCTAATACGTTTTTCATAAAGCCGCGATCTTTTAACACATACAGCTGAAACCACATGGGTCTTTCAATTGCTGGAGTAACTTCTTCAATCGGACAGACTGACACAGTTGATAAGGTAAAAGGCAAACCTTTGTTAGCCGCAGCTTTTGCAGCTTGAACTTCACCACGGCGAGCATACATGCCGGTTAAACCAACAGGTGCTAAAGCAATAGGCATATTGAGTTTTTCACCAAAAATTTCAGTGCTTAAATCTAACTCGGCCATATTGTTTAATACCCTTTGTTTTAGCGCAATATCGGCTAAATCATCGGTATTTTTTTGTAAAGTATGCTCTCGATAAGATCCACCATCTATATAGTGGAACAAAAAGGGTGGCAATTTGGCTTCGGCCGCTTTGCGGTAATCTGTTGGTGCTGAAATTATCATTTATCTAACCTTTATTTTTAGTTTTGCAAACAATAACGCTTTATCTTTTGTCGATAAATAGAAATAATGAACAACACTAATTCCAAAAACAAATAAATATGTTGGCAAACGACTTAATTCTATTTTCACAAGTAATTGAGCTTGGCAGTTTTAGCAAAGCGGCTGAGGTGAATAACTTAACCAATTCGGTGGTAAGTAAACGCATTGCTCGGCTAGAAAAAGAGTTGGGCGTGCAATTGCTCTATCGCACCACCCGCAAACTAACAGTTACTGAAGCTGGTAGTATTTTAGCGATACGCGCCAAACAAGTTGAGCAAGCAACGACAGAAGCGATACATTCAGTTTCTGGTTTAGGCGAAAAAATTGCCGGTCATATCAAAATGTCGGTGCCCACTATTTCTGGTGATTTGTTATTAGCTGAGTCGGTTGCACAATTTTGTAATCAACACCCGGGCTTAACTGTCGATATGTCGATGGATAACCGTTTTGTTGATTTAATTAATGAAGGATACGATTTAGTAATTCGCACAGGTTTATTAGAAGACTCCAGCTTAATCGCCAAACATATAATAGATTCGCAATGGGTTGTTTGTGCATCGCCCAATTACATTAAACAATATGGCAAACCACCAACCCCCAAAGCGCTGCAACAACACAATTGTTTAAAATATAGTTACCAAACCTCTGGCGCCAACGAATGGGAATTTAAATCGGATACAGGTAATTATTTCGTGCGTATTGAAGGGGCGTTTTCAACCAACAACGCCAGCGCGTTACGCAAAGCTGTGTTAGCTGGTCATGGTATTGCTTATGTACCTAGATGTTTGGTGTATCCTGATCTAGTCAGCGGCGAATTAGTCGAGTTATTTCCAAAGCTAGTTGGCAAAACTTTGGGGGTTTATGCTGTATACCCTTTTACCAAACATCCACCGAATAAAATTAAGTTATTAGTCGAACATATCAAACAAGCATATTTAAATATGTCGCATTATTTTGTGGGTTAAAATGCTAAAGTAAAGCTGTTCAGTTAATTGATAAAAAGAAAAAATATGAGTTCATTGGAAGAGTACAAAACCTTAATTGATAAATTTGTGAACGCGAGTACGTCACCTCTGGCTGAAAAGCTCAGACAAAATACATTCTCTGAAGAAGAAAAGATAAATCACGCTTTATTAGCTTTAACGCCAGAGCAAAAGACTTTAGTGGCAGATTTACTCGACAACGCTCGCGTTAGTGGTATTCACGCGACCCTAGCAATTCTTAGCGAGATGCAAAACTTGCAGGCGATGAAAATAACCATTAACGAGCAAGAGATACCGATTGAGCCTTTTGGTACTGAACTTCATTTTGATTATATTGCACGAAAAGCAGGCGACGATTGGCCAGCATGAATAATAAATAGATTTAATTTTTCGATATAAAGGAATAACTATGCAAGCAGCTAGGAAAATGAAGGAATATTTAACACCTCGCCCACAACCAAAAGGCATAGATGTACTCTGTGGGTTAAAACATTTTGCCATTATTACTTACGCAGTACCCGCAGAGCGTTTTGCAGGTCTTTTCCCCGCGCGTTTTAAATTAGACACTGTGCAAATTAACGATCAGGCGTGTGGCCTAATATCAGTTGTGCCATTTATTGATGTTGATTTTACCTCGGCGGTATTCCCCTTCCCTAAATTTACTATGGGCCAAACCAACTACCGGATATACATAATCGACAGTAAAACCAATGAACGCTGTGTATGGTTTTTAGGTACAACACTCGATTCGTGGACTTTAGCCGTACCAAGGTATTTATGGAACTTGCCTTGGCACGCAGGCAAAGTGAAATTTGACTGCGAGTTTGACCACAACACAGGCCTTTATCAAAAATACCAAATGCACACCCAAGCAGATTGGGCAGCAGCCAAAGTTGAATTAACCCAAACAGAGCAGGATAAATTTGATTTCAGCGGCTTTCCAGACACAGAATCCGCACTGGTGTATTTAACTCACCCACTCGCTGGGTTTTATTATCGACGAGACGGCAAACTCGGCACTTATAGAGTGTGGCATAAAGAGCTAGCGGTGAAGCCAGCACAAGTAAAATCGGCCAATTTCCAGTTACTGAGCAAACTAAACTTAGTTACTCAAGCCGAACAAAATCAGCCATACAGTGTACTGATTGAACCATTAAATGAGTTCACTATTTATTTGCCGCCTCAGGTGATAGAGGAATAAAACCAAGATGCGTATTCAATCTATCGACCTTATTCGCGGTGTCGCCATTTTAGGCATTTTGTTAATGAACATTTATAGCCTTGGCATGTTGGAATTTGACTATGTGCTTTTATCACCTTCGCCGCTGTCCGATAAAATTGTTATTAGTCTAAATGCACTATTTTTTGATGGGCGTTTTCGTACCCTGCTGTGTTTGGTTTTTGGTGCTGGGCTAGCAATTCAATATCACAAACTCAATAACGAGCAACAGAATTATCAAGCATTGATCAAAGCGCGACTGCATTGGTTATTGTTATTTGGCTTTTTGCATACAGTGTTTATCTACGCTGGTGACATTTTATTTATGTATGCTGTAAGTGCTTTGTTTATTGTTGATAAATTATCACTAGCTGCAGAAGAAATGCGTAAAAAAGCACTTGTTTATATCTGTATTGGTTGGGTAATTGGTTTGTTGATAGCCTGTTTCGCCGCACTATTTCCTGATCAACAGGTGTTTTATCGCGACAGTGCTGAATATCTTGAAGCACACAATCTGTGGTACGGCAGTTATTTATTTCAAATTGAAATGCAGTTTTACGCTTGGTTAATTGGCCTTGCGGTTATACCAACCTTTTTCTTTTTACAAATTTCTGGCGTGATGTTGCTTGGTGGTTACTTGTATAAAACAGACTTTTTTACCCAAGGATTATCCGCCAAAACCATGTTAAAGCTCTGTGTTATTGCAAGTTTAATTATTGGCTTGGATATTTATTTGCGCATGGTGAATGAGCATAGGTATTTTTTGTTATCGCATGAACTGGCAAATATTTCAGGCTTGTTTGTTGGGCTTGTGTACGCAAGCTTTCTAGTCAAGTTTGTGCAAGCCAATAGTGCTAAGGTTAAGCTAGGTCTGAACTGGCTCTCAAATGCTGGCAAACTATCGTTAACTTTGTACTTAACACAATCAATCTGTATGGCTATTTTGTTGCGTTATATTATGCCAGAGTTTCACTTAACCGCGGTTCGAGTCGATTATCTGCTAATTGCTGCAGTGTTCATTGCCATTCAGTTGCTATGTACACAAATGTATTTTAAATGCTTTAACCAAGGGCCATTTGAATGGCTGTGGCGCAAGTTAACTTTAACAACCCATAGGAAAGTACCGAAAAAAGCCGTCGAGGGTGAAACGGCTTAATGTTGTCCCGCGAGATCCCCAAATTTATTTAGCTTTAAAATAGATAACAAGGAAAGTAAGAATGATAGTTGAAGTAAACTCAGATTTGGTTGGGCATGTTGTAAATATACTGAATGATTCTTATCGAACCGGTCCGAGCTGGACAACGGAAAAGCATTTGGTGGCAGGCCAGCGAGCAACAGCAAACACAATTACCAACGAAATTAACAAGCAATATAAGTACTTTCTGCTAAAAGACAAAGATCAGTATATTGGCTGTTTTAACCTCAAAAGACAGCAAAACACTATAGAGATCGGTGGGCTTGGAGTTGCTTGCAACCGGCAAAACTCTGGTTATGGAAAATACCTTTTGAAAAAAGCAGAAGAAATATCCAGCAAGGTGCCTGATGTCAATAGACTAATCCTTAGTGTGCTTGAACCAAGGCTTGAGCTAATTGAGTTTTATAAACGCCAAGGGTACAAAAGCACATCTATCAAATTCCCATTTCCACTCGATAGAGATGTTGGTGTACCGCTGGTTGATAATTTGCAGGTTATCGTGCTAGAAAAATTGTTAGTGAATTAAATAATTGTGCAATTAGAGTTGATTTAAATTCGCCAACAAACTTTCAGCCCTTGCAAGAATTTGCTGTTGTTTGTCTTCGGTGTTTTTTTGCCAGTTGGCATAGACCATTTTATTGCGAGGGTTGGCACTAAAGCTCTGTTGGTGTTTTAACATAAAATGCCAATATAAGGCGTTAAGTGGGCAGGCATTATCACCAACCGATTGTTTAACCTGGTAATGACAACTATTGCAGTAGTCAGTCATTTTATTAATATAGTTGCCACTTGCGGCATAAGCTTTTGACCCCACTATACCACCGCCAGCAAACTGGCTCATGCCACGCGTATTCGGCAGCTCAACCCACTCGATGGCATCAATATAAATACCTAGGTACCAAGCATCTACTTGGTCTGGGTTAATACCGGCAATTAAACAAAAGTTCCCGGTAACCATTAGCCTTTGAATATGATGGGCGTAAGCATATTCTAACGACTGTTCAATTGCATGGCGCATACAGTTCATTTTGGTTTGCCCGTGCCAAAACCACTCGGGCAATTGATTATTCGCTTCAAGATAATTCATGCTCTGATAATGTGGCATATTTGCCCAATAAATTCCTCTAACAAACTCGCGCCAGCCTAATATTTGGCGGATAAAACCTTCAACTTGCGCCAATTGAATATTCGAATTGTTATACGCTGCTAATGCCTTGTTTACGACTAACTGCGGACTGAGCATTTTACTGTTCAATGCAAATGACAAGCGTGAGTGGTACAAACTCCATTGTTTTTTATTGAGTAAATTGTCTGCCCGGCAGGTCATTGCATCTTGAAAATAGCCAAACTTCGGCAAACAGTGTTGGCAAAAATAATCGAGTAATTGCAAAGCTTGTTGGCGGTTAACCGGCCATAATAATTCTTTATCGGTTTGGCCAAAGGTTTTAACCTTATGGCGCTTAAGCCTTGCTAGAATATTTACCACTGAATTAGCAAAAATTAGAGGTTGTGGAATTGCAGCTAAATCTTGCGCTTTGAGTTTATTGCGATTGTCTGCATCAAAATTCCATTTGTCACCCAAAGGCTTTTCTCCGTCCATTAATATACAAAAGCGTTTGCGCATTTTGCGGTAAAAAGCTTCCATCCTATGGTGTTTACCAGCAGAAAAATATTTTCTTAATTCATCATCGGCAAGAAAAAAGTGCTCGGTTTGAAATTGTCGGCTGTCACAAGCGAGTTGTTTAGATAACTGCTCAAGTTGTTGCCTTAGTCTGTATTCATCGGGCAACTGATATTCAAATTGTTGTGCTTGGTAGTGATTAACTAAACTGACAACCAGGCCATTCAAACTTGGGTATTCGCAAGTTTGATCTATCGTTAAATGTAAAACCTTGTGTCCCGCCTTGCTTAAAGCGCTAGCAAAATTTTCCATCGCAGCAAAAAACGCGCAGACCTTTTGAATGTGGTGCATTACATAGTCGGTTTCTTGTTTAAGTTCGGCGATAACATACAGCACAGAAGGGTCTTTTTGTTTATACCAAGAATGGTTGGCGTTTAGTTGATCACCTAATATTAAGCGCACTGTTTTTATACTGTTATCGGCAGGCAGATTTAAGTTGCTCATACCCTTGCCTCACTCCGACAACGTTTGGAACAATACTTCACCTGCTGCCAGTTATTTGCCCACTTTTTTCGCCAAGTAAATTCTAGTAAACAAACTGGGCACAACTTAGTAGGCAAATGGCATTTGTTACCTTTAAAACTATTCATTCAATATCACTCTTGAAAAAAGCCTGTTTGGGCTTGCCTTGTGCAGACAAGCCCGAACAGGCTAAAAGCAGAACCACAGTCCTTGTTGTGTAGTTATAACTACAAACTGTGATACGAATGATTGTTGATGTTGGATTAGTCCAATTTAAATAGGTTAAACCGCAACTGAGTCGTACACCTCGACCTTTTGCCAAAGGTGGCTACAATTTTCAACAAAAGCTTGATGGATTGGATGCGATTGATAGATTTTTTCATCTTCTACATTTTCAAACATCAGTAGTTCAGAAACTTGGTAACTATTCACTACAACTTCGCGTTGTTCAGTGCTTGCCGGTACACCTATATGTATGGCTTTTACTTGTTCAATTTGCCCTAGTGTTTTTAGTCCTTCTACTAACTTGCTGCGGTCTTCAATAGAATCCGGATTTTTCAACCAGAAAAAGACGGTATGAGAAATTTTTGGTAAAGACATTTGCTCTTCCTTGGAACAGGCTGATAGCGTTGTTGCCGCAACAGCAGTGGCCGCGGTTGTTTGAATAAATTGTCTACGTGTAGGCATAGTTTTTGTTCTGTTTTTGGAATTTAGCTATCAAGATATCATTAATGAAAACATTTACAATGATTGTGTCGTAATATTCTTAATTTTGTTTGATTAGATTCTCAACACTTAAAACGGGTGGGTTTGGATTATTGCTACTCAAGATAAATTTCGAATAATCAGCTTGTTGCCATTTATGTTGTTTGATAAAGGGTGAAAACTGCGCGACATTGACCGCATCAATCAATTCAAATTGATAGTCTTTTTTTAGGCTCGTTTGTTGACGATCTTTTTCAATAATATTGATTAGCGCCTGCGCGCCCATTAAAAAATGTCCGCCAATTAATGCGGTTATTTTGCCAGTTTTAATTTGTTCTACAGCTTCAGGTAGCCAATCAAAAGCACCTATATACCATTTTTTACCACTGGTAGATTTACCACTCTGCAAATTAACTTCTAATGCCATCTGCGCGCTTGCACACCAAAAAATATCTGTGTCAGGGTAGCGGCTTAATACTCTGCTAAATCTTTGGCTTAGCACAGCCTGCGAAAACTGCATTGGGAACACTTGGTTAAGTAAAACTTTGTTAGTTTGGCGTAGATACATTCTTAAACCATCTTCACGCCCGCTTGATACTCTGTCGTAAACGCCGCCTAGTCCTGTAAGCTGAGCTACTTTTTCTGCATTGTCTTTGGTAAATTCTTGATGCAATTTTTCGGTTAATTTAGCGCCCGCTTTTTTTTGGTCGTATTCAATTTCATCTAACCAAAATTTAAACGTTTGTTGTGGACGTTTTAATAATTCAGCCTCTTTACCTTCAAAGACGCGTTCTAGTGTTATAAAAGGAATTTTTGCCCGCTCTAAAGTTTCAAAAACCAGTTGGCTTGAGCCTTGAAACGGTCGAAATACTACATAGTCGGGTTTACGTTCACGTGCGGCGACCTCTGTCATTTTTTCTGCCAGCGTGAATCTATTATTGGAAACGTGATAAATTTCAACTTCAATTTGCTGTTGTTTGCCGACGGCTTTAACAACATCAGCCACCCAATACCAAAATTGGTGTTCTTCGTAATCCGGTAATACGTAAACAACGTTCAGCGCACTTAGATTACAGCTAATTAACAAGCAGAATAGGCCAATAAAGTAGCTTAAAAAAGGTTTTTTCATTTACTCGCTCGGCTCAAATGAATATTAAATTTATAGTTCAAATAGGCCAAAAGTAAAGTTTATTGGCTGACTTCGCCTTCTTTGCTAATGGTCACTCGACCTTGTGTCCAATCGGCCAACATATCTTGCCAAGCACTTGAATCCCAGTTGTAGCTATCAGCCAATCTAATTGCAGTTCGCATGTGTTTCAGTGCCAAAGGTAAGTTTCTTGATGGTTTGTTTTTAAAATAAAGTGCGTTTAAAAACTCATAGTCAGGATCTTTATTCGCAAGTTTTTTAAGCTTATTTAAACGTGTTTTTGCTAATTTAAAGTTATGTAAGTTTTTGTCTTTTGACGTTAAATTTATTTCCGTTAACTTCAACTGGGCAGGTATTAAAGATTCACTTTGCTGATACCACAAGTAGGCTTTGTGTGTGTCATGCGCTACCCAAGGGCTAAATTGATTTATTTGTGCGACATGAAAAGCGGCTTTTTCATGGCCGTATTGTGCGGCGGTAAATAACCAGTTTATCCCCTGTTCGACATTAATTTGTTGCCGGTATAAAGCCAACCCCAGTTCATATTGCGCAGCAACCATATGTTGCTTTGCAAGCTCTGTTAGTATGTCTATTTCTTCGGTTGGATGTTTTTTTGCCCAAGAAAAATTGGCCAGCATCATGGCGAGTTCAAATTGTCCATCGGCACTTTTATCTTTACGCAACTTAGCTGCTTGGCGCTTAATTTTGGTATATAAACGCGGAAATTTATCCATCATTTTAAAACTGTCGTATCTAGCTACACCTAAAGATGCGCGTTGGACAAAATTAACCGGCGATTCGGCATAAGTTGCTGGTTCTAACTGTGTTGTTTTAAGCGCTGCCATTGCTCTGTCTATTCGACCAAGTTGATTAAAGGGCATTAAATCACGTAGGCTTCCGTCTGCAGCTAAGTAATAATCAACCAAAGCTAAATACGGCGCATTCATCAATTTGTCGCTTTTGGCTGCGGCGTTAAGTCGTTGTTGATTCATTTTGTTCCAGTTAAAACCCACCCCATCGCTGTCTTCCATATCAAACTCGATGTCTGCTAGTACTTCATCGAACTCATCAGCAAAGGCATTTTCATCGTCAGCGGTTAAACTCTGTGAAACAACTATTTGTGTCGTTAAACGTTCGGGCGTGATAGTCGGATAGTATTTTTGTTTAATGCTCTTTTGGCCAAATATTTTTTGGTAGTGAGCCGCTTGTTGTTGAATGATTTTTTGTTGCTTAGGATCGAACATAGCCAAAATATCTTGGTACATTTTGTCTGCATCTTGAAAATTCTGCTCTGCAGCTAAATAAAACCATACCGCAGCTTGTCCTTCGTTTGCTGCTTGCCCTAAGCCATTATAAGCCATCACAGCTAATTGATAATAAGCATGCGCGTTGCCAAGTTGAGCGCTTCGGCTGTATTCTTCATAAGCGTTTGTGTAGTTTTTTTCTGCAAAATAGACTGAGCCTTTTAATACGCTTGCTTGGCTACCGGTGGCAGTAAAAATTAAACTAACTAGCAGAAATTGAATGAATTTTGCCATTCCTTGGTGATCCTAGATATTGATATTCTTGCATAATATGCCTAAGCGGCCATCTCACACAAGCATAAAAAACATTTTACAAATTTAACATGTCATTTATATTGGTAGCCACAAACGAATCAAAACAATTCCAATTGATCGGAGAAATATAGTGCACAAAACTCTCTTGAGCGGTTTAATCGCTGCGATATGCTTAGCTGGCTGTAAATCTGTCAGTGTAGACATTGATGCTCCAAGCAGTACCAGTGACAATATTCATGCTGAATTAACCATAGAAGAAATGACCACTGGCTTGTGCCAATACGATGGCCAAGTGGACGATAAACATTTAGGTTTTAATGGCATTGGTTTTATCGATACAGTTAACCAAGTGGGTGCACAAATTAGTTGGCAGGTTGAGCTTAAACAAGCTGACGATTATATTTTTATGGCTAGGTTTGCCACCGGTAGCAGTCGTTCGGGTAAATTAACAGTAACAAATTTAGCCACCGGTGCAGAGCAAAGCGCAACATATCAGTTTATTAGCACAACTGATTGGGATAACTGGCAGCAAGAAAGCCAGCAGCTGACCTTGGACAAAGGTTTATATTCAATCGTATTAACTGCTGAAACAGATGCAGGTTTACCTAACATTGACTCACTCACCATAAAAGGTGGTGATATCGTTGCAAATGCGTGTGATGTTCACTCTGGACCGTTATTAAACCAACAAGGTAACCCTGTTTATGGCGAGCTAGATAATTATCAGGATTGGTTAGCAGACCAAGGTAGTGAGCAAGAAAAAATTTCTGATGATAAACAAATTGCCGATAATATTTTAACTTGGCAAATGCCCCATGGCGGTTTTTACAAATACGGTGTAAGTAAATATCAAACGCCGTGGAATGGTTCTGATGCGCGCTCGGGCTGGGTTGGCAATGGCATTGAGCTGGGCACAATTGACAATGATGCAACCGTTTCTGAAATTTTGTTTTTAGCCGACGTTTATCAAAGAACTGGCGACATAAAATATCGTGATGGTGCGCGTGCAGCAGTCGACTTTTTATTAACCATGCAAACATCAACTGGTGGTTGGCCACAAGTTTATCCTGCACGTGGCGGCAGCTCTTATTCTGATCACGTGACCTTTAACGATGATGCTATGGCGCGTGTATTAATTTTATTAGATAAAGCCCAGCGCCAAGAAGCACCATTAAATAACGACCTACTCACTTCTAGCCAAATTGAGCAAATTGATTTATCCATTAAACAGGGTGTAAATTTCATTTTAAAAGCGCAAATCATCCAAGATGGTAAATTAACTGTGTGGTGTGCACAGCACGGTGTTGACGATTATTTACCTAAACCGGCGCGTTCGTATGAACTTGCGTCAAAAAGCGGTAAAGAATCTGTGTTGGTCGCAGCGTTTTTAATGACACGTCCACAAAGTGATGCGGTAGAAATGGCTGTAAAGTCTGCACTTGCTTGGTATAAAGATCCGCAAGTACAAGTTGCTGATACTACTTATATAAGTCGACCAAAGAGCAGCAGCGACGACAACTATAATCCAATTCAAACCCAAGCTGGCAGCACTATGTGGTATCGCTTTTATGATGTTGACGCCAATACCGGCTTTTTCAGTGGCCGCTCTGCAAGCGATAACCCGCCAGGCGCAGGCAAGGTGTACGACATTATGCAAGTTGAACCTGAGCGTCGTTACGGTTATCAATGGGGTGGCAACTACGGTACTAAGTTAATTAATTATGCCAATAGTGTTGGTTACTACTAACTGTTAACTAGTCATAAGTAATTGAACATCCAACTTATTGCGTGGCTAAACTTGTATTAGCCACGTATTTTCACCAAGCTATTCCCCTACTTTTTCCACCTTTTACATCTTTGTTTGCAAGCGTATACTCATTTTAACAATTGATTTTTGAGGAGTTCACTATGTCGGGCTGCTGTGCAACCGAAGCAAAAAACAACAAAGAACGACAACTACTTTGGATTGTATTAATACTCAATGCAGTGATGTTTTTTGTGGAGTTTATTGCTGGTTGGATCGCTAATTCAACCTCGTTAATGGCCGATTCACTCGACATGCTAGCAGACGCAGTCGTTTATAGTTTGAGCTTATACGCAGTTGGTAAAACCATAGTGCAAAAAGCGCGCTCCGCTTTAGTTAATGGCTATCTACAACTTAGTTTGGGCGTGTTTGTATTGGTACACATTGGCTGGAAAATTTACACCCAAGCAACACCTGACGAATTTATTATGACTTGGGTTGCTGTATTAGCCTTAGTGGTAAACGTCTGTTGTTTTTTAATTTTGTATCAGTTTAGACAAGGCGACGTCAACCTGCGTGCCAGTTGGATTTGTTCGCGCAATGATATGCTCGCCAACTGCGGTGTAATAGTTGCGGCGCTATTGGTACCAGTTGTTAATGCAGCTTGGCCTGATTGGCTAATTGCCGCTGTAATTGCTTTAATTGTGATTCGCTCGGCATTACAAATAATTAAAGAAGCCAATAGCCAGCTACGCGGTGAACCGGTGAAAACTACATCTTGCTGTGCACCATCAACTAGCTGTGGTGAAACTCAAGCGACAACTAGTTGTTGTGATAGTAAAGACTAATATCTGTTACTACTAATAACCCTGTGGCAAATTCGCAGGCAAAATAAGTTGTTTTGCCTGCATACTCGCTACCGGATAAGCACAATAATCCGCCGCATAAAATGCACTGGGTCTAGCGTTGCCACTTAAACCAACACCACCAAAAGGCGCACTGCCACTCGCCCCGGTTGTTGGTAAATTCCAATTCACTATACCTGCTCGGCTTAATTGTAAAAATTGCTTAAATTTAGCTTTGTCGTTACTCAATAAACCAGCGGATAATCCATAGCGCGTGTTGTTTGCTAGCTCTATTGCATGATCAAAATCTTGGTAATATTGCACCTTTAACAGTGGGCCAAAGTCTTCTTCATCAGGCATATTTTCAGGCGAAACTTGGCTAACATCCAACAAGCCTGGCGATAATAAACCTGTATCGCGCTCTAAATGCTGCATGCTCAACAAAGCATTCGCTCCCGCGCTGATTAATTTTTGCTGCGACATTAACAGTTGGTTAGCCGCCGCCAGCGACACCACAGAACCATAAAAACCTGCAGGCTCAGCATCATAATGAGTCACTTTTAGCTGTTTGAGTTTAATAATTAATGCTTCAATGAGTTGCTGGCTAAAATAAAAACTTTCTGCTGTATTTGCAGGTAATATTAAGCGCCGTGCACAGGTACATCTTTGCCCAGCTGTGATATATGCAGATTGTATGATGTGATAAACCGCAGCATTAATATCTACATCAGAATCTACCACTAACGGATTATTGCCGCCCATTTCTAAAGCTAAAACCTTGTACGGATAGTCTAAACAAGCACGCTGAATGGCAATACCTGTTTGTGAACTGCCAGTAAAAAATACCCCAACAACGTCCGGGTGCTGCACTAAACTTTGACTGGTAGTTTTATCTCCTTGTACTAAATTAACCACACCTGCGGGCAAACCTGCTTTAATCCACAATCGCAGCATTAAATCAGCGGTTTTTGGCGCTTGTTCGCTTGGTTTAAATACCACTGTGTTGCCCGCCAAAAGTGCTGGCACTATATGCCCATTAGGTAAATGCGCTGGAAAATTAAACGGCCCTAATACGGCACAAACACCGCGAGCTTTGTGGGTTAAACTAGCTTGATTTGCTCCAAGCTGCTGACGTTTTCCACCTGTACGTTGATGATAAGCTTTGCGGGAAATTTCAATTTTGCCAATAACAGCGGCAACTTCTGTTTCCGCTTCCCAAATAGGTTTACCAGTTTCAGATGAAATTGTATGCGCTAAGATAGTTTTATACTCAGCGACTAATTTGGCGAATTGGCGACAAATATTTAGGCGCTGTTTAAACGGCGTTTGCATCCAAGGCACAAGTTGCTGCTTGGCAGCCATAACTGCTTGATTTACTTGCTCAGCACTGGCGGCACTGCCATACCAAACTTGTTGACCTTTAGTTGGGTCTATTTTCTCAAACGCTCTACCATCACCGACAATCCATTGATGGTTAATACAATGCACTTTGTTTTGCATACCACCTCCGCGATCCACCTCTATCTTGATATTTTTACATTAGTAAAATTCTCACCGACTCATCTTGCTCTACATTCAAAGCTTTGGCTTGTTTAGCGGTTAACATTAACCGATTGGCAATTTCATCCACCCAACAATCAAGTTTTGCCGCGCGAAATTCACTGACTTTAGTATTGCAGACCAAAGCCGATTTAAGCGGCACAGATTCATCATCATTGCGGGTACAAATTGCCACCGATAATTTTTGACTGGCTTTTACACTGCGTATTTGTTTAAGCTCAGCCTCAACAGTAGGCCCAGCATCAAAAATATCGACATAACCTGTGTAGCGAAAACCTTCGCGTTTCAACATAGCAAGCGCTGGCTCTGTATTAGGGTGAACTTGGCCAATTACTTTGCGCGCTTGTTTGTCTAACAAGCATATATAAATTGGGAAGCGCGGCATTAATTCGGCAATAAAACTTTTTTTGCCTATGCCAGTGAGATAGTCGGCAGTGGGAAAGTCGAGCTGGAAAAAGTGTTTTTCTAACCAATGCCAAAACGGCGAATGGCCTTTATCGTCAGTTACCCCACGCATTTCGGCAAATATTCTGTCATTAAACCTATGCCTATTTTCAGCAATAAATAAAAATCTAAACTTGGATAAAATAATGCCAAGACCAGAGCCGCGAGCTTGCTCGGTTAAATACAAACTGCCAACCTCAGTTGCGCCTGTGTAGTCGTTACACAAGGTTAAAACTTCTTGTGGGTTATAAATGCCCAAAGTCGGCGAACTATGCACAACTTTACTGATGCGGTAATGGTAAAAAGAATCGTCTAACCCGACAGCTGATGTGATACCGCTGGTGCCGAGTATCTGTTTGGTCGATAAATCTTCCAATACAAACAAATAACTTTGATTTTGTTGACCAAAATGGTGATCAGCAGGCAATGCCATAGCAGTTATACTATTTTCAATGCGTTGCGTTAACACGGCTTTATTATTGGGCAGTGAGGTAAAACCATGCCCAGATGTTTGTGCTACTATCACCAATGAGTCTAAGTCTTCCATGCGAATTGGCCGAATTACCTGCATATCGCCTCCAGCAAAACCAGCTACTCTTTATATAATAGTTCAGATTATTAAAGTCATAATGTTTATCACTAAGCAATAAAGGTATAAACTGGCATTGTTTACGACATTTAGCAGATATTGAGTAAGGAGAAATTGATGATTGTAATTCACACCCACCCGGTAAAAGCTCAGAACTAAAAAATTACCTCGTTAGTTCTACCCTTTCCAAGCTCTTTACCCGGTGAAATTATCTACCGGGAGTCATGATATTCATTACTCCTGCTTTCTTGCATAACAGCAATGTGCTGTTTTGGTTAGAGAAAAATAATGAATACAAATATTTCTTTGCAACAACTAGGTTGGCAATCGTTTTATCAACAACAACTTTCTTTAGACGAATTTGAACAGTTACAGTGTGGGCGAATTGTTGCTCATCATAGAAGTGAATATCTTGTTCAGCTTGAACAGCAACAAATTAAATTACCGATTACAGCGAGCTTACCAATAATGACAGTCGGCGATTGGTTGCTACTAACGGCTGAGTATAGTTTCAGCCGATTATTAGAACGCAAATCGCTTATCAGCCGTAAAGCTGCGGGAACTAAGGTTAATGAACAATTTATTGCTGCCAATATTGATAGCTTGTTTATTGTTAGTTCACTGAATCAAGATTTTAATTTGAGCCGAATAGAACGTTACTTGGCACTCGCGCATCAAGCACAAATCACCCCAGTTATCATCTTAACTAAAGTGGATTTATGTGACGATGCAGCGCCATTAATTGCTCAAGTTCAAGCTCTAGAGCCTTATTTAGCCGTAGAGGCAGTTAATGGTTTAGATTCTTCTAGTTGTTCAGCACTGCAAACATACTGCCGCTTAGGCAATACAGTTTCTGTTGTTGGCTCATCAGGGGTTGGTAAGTCTAGCTTGATTAACACCTTATTGGGTGAATCAACTCAGGCAACTGCAGGTATTCGTGAAGACGATGCAAAAGGTCGACACACAACAACAGCTCGTTCAATTCATTTTATGCCATCGGGAGCTATATTGCTCGACACTCCAGGTATGCGTGAATTGCAGTTACCAGCGTGTGAAACCGGAGTAAAACAAACTTTTGCTGATATTGAAGAATTTGCCCAGCAGTGTCGATTTAGCAATTGCCAGCATGAGAATGAACCTGGCTGCGCTGTTGTTAAAGCAATAAACCAAGGTGATTTAGATACACGGCGATTGGAAAACTATCGCAAGTTATTACGCGAACAAGCGCACAATGCAGATAGTTTGCAGCAAAAACGCGCTAAAGATAAAGCCTTGAGTAAAATGTATCGACAGGTGCAAACTGGCGCCCGCCAGCAGAAAAAAGGTTTTTAAATTTTATAGCGGGGCTGTTGAAGCCCCGTTTTTTTAACAGCTTAGGACACCTTAGTTGGTTAATTTGATTTCTTCTAGTTGTCCAGATTCAAACGAAAAAATTAACTTCTTATGGGCTGGATATAGCTTAGCGTTATAAACCAGTAACTCCTTTTTATTCTGGCTGTCTCCCGAAATGACCTCGGTATGCAAAGGCTCGCCGCATTTAGCTATTACGTCCCATTTAGAATCACCAATGCGAACAAAATCTTGCCCGCACCCGTGTGCTCTGATTGTTTTCGCTTGAGTGTGAAGTGCTGCAAACAAAATAATTGTTAGCAATGCAAGTTTTCTAAAAGCCATATTATCTCCCTGAATATAGTTTAACCTAGCTTCAAAGTTAGCATGATTTGTTACTTGAGTAATCATAACTGTTTAGTCGAAATGATCTAGTTGTTAACTAGAGCTAAATCAATATAAATTGCGAGTATCAGAGCCATCACAGACAGTTCAATTCAAGGCGTATCATTGCAGGAATGTAGGCACCTTTCAAAATGATACAACACAGAAGTGGGCTGTCTGTGAGGCTCCTGAAAGGCTGGGCTAAAAGCTATTTATATTGATTTAGCTCAAACATGCCAATAAATCCCTAATTTTTATGTGAGAATTCATTAATAAAGTTTTGTTTGATTAGGGTCAACTGGCCGCTTATTTCAAATTGCAGCAACACTATATATGGATACATTAAAGGCTAATTTCACAACATATAGATAACGAGAAAAATAATGCGCCATATACCTACCCAGCTAGTGCAAGAAAAAGTCAGTTTTATTGAAAACTATTTAGCTGCAGATAATGCAGCCGATGGCTCAAAATACGATGCGAACGCAAATGTGTCAGTTAAAAATATTGCTACGCTCGAAAATGAGCTGCATAAAGACATTAATATTGCTGTTAACCGTGAGCTGTTGTGCCACAGTATTAAACAGCATTTTGACCAAACCACAGCAGAGCAATACCTACGAGATTTAAATGAACACTTAATTTACGCGCACGATGAAAGTTCACTTAAACCTTATTGTGTCAGTTTAAATTTGTACCCTTTGCTGCTAAATGGTTTAACTGAATTAGGAGGCGAATCAAAGGCACCACAACATTTAGCCTCCTTTTGTGGCACTTTTATCAACCTAGTATTTGCGGTAAGTGCACAATTTGCAGGGGCAGTCGCAACCGTTGAGTTTTTAACTTATTTTGATTATTTTGCACGTCGTGATTATGGCGACAACTACCTAACCAGCCATCCGCATGTCATTCAAGAACACTTGCAACATGTCGTCTACAGTTTAAATCAACCGGCCGCTGCGCGTGGTTATCAGTCAGTGTTTTGGAACATTAGTTTGTTTTCTGAAAATTTTGGCCAAGCCATGTTTGAAAATTTTGTATTTCCGCATGATGAAAACAAAAGTTATCAAACACAAGATCACTCTCCAAACTGGCCAAGCATTCAAGTACTACAAGCATTTTTTATGGACTGGTTTAATAGCGAGCGCAGCAAAGCCATATTGACCTACCCAGTAGTAACCGCCGCGCTGTTAACTAATAATGGCGAAATTGCCGATACAGAATTTGCCGCGTTTTGCGCAGAACAAAACGCCAAAGGAAACAGCTTTTTTGTCTATATGTCGGATAACCCAGATTCACTTGCTTCTTGTTGCCGATTACGTAATGAAATTAATGACAATACCTTTTCATACTCACTTGGCGCCGGTGGCGTCGCAACTGGCTCAATTAATGTAGTCACCATTAATATCAATCAACTTATTCAAAGAAAGTTAGATTTACACAGCGTGGTTGAACGTGTACATAAATACCAAGTAGCCTATCGAAAACTTATTGAACAATATTTAACTCATGGCCTATTGCCTGTTTACGATGCAGGCTTTATCCAACTAGATAAACAGTTTTTAACCATAGGCATTAACGGCATGGTGGAAGCGGCTGAGTCGTTAGGTTTAACCGCCAGCAATAATGCTGACTATATTGAGTTTGTGCAAAAGCAGCTAAAAATTATTTACCAATCCAATCGCCAAGCATCAACGCATTGGGGTTATAAATTTAATACCGAGTTTGTACCGGCAGAGAACTTAGGGGTTAAAAATTCAAAATGGGATAAAAAAGCAGGTCTGTCAGTTAATCGAGATTGTTACAACTCGTATTTTTATGCAGTTGAAGATAACAGCATAAATATTGCCGATAAGTTTATTTTACACGGCAAAAAGCTTAACCAATTTTTAGATGGAGGCAGTGCCCTACACCTTAATCTTGAAGAGTATCCAGACCAAGCACAATACTACCGAATTTACCAAATGGCCGCCCACGCAGGCTGTAATTATTGGACCACCAATATCAAAATTACCATTTGTAATACCTGCAACCACATAGACAAACGCACCCATCATAATTGCCCTAAATGCCATTCCAACAATGTAGACTGGGCAACACGTGTTATTGGTTATTTAAAACGCGTATCGAGTTTTAGTAGCCCAAGACAACAAGAGCATGCGCTTAGACATTACCATAAACAAGCAAGGGCAAAAGCAAGCTGAACTCAAGATTCACATTTAACCGCAAAGTCGACATGATAATGTTCGTCATGCCGAACCCATGAAGGCTTTGTCGAAAATTGAATATGAGTTTTCAGGTAACCGCCGTACTTAGTTTTGAATAAATTAGGTTGTAACTTGGGGTCGAAGATAACGCGCCAAATATCTACAGCGCGTTTTTTCGATTCTTTGTGTAGTTCCACAATATGCGCAGCTAACGCGACATAATCAATTTCATAATTCGCATAAAAACCGTCTGGGCTGAATTCAATGTTGTACCCAAATTTATTGAATGGATGTGTAGGTAAATGCACAGACTCTTTGTTGTTATTCAAAACTGGTGTCATAAAGTCGACAGACAAACCATTCTGATGTGTTTTGTGCGGCCTAAATTTCCCGCCATCAGCAAAGCCAGTTTCTGCATACTTGTATACTTTCTCTCGCTCTAATTTTTCTAAATTTTTATAAGCATTAACCACTATATCGTAAACCGTGGAATGCACATGTGTTCGGCCAGCTAAACGAGCTATATCACTGTAAACAATAAAATTGTTGCCACTTCGTGGTAGCTGCACTCCAGCTTTTAAACTGCCATTAGCTGTGGTTCCAAAACATACGCTCTGCTTAGCGTGAACCGGCAACACTAACCATAACAACATTGCAATTGTGTATCTCATTTGAATCTCTCTAAAACAGTCAACAAAGCCTCTGCACATCCTACCGGGTTAGATTGAACAATAAAGTGACCACCCGCTAAGTTTATGATTTCAATATTACTACAGTGCGCTGTTAGTTTGGCCACTGCTCGCTTTGAAACCAAAAAGTCACGGCTGGGTTGAATATAAGTGCACGGAATATCTATGTTGTCTTCTGGCACAGGTAAATTTGCCATATTTCGAATTCGTTCTTTTAAAACAGTTTCATTGGTCGTTTGTAACGATCGAGCCAGTAATTTAAATACATTCGCACTAGCTCTATTGGCAAAACACATGTGATTCAGTACTTTCTGCGGGGCCAATCTTAAAATTTGGTTTAAAGGCATGGCTGCTGCAATACTAGCTAATGGGTGTGGCCGCGTGATAAAGCTGGCAGCAAAAATGATATGAACAATATTATTGGGGTTTATGTTTTTGACTAGTTTTGCCAAATAACCTGAGTAAGACTCAGCAAACAAAATTAGCTTTTCATTACCTAGTGCATCCGCAATAAGTTGCGCTTGGGCAGCGTAGTTTTGGTTACCACTTTGTTCAAGCGCTATAACTTGATACGAACACTTACCTTCAATCAAATTTAGCAAGGGCTCATACATCAAGCCTGAGCCATCCATACCAGGCAAAAAAATAACTCGCATAACGTCCCTGGTTAAACCACCACTTCAAATAATTGCCCAACGGCTGCTGTACAGGCCATGGCAATTGCGCCCCAAAAAGCGACACGAAACGCGCCTATTTTAATAGGTGCACCACCAACATAAGCAGCGAGCATACCAAGCACTGCTAAAAATAATACTGAGCTTGCAGAAACGCTGGTTATTAACCAAGACAAAGGCACCAACCATGCCATTAACAGTGGTAAAAAAGCCCCAACCGAAAAAGTAATAGCCGAATAAGCTGCTGCGGCAAATGGCTGGGCACTGGATACTTCTGATATACCAATATCATCACGCGCATGAGCACCAAGTGCGTCGTGTTCCATTAATTGCCGAGCAACTTTTTTTGCTAGTTCAAACTCAACGCCGCGATCTTGATAAATTTTTGCAAGCTCTAACACTTCAAGCTCGTAATTTTCTTCTAATGATTGTTTTTCAATTGCTAAGTCAGCACGTTCAATATCTGATTGAGAACTTACAGAAACGTATTCACCCGCCGCCATTGACAAAGCACCAGCAACTAAGCCAGCAACACCTGCGAGCATAATATTTTCAATACTAGAGCCTGCAGCAGCAACACCAATGATCAAACTTGCGGTTGAAACAATACCGTCATTTGCGCCCATAACCGCCGCGCGCAACCAGCCCGACCTATGCGACCTATGTTCTTCTTCGTGTGGAATGTAATTCGTCATGCATCATCCATTTTTTCTCAAAAATCAAAACTAGCTCTATATATCAGTTATAGCAGATAAAGATTACCCTCGACTACAAAATGCGCTCACGCTGCCAGCTATCTAAATCTTTTTTAAAGTAAATAATGCGGTCGTGCAATCTACCTTTGCCTCCTTGCCAAAACTCAAAATGCTGCGGTTTAACTAGGTAACCGCCCCAACTATCTGGCATGGGTATTTGTTTATTTTTAAATTTTTGTTTAAGCACTTCAAATTGATGCAGCAAAGCTTGTTTAGTGGTAAACCTGCCTGCATCAGCCGTTGCCAACCAAGTGCTGATTTGGCTGTCACGTGGTCGCCCCATATGATAATTTTTTGCAACCTCTGCGGGTAAAGGCTCTGCTATACCCTGAATTTTTACTTGTCTGTCTAACACCAACCAATTAAACAACAAACACACCTTGTTGTTTAATTTAACCTCTTGCGCTTTTTGGCTGGCAAGGCTGGTAAAAAACACTAAACCTTCCGGCTCGATATTTTTTAATAACACGTTGCGCGCATTTGGCTGGCCATTCACATCGACTGTCGATAACACCATGGCTGTGGCATCTTGCGAACCTTGCTCAACGGAAAATTTGAGCCAGTTTTTAAATTGAGCGAGCGGCTCTGTTAGCATATCCGCTTCATTTAGCTCACCGCTGGAATATTCTCGGCGGTAATCAAATATTTTCATAATACAACTCCACTAATGGCCTTAGTTGTTATCCCGAGTTCAGGTTATTTACAGTCAGTGCTTGAGATAAGACATTGTAAAGCTCGCGATCATGGTTTTTATTGATTTAACACAACACTTTTAAAGTCCCAGCCGCTTAATCTTAGCATCACCAATTATTTATAAGTGCATTGTTATGTTTAACTACGTTACCCCACCAGAGATGGTTTTTCAGGAAGTGCCAAAGGAAATAGCTTTGTGTTTTACTATAACAGGCTGCCCACTGAATTGCCCTGGTTGCCATAGTGCCGACACGCACGACCCAACTGCAGGCACGCCATTAACACTAGAAGTATTTAAACAATGGCTGATTGACTACAAACAGTTTATTAGCTGTGTATTGTTTTTTGGTGGCGAATGGGAACAAAAATACCTAATAAAACTGCTGAAACTTGCGCACGAATTACAGTTAAAAACTTGCTTGTACACAGGTAAAAATAACTTACCTAAAACTGTGTTAGAACATTTGGACTATGTGAAATATGGCCCATGGATTGCGAATTTAGGTGGTTTGGAAAGTGAACAGACTAATCAAAAGCTTTGGAATTTACATACAGGTGAGTTGCTGAATCCTTTGATTAGGGCAACGCGACAGTTGGATGATTGAGGTGTGGGGGGGAAATCCGCAATCAACCGAGCATAATTTTCGCAAAAACGCTTTAAATACAATCCCTGTACGCTCGCAAACGTCATCCCAGACGTTTGAAGTTTTGCTCTAAATTATCGCTCGCTTGCTTGCCGATTATCGAGCTGTGGGAGCAACACAAGTTATGTCTAAAGACTTGCGCTGAAACTTAACCCGAAACCCAAATTAATCGCCAGCGATCACTCGCGCAACTGCTTTATCAAAACGTTTAAAACCTTCTTCAATATCTTGTTCTTCAACAATTAAAGATGGCGCAAAACGCACGACATTAGGGCCAGCAACTAAACACATAAAACCTTGTTCGATAGACGCTGCAATAAACTCTTTTGCACGACCTTCGTGCTCTTTATTCATTACTGCACCTAACAACAAACCTTGGCCACGAATGGTTGAGAAAACCTTGTATTTTTCATTAATTTGCTCAAGCTTTTCACGGAACATAGCTTCACGTTTAGCAATACCAGCTAAAACTTCAGGCGAATTAATAATATCAAACGCAGATTCTGCTACCGCACAAGCTAAGGGGTTTCCACCATAAGTTGTGCCATGTGTACCAAATTTTAAATGCTCAGCAATATGGTTTTTAGTTAAAATTGCGCCAATTGGGAAACCACCACCTAATGATTTAGCGGTTGATAAAATATCTGGTTCAACCCCATACGACTGATACATATATAAATAACCAGTACGACCAAAACCAGTTTGCACTTCATCTAAAATCATTAAAGCATTGTGTTTGTCACATAAGGCGCGTACACCTTGCATAAACTCAGGTGTAGCAGGCATCACGCCACCTTCACCTTGCATTGGCTCTAAAATAACCGCACAAGTTTTGTCAGAAATTAACGCTTCAAGCGATGCTAAGTCATTATAATCTGCATGGTCAATTGCCCCCGGTTTAGGGCCGAAACCATTTGAATAAATCTCTTGACCACCCGCAGTAACGGTAAAGAAAGTACGGCCGTGGAACGATTGTTTAAACGAGATAATTTGGTCTTTTTGCTCACCATAAACTTCAAGTGCATAACGACGCGCTAGTTTTAACGCAGCTTCGTTTGCCTCCGCACCTGAGTTACAGAAAAAGACTTTATCGGCAAAAGTGGCATCGACTAACTTAGTGGCTAAACGCAATGCTGGTTCATTCGTCCAAACATTACTAACATGCCATAATCTTTGACCTTGCTCTTGCAAAGCTTGCACTAACGCAGGATGACAATGACCCAAACAGTTCACCGCTATACCACCTGCAAAATCAATATATTCGCGACCATCTTGGTCCCACACATGCGAACCATCGCCACGTACAGGTACCATATTTTGTGGGGCATAGTTTGGTAACATCACTTCGTCAAAAGTAGCTCGATTGACCTGAAGCTGATCTGTCATTGAAATTCTCCATTGAATAATTTTCTTATAAGTATAGTGGCAATAATATTAGCCACAACCGTAAATTCATTGAATTAGAATTAAATTTTGTTTGTTATCAACTTAAGGTTTAGCGTAACAAGCTACAGCTATAAAACGGCTGTTGATCTTCACTTAACTTTATGTCGAAGCGTTGCAAATAATATACGAGATAAAAACGGCGAGAGGAAGATAATGATTCATATAAAATGAATTTTAATTCACCATTATTCCTGTTTTGATTGCTGACAAGTTGTATATTACCCACTAGTTAATTACATTGGCCTTGTTACACTCGTTAATGGCTCGGATTAGGGGGCTACCAATACAGGCAACAAACTTTCCTCCAGCAAATCACCTTTGCCCCTTCACCTCTCCCTGATATTTGATTAAACTTGCCGCAACATAAAACGATTAGTTCAAGTGAATGAATTTCTGCCAAATTACCAAACCTGCATTACCGAAAAATAGTTCAGACCATATTCAATGGGGCAATTTAAAAGGCAGCAGTGCTGCGTTTGCTATTAGCCAATTGAGCCAACAACAAAAGTCGCCTGTGTTGGTGGTTACGCCTGACACTGCGTCTGCGTTAAAAATGCATGCAGAAATTGATTCGCTATTAAAAGAACACAAACAAAACGCGCATTTTTTCCCTGATTGGGAAACTTTAGCCTACGACACCTTTTCACCACACCAAGATATTATTTCGCAGCGTTTGCACACTTTGCATAATTTGCAGCAGCGCAGCGGTGTTTATATTGTGTCTATTAATACGCTGATGATGCGTATGGCGCCAGTTGATTTTATTGGTCAATACAGCCTTATATTAAACCAAGGAGATAAGTTAGATATCGACTCTATGCGTGGTCGACTAGTCCAATCAGGTTATCGTTTGGTTGACCAAGTAATGGAACATGGCGAATTTAGTATTCGGGGTTCATTGCTCGACCTTTACCCTATGGGGAGCAATCAACCCTATCGTATCGACTTTTTTGATGATGAAGTCGACTCAATTCGAGTATTCGATCCAGAAACTCAGCGCAGTGGTGATACCATTAAAACGGTTGATTTATTACCCGCACACGAATTTCCAACTGATGATGCAGGCATAGAAAAGTTCCGCCAAAACTGGCGCGCACAATTTGAACCAAGCACAGATAAAGAATCGATTTATTATCAAGTCAGTAAAAAAATCATGCCGGCCGGCATAGAGTATTATTTACCACTGTTTTTTGAACAAACCAGTAGCTTGTTTGAGCATTTACCAGAGCAAACTACAATTTTGTTTACCGACAAAATACAGGGTGCCGCTACGCATTTTATCGACGAAGTTAATAAAAGATATGAAAATCGCCGCTACGATAAATCGCGTCCGTTATTAGAGCCGAAACAACTATTTTTATCGGTTGACCAATTATTTTCTGGCCTCAAACAATTCGCTCGAATTGAATTCACCAGCCAAAATTTAGATGAAAAATCGGGTCGTTTTAACTTTTTAATTGAAGCAATTGACGATATTGCAGTAGATGCAAAATTGGCAAAACCGTACGACAAGCTCAACCGCTACTTAGCACAAAATGCAGCACGCACTTTATATGTGGTGGAGTCACAAGGTCGTCGCGAAACTTTGTTAGAACTACTCAAACAAAATAAAATAAAACCAACTACCTATCAGTCGGTCAGTAACTTCTTAAAAAATACTGCAGAATCTGGCATTGTTGTTGCCGATTTAGAACACAGCTTTTTAGCCGAAATCGACGGCAAAAAAATTGCTTTTGTTACCGAAACTGAATTACTTGGTAATGTCGTTAGCCAAAGACGTCGCCGCTCAAGTGTACGTGGGCAAACAGGCAGTACAGACTCTGTTGTAAAAAACCTTGCAGAGTTATCCGTCGGCCAGCCAGTTGTGCATTTAGATCATGGTGTTGGTCGCTATTTAGGGTTACAAACAATTGATGCTGCGGGTGTACCAACTGAGTTTGTTACCATTGAATATGCAGATTCAAAACTATATGTACCAGTTTCGTCATTACATCTAATCGCCCGTTATACAGGTGGTGATGTTAACAACGCGCCGCTGAATAAACTCAGCAGTGACGCATGGGAAAAAGCCAAACGCAAAGCGTTAGAAAAAGTCCGCGACGTTGCCGCAGAGCTTTTAGATATCTATGCGCGCCGCAATGCTAAACCTGGTTATCCGTTTAAAATAGATGCAGACCAATACCGTCAATTCTCCGCAGGTTTTCCGTTTGAAGAAACTCAAGATCAATTAGATGCCATTCAAAATGTACTAGCTGACATGCAGCAACCTATAGCTATGGATAGACTAGTCTGTGGTGACGTTGGTTTTGGTAAAACTGAAGTGGCAATGCGTGCGGCTTTTGTTTCGGTAAACGAAGGCAAACAAGTTGCTGTATTAGTACCAACTACCCTACTTGCGCAGCAACATTATGAAAACTTTAAAGACAGATTTGCCGACTGGCCTGTACAGGTAGAAGTATTATCACGCTTTAAAAGTACTAAACAACAAAATGAAGCTTTGGCCAAATTAAAAGACGGTAAAGTCGACATTATTATTGGTACACACAAGTTACTTTCAAAAGACGTACAGTTTGCTGATTTAGGTTTATTAATTGTTGATGAAGAACATAGGTTTGGTGTTAAACAAAAAGAATTGATTAAATCGCGCCGCGCCGATGTGGATATTCTAACCCTTACCGCCACGCCAATTCCGCGAACGCTTAATATGGCCATGAGTGGCATGCGTGATTTATCTATTATCGCCACACCACCGAAAAAACGTTTATCAGTTAAAACCTTTGTGCGCCAGTCAGATGACAGCTTAATAAAAGAAGCGATTTCACGTGAAATTATGCGTGGTGGTCAGGTGTACTTTTTACACAACTCAGTAGAGACGATAGAAAAAACAGCACAAAGTGTACGTGAGCTGATTCCCGAAGCAAATGTAGTTGTGGCACATGGGCAAATGCGTGAACGTGAGCTTGAGCACGTAATGTCTGATTTTTATCACCAAAGATACAATGTGCTTGTCTGTACCACTATTATTGAAACAGGTATCGACATTCCAAGCGCCAATACCATAATTATTGACCGCGCCGACAACTTTGGTTTGGCTCAATTGCATCAATTACGTGGCCGTGTTGGCCGTTCGCACCATCAAGCTTATGCCTATTTAATGACACCACATGTTAAACGCATGACCAAAGATGCACTTAAGCGTTTAGAGGCAATTGAACAATTAGAAGATTTAGGTGCAGGTTTTGCCCTTGCAACACACGATTTAGAAATTCGTGGTGCCGGTGAATTGTTGGGCGAAGACCAAAGTGGTCAAATTACCTCTATTGGTTTCTCATTGTATATGGAAATGTTAGAGCAAGCGGTTAATGCATTAAAAGAAGGCAAAGAGCCATCGCTTGATTCAGTATTACAAAACCAAACTGAAATCGAGCTGCGTATTCCTGCGCTGTTGCCAGATGACTATATTACTGACGTCAATATGCGATTGTCCTTGTATAAACGTCTAGCAAGTTGCCAAAACAATGAAGAGTTAGACGACTTCCAAATTGAGTTAATCGACCGTTTTGGTTTATTGCCAGATGCGGCGAAAAACCTAATAAAAGTGAACCAATTAAAACTACTAGCAGCCAAAGCTGGTATCAAGAAAATTGATGTGGGGCCAAAAGGTGGTTTATTAGAATTTAGCCAGAATACCAAAGTAAGCCCAGCCTTTATTATTGGTTTAATTCAAGCGCAACCTAGGATTTACTCAATGTCAGGTGCAGACAAATTAAGATTCAATATTGAAACTGAAGATACCCGTGACCGCATCAAGCTGGTAGAATCTATGTTAAACGAATTTGCGCAACAATCTAAAGGCTAACAATAAAGATGGACAGGCTGTCTAAATTGAATTCACTCAAATTGAGCTTATTAATTGCAGGCCTTGGATTATTCTGCGGCAATTCGGCAGCCATAGCCGCCGATAATGAACGTTGGTTCGAAATAGAATTATTAATATTCGCCCACAACCCGTCGGACGAAAATATTAATGAAGAATATCAACCGCAGATAAAACCTATATTGGTGAATAAAGCGCGCGATTTAATTAGTCCTGTATTTCAGCCAGATCCACAGCAACTACGCAAATTCTTACCAGAATGTGCGGATGCTCTACCTTATTTATCCCCTTTGCAGTTGCCTGCAACAGCTGATTATCAAGGCCCGGCTGAGTCGTTCGCATCTAGCGAAAATGCTAGTTATTACGCGGGCATTTCGCAAAATGGCGCTAGTTTTTCTGACGACACAGCATTTACGCCGTCGCAAAACCAAACGGAAGAAAGCACAACTGGCAGCGTTAGTAGTGACTTAACAGACACAGCGGAAGGAGAATTAGCAATAGAGCAGCAGCCTAGCGTGCCTACTTTTGCTTTAACAATTGAGCGCCCTGTTGATATTCAGCAACTGACATTTCCTGTTGATGCACCAAGCTGGTTGTATCCGATACATTGTTATCAGCCAACAGCCAGTGTGTTAAACCCTGACAGAGAAATATTAGACGAAGCGGATAACAGTGTGTATTGGTCACAAATGCCAACACGCATTACTCAGCATGTAGACGAATATTCAACCGAGCCTTACTTGTTAAACTCTGAACATTTGGCCTTTACCGAGCTAGCGACTAAGTTTAGATGGCGTAAAGACATTCGCACACTCATGCATATGGCTTGGCGTCAGCCAGTTAAAGCAGAAAACCAAGAAATACCTTGGCGCATATACGCTGGCAACAATTATTCAAAAGAATACAGCTATTATGGCGAACCCATTATTGCTGAGAAGTTTGAAAGCGAACAACAAGTAACTGGCATCCAGCCGATTGAAGTGAATGAAAACGACCCGGTATTAAACTTGTCGTCTGAGCAGTCCCTTAAACACCAAAGCATTTTAAATAATATTCAACAGGTTTTAGATAAAGTCGACTCTAATACTTGGTCAATTGAAAATGCACTCAAAGACAAACAAGCATTGGAATGGCAACAACAGCAACAAATAGCTGGTACGCCCAAACAAACTTGGCAGTTAGATGGTTTATTTAAAATATACCTGCGCCACTATTTGTTTATTGAAACCGAGTTTAACATTAGAAAAGTTGGCCCTCATCCAGAAAAAGTATTGGCGGATGACACAATAAAAGCGACAGATAACCCAGCAGGGTTAGATTTAGCCGACACTTTTTTATACCCGTATTATTTTAAACAGAATAAACGTATTCGCTCGACTGAAATTCATTATTTTGATCACCCACATATGGGTATAGTTTTACAAGTAAGGCGCTATAGCCCACCAAACCAACCACAGGCAGATTAGCTTTTATTGGGGTTGATCCTAATCAAATCATCCCCAGTATTAATAACCTGAACTCGAGATAACAACTTGCTTTCTAGGGGCTATTTATCCTTATAACTGCGTTGAATTTGCTCGTAATAGCCAGCTATTACACACGCAAATTCGCCTTGCTCTAAGCATAAATTTCTCCCTAGAATACCGATAGAGAATATTTGTAAATAGGTACAAAGCTTTAGCTAACTTGTTATCCCGAGTTCAGGTTAATATAAACCAGAAAGGAAGGAGAAAGTTATTTGCCAACGGAATTCACCAACTGATTTGGGTTATGCCCAATATATACAATACCTAGTCCCCTGCCTGATAGTTTTTACGCTTGTCAGCAGCCTAGCGCTTGCTCGTGATTTATTTTTGCCACTGGTGTTGGCTAGTTTGCTGGCGCTATTGTTATCGCCATCCGTCAAATTCTTGCACAATATCGGTTTGCCGAAATTTTTAAGCAGTTTGATCATGACTCTTTTTTCAGCACTTGCGATGTTTTCAAGTGTTTGGGTGGCCGTACCGGCAATGGCTAAATGGATGCAAACCGCCCCTGAAAAAATAAAAGCAGCGATAGAAGCAGACAAACAAATTCAGTCAACTATAGATAAACTGCAAGAAACCTCTGAAAAAGTAGACGAAATGGTGGCTGATTTAGTCGAAAACTCAGCCGAAACCAGCATAGTGATAGATAATCAAGCTGGCTGGGTAGACCAAATATTTACTGGGTTACAAACAAGTTTTGGTGTACTCATTATTGTGTTAACACTCACCTTATTTATGCTCAATAACGGTGGTGAATTACTGCACAACTTAACCAAACTGTCGAACAACCGGCAAACTCGCCGCCGTGCAATCAAATTATTTAGAAGGTTACGCACAGAAGTTGGCCGCTATCTCGCTACGGTTTTAATAATCAATTTAATCTGTGGTTTGTTAACTAGTTTAATTGTGTGGTATTTCGATTTACCCATGCCTTGGGTTTGGCTAGTACTGGTTACTTTATTGCGTTTTATTCCCTACATAGGTGTCGCTGTAATTTGTGCGCTTATGTTTGCAATTAGTGTCAGCCAAATGCAGGCCGTGTTGCCTGCGCTCATGCCGGTTGGGGCATTTTTGTTATTAACCAATATTACTGGCATGTTAATCGACCCATATGTTCATGGTATTCGCTTGCGTATAAACCCAATTATTGTATTTGCAGCAGTTTTGTTTTGGGCTTGGTTATGGGGCATTGCTGGCGCGATTGTGGCAGTACCCATGTTAACCATATTGTCGGTAACCGCGAGAACACTTGAATGGCAATCAGTTAATCAAATTATGGAGGGACGTAAATAATGAATAACTCATATATTCAACCAGACAGATTAACCACGGAGCAACACGAGCGCCGAGTTGGTTTTGAACTTGAGTTTGCCAGTGTCACTATAGCTGAAGTCGCCAGTGCTATTGCCAATGTATTTCACAGCAAAACAGAATATGTAACGGATACTGATTACAAAATTAATGTTGAACAGCTTGGTAAATTCACCGTTGAACTCGACTGGCAATATGCACAAATTAAGGCGCAACAACGCGCATCTAACACCAATCACAACAAATCTGAATTAGATGTGGCGGGCGAAAAAATTCAACAATGGATCACAGAATTATCGACCAGTGTTGTTCCAACAGAAGTTGTTTGCCCACCTATACAGATTAGCCAATTACATCAGTTAAACAAAATGGTCAATGTACTACGCAAACTAGGCGCAAGTGGTACCAATGAATCGGCCATTTATGCGTTTGGCGTACATATCAACCCTGAGCTGCCAGACCTTTCAGCAAAAACAATTATTGCTTATCTGCAAGCTTTTTGTATTGCGCAAGATTGGTTAATTAAACAACATCAGGTGGACTTAAGCCGCAGGGTCATGCCGTATATTGAAAAATACAGCAAAAGTTATATCGACACAGTATTGCGATACAGCAGCGAAACGCCGTATCAAACACTTGTAGAGGATTATTTAACCTTTAATCCTAGCCGCAATAGAGCACTCGACTTACTGCCGCTATTTAAGCACATTGATGCGCAGCCTATTGATGCGAAATTACCACACGAAAAAATTAATACGCGGCCAACCTTTCATTATCGTTTGCCGAATTGCCAAATAAATGAAACTGATTGGCAACTATCTCGTTGCTGGAATATTTGGTGTGTTGTCGAGAAAATTGCTTCCACACCCGAGCTGTTACAGAGTTTAATCAACGAATATCAACAACAATCTGTCATTGATAAAGCAATAGGAAATAATCCATGTTTTGCACAGCTAAATCAAATTTATCAAGACCTGTTATCGGCGTAACAGGCAATGCCAAGCGTATTTCGCCATCGTGGCAGTGTATTCGCTTGTCGATATTTTTGGCTGGCGGCCGCGCGAAACGTATCAGCATTAAAACACCGCAAAAGCAGCGCAATTTTGCCGCTTTGGTGATCAGTGGCGGGGATGATATTCACCCCTCTTTATACGGCGGCGAAGTGATGGAAAAAGCCAGCTATGATCGCAAACGCGATGCGCTCGAAATGCATTACATTGAGTATGCTTTAAAAAACAATAAGCCTCTACTGGGTATTTGCCGCGGGTATCAACTTATAAATGTTGTTTGTGGTGGCAGCTTATATCCTGATATTAGGCCTATGCGTAGAAAAACGTCCAATAAAAGTATGTTATTAGCACGCAAACCGGTCAGACTTAAAGCGGATTCTAAACTGGCAAAAATTGTTGGTAAAACCCATCTAAAAGTAAATAGTTTGCATCATCAAGCAATTAATAACCTAGGTAACAATTTGGTCGCAACTGCTTTTGATGCGGATAACTTTATTCAAGCAATTGAAGCAGCCAACAATCAAGCTATATTGGGTGTACAATGGCATCCTGAATATTTGCTCTACAAAAAAAGCCAGCGCAGACTATTTCGTTGGTTGGTTAACACATCCAAATAAACTTAATTTATGCTTAGTTACCTCACTCTATTTTTTAGCTCATTTTTAGCCGCCACTATTTTGCCTTTCTATTCGGAAGTGTTTTTGTTTGCCATGGTGCAACAGGGGCTGCCAGGTTGGAGTTTAGTTGCCACTGCGTCTATAGGAAATACCTTAGGCTCAGTCGTTAACTGGTATTTAGGCCGCTATCTACTTAAATATCAGCATAAAAAGTGGTTTTATTTTAAGCAGTCTCAAATAGAAAAATCACAAAAGTGGTTTGAGCGTTATGGAAAATGGAGCTTATTATTCGCTTGGCTACCAGTCGGTGGAGACGTGTTAACTTTAATTGCCGGTATGCTTAGAATTCGCTTAAGCACTTTTATTATATTGGTTGGAATTGGCAAAACTTTGCGTTACATCAGCGTGCTGTATTTTGCGCAACTAGCACAATACATATTGAATTAACTTTCCCTAATTAAAAAAATGAAATCCCTTTCCAAATACATACAAACGAACTTAAACAAACAATAGATAATTTAGCTTGGTAGGCTTAAGTTATCTAAAGTTACCTGTCACAAGGCAGAAACAATATAACAACATTTAAATAGTAATACAATACCACTTTAGTGTTTTTTAAGCGCCTTCTAACAAAAACCTTTCTGCCCGTTCAACTCTGCGTGGTACACCCAATACAATCAACACATCTTGTGGTATTAATTCCATATCTGGCTCTGGGTTGTAATACTCTTTACCGTCGCGTCTAAGCGCTGTAACTTCAACACCTCTGAGTGGTAAATCCAATTCATTTAAATGTAAACCAACGGCAAAAGCATTATCAGTTAAGGTTACCGCATGTAAGTACTCAACTTCTCTTTCGTCCTGCTTGTACGAATCACCGCGGTAGAAACCATGTAAACCATTGTAGTGATTTTTGCGCTCGCGTCTTACCCGGCCAAATATGCGTTTAACAGGTACACCCGAATGAAGCATGACATGCGAAACTAGCATGAGGCTTCCTTCTAAAGTTTCGGGAATAACTTCGTCGGCTCCCGCTTCGATTAATGCTTCCAAATTATCGTCGTTACCGGTCCGAACCAGTATTTTTGCGTTCTCCGCGTATTTTTTGATTAAATCAATAACAGCTAAAGATTTATGTAAATCATCAAATGCAATGATGACTAATTTAGCTTTGTTGATACCGACTGCTTTGAGTACTTCGGTTTTACGCGCATCGCCAAAATGTACTGGCTCATAGGCGGCTTTAGCTTCATGCACACGTGTTGGATCTACATCTAACGCGACATATGGGATAGATTCTAACTTTAGAAAGCGGCTAACAATTTGCCCTACTCGACCAAAACCACAAATGATCACATGGTCATTTAGCTCTTCTTGTTGTGATTCAGTTGCGTCTTGTTCTTCCTCTTGGGTCTGTTTTGCTAAAAATTGCGCAAAACGAGACGAGTGATTTATTAAATAAGGGGTTATTCCCATGCTGATAACACCAACACCCACCAACATAGATGCAAGATGTTTACTTATTAAACCTTGATCAAGCGCAAGTGCGGCAATAACAAAACCAAACTCGCCCATCTGGCATAACATAATGCCACTTGCCCAAGCATCGGCTTTAGTCTGTTTAAACAAACGCGCTATCACTTGAATAATTAAAACTTTAATTGCCAAAACAATTGCGACAAACAGCAATAACCAATGGAGCGATTCAGCCAGAATAAATATGTCGAGCTGCATGCCAACACTGATAAAAAACAAACCCATTAATATATCGCGAAAGGGCCGTATATCTGCTTCTAATTGATGTTTATATTGGCTTTCACCTAACATCATGCCAGCTAAAAATGCGCCCAATGCCATGGATAAACCAAATAAATGCGTGATAGCGCCCGTAAGCAAAGCGACCAAAATGGTGGTCAAAACAAATAATTCGTCCGAACGTGCTTGGGCGATTTCATTAAATAAACGCGGTAACAACCATTTACCAACCGATATCAACAATACAAACACCAGCGCGCCGTTTAGTAACGCCATTAGCAGGCTTGAAGCCAAATCGGCCTGACTCGCCCCTGCAATTATTGGAATAACAATTAACATCGGCACTACAGCAAGGTCTTGAAATAACAAAATAGATACGGCTAATTGCCCACGTTTATTTTGTAACTTGCCGTTTTCAGTCAACTGTTTAATCACGATTGCGGTTGAAGATAAAGCCAAAGCACATGCGACTACTAAAGCAGACTGCCAGTTATAACCACTGACTAAACAAACAATTAAAATGATCAGCAGGGTCGCGACAACTTGGACTAAACCAACGCCAAATACCAACTGGCGCATGGCAATCAGTCGAGGGAAAGAAAATTCTAAGCCCAACGAGAACAGTAAAAAGACAATTCCAAGTTCACCAACAAAGGCAATTTCTTTGGTTTCGGATAAAAAATTGAATAATGAGGGGCCAACTAAGATGCCTGCGACCAGATATGCCAGTATTGGCGCTAGCTTTAGCCGACGAAAAATCGCCACCAAGCTCACGGAAATGGCTAGTAATAATAAAATTTCTGAAAAAAGCGTCAATTCCATCGTATGGTTATAATTCTATTAAGGAAAACTAAGACTATGTATTAATAATAGGTGAACATTTTAGCTCTGCCGAAAATTTATAAAAAAATAACCAACTGCAAAGGAATTAAGACGTGGTCAATTTATTGACCTCTAAGTTTATCTCTTGTTAAGAAACGTCAAAAAAGCAAACCAATACCATTAACCTTATGACTTTATTAGTTATTTTAAAGTTGGCATTAAATTGGCTTTAACTCATCTATCAATAGCCAAAACAGAGGTGTAAGGTGGATATATTACAAAGTTACCTGTCATCTGACCAAAACACATTAAATCCCTTGCCAAGCCAGTTCTTAGCGCAAGACCAGCAATCCGACTTTTCATCGTTTGCTAGTTTGACTGAGCGCTTGCACTCTTCGCTAGATTTACAACGAATTGTGCAAATTTTTGCCGATGAAGTGGCAAAATACGTGCAAATTAGCGGCATTAGAATTCAAACCGAAGCGACAAGTGTGCAAACTGAACGATTTGTTGAAGGGATTTACGAACATATTACGGAACTACATATAAATCAAAAGTCAGTGGCTATTTTGACTTATGCTTCATATCGTGAATTTGAAAACCAAGATCTAAGGTTGTTACAAAGTCTGCAAAACAAATTAACTATGCCGGTTTACAACGGTCTGCAGTATTTTTTGTTGCAACAACAAACGGTTAAAGATCACCTAACTCAGTTGGGTAATAGAGCCGGTTTTGATGAACAGTTTGAAATGGCGATTGCGCGCACACAAAGAGATGAACAACCTTTAACTTTATTGGTTATTGACTTAGACAACTTTAAGCGTGCAAACGACACTTATGGCCATGAAATGGGTGATGAAGTATTAAAAACCTTTGCAAAAATATTACGCCGCTGTATTCGTCGCAGTGATTTAGCCTTTCGGTTTGGCGGAGACGAGTTTGCGATATTGCTCAATAATGCTGAAGAAGACATCGCAATGCGTGTTGCTTCGCGAATTCAATCTTTGGTTACACAGTCAGCAATTATGCATCAGTGCCAAGTTTCTAGCTCGATTGGCTGCGCGGCTTGGGAATATAGCGAAACGAGCAAACAATTGTTTAGACGTGCTGACAGCGCACTTTATCACGCAAAAGACTGTGGCAAAAATCAGTTAAAATGTGCTTAATAAAGTGAAAGTAACTTGCTAGAATCCGAGCTTTGTTAAGCTCGGTTAACCTACTAAAGATGTCTAAAATTGAACAGGCTATTCAAGCCGCTCTCGAAATAATCTGCCAACTTCACAATGAAGAAAAAACAGTCAGCGTTGCTGCTGTACGTAATCGCGCTTTGTTACCTCTTCCATTACCTGCTATTACTAAAGCTGTTTCAGCTTTTAAAGAAAACCCAGAAACTTATTTAAAAGCTTGGCAACAGAACAACTCTCAAGCAATTGCAGTGGAAGAGCCTGAAGCAGAACAAACAAGCGAACTTACCATGGAGCAAAGAGTTGTCCAACTAGAGCGACAAGTCGAACAACTCCAGCAAGCATTAGACAAGCTGGTTAATAAAGTCGGTTAAGTTATCTGCGAGTTGGCGTTTAGGCTCCTTGCCAACCATTTCTAACATAACTGCCCCACTCGCATTATCTAATGAAATAATATATTGGTCATCATCGGTTGCAGCGATAAAAACGGTTGGCGCTTGTTTTAGCTTTTTTTTCATCAAGAGGTGGCCAATGATATTCTCTTGCAAAATGGTGAAATCTTCATCGTTCCACGCTTGAATTAAACTCAAGTTATTACCATCAAACTCAGCTTCCAAGGTGGGTGCATAAAAACTACAATAAAACGCTATGATATCAGGATGTAATTCAAGCTCTAACGCATTATTGATATTTGATAAATCGGACGAGCCGTCACGTTGTACTGCATGCCAACTACAATTTTGTTGTTTGTCGTCAACTTCATCGATACACGGGCTTAACCAATTGTCATAATATTCTATCCAAGTTTGCGCTTGTTGCTTTTTATAAAAAAAATTAGTGAGTGCGTCGTGAATCAAGGTCGACATAAGGTACAATAAAGCCTATTAAAGTTAAGTTAAGACAGTTATTAGGCCTTATGTCACAACAGAACACAAGTATTTTACCCGAGCTCAAACTTGGCAAATCGACAGAGTACGTAGACCAGTACGACGCTAAACAATTACAAGCTGTACCACGCAAACTAATGCGGGACTCTTTGCCAAATAAAAACCAAGCGTTTTTGGGGGTGGATATTTGGACAGGGTACGAAATTTCTTGGTTGTTACCGTCTGGCAAGCCGGTTGTGTATATAGGAGAGTTTGTATTTAGTGCTAACTCAACAAACTTGGTTGAATCTAAGTCGTTTAAACTTTATTTAAATAGCTTTAACCAAAGTAAATTTGATTCGGTCGAGCAAGTAACAGCTTTGATGCAACAAGATTTATCTGCATGCAGCGGTGCAGCAGTTGAAGTCACACTTTATCCATTAGGCCAGTTTGCCAAACGCCGTGTTACCTATTTATCTGGTAATTGTATCGACGAGATTGACCTAGAGGTTAATTGTTATAATTACAATCCAGATGTATTAAAGTTGGATAGTAATAACAATGAATTGGTAGAAGAAACTTTGGTTTCACATCTGCTTAAATCTAACTGTTTAGTTACCGGCCAACCCGATTGGGCAAGTATAGAAATTTGTTACCAAGGCCAAGCTTTTGACAAAGCTTCTGTGTTGCAATATTTAATTGGTTTTAGAAATCACAACGAATTTCACGAACATTGTGTCGAAAGAATTTTTCGTGACTTAGAAAGCAAACTCAAACCGCAAAAACTCAGTGTTTATGCAAGGTATACTCGCAGAGGTGGCTTAGATATCAATCCATTACGTGTTTCACATATGAGTTTGTTGAAAGATAAAACTGCGCATAGATTGGTTCGTCAATAAAAAATGTTTCATTTTTGCCAACAAATTCCTGTGATCGGACTAGGCGAATCCCTTGGTTTATGGTTAAATCACAAAGTTTTGTGCGCCCTGTCTAAAAATTTTAACCTTGATGTTCGAGATTTTCAGCTACAATCAGGTAACGGATGAAACACTGGTCTTAACCAGAAGTTATGAAGTTGGTGTTGTAGCGGCCAAATAATTGACCGGGATTTAATTGAGTGTCTGAAGAGCAATTAGAGTTACTGAAAAAGAAGCTAGTCGTTTCTGTACGTTCGCGGCAAAGCCTAGAGCGAACTTATGAACAACAATTTGCAACTTTAACCGGATTTATCAGCCGTCTAACAAACGTTTGTAAAGGAATAGACGTCGAGCTAGACAATCGCTTGGCTAAACTCCGTGCATATTTGGCTAAAAACCCAGATATGCAAAATTTATCGCCATTATTAAGTCATATCGAACAACTGCTTTCGCAGCACAGCACCCGATTAGCGTTAAATCTAAAACAAACCAGCAGTACGCTTAAAGCCGCCGGTAAACAACTCCAGCAAGTTAAAAACTTAGATCCAGAATTCCGCCGCGAATTGCGTAGCTATATGCAAGCGTTAGAAGAGCCTAAATCTTCCTTGTTGCATTATTTACCTTGCATTGAAAACCTCGCAAGCCTCTATCACAAGTGCCTTGCTATTCAATCTGGCAACAAAGGGCCAGAAATTGATGCGAAAGCGCTTAAAGGTTTACAAAGTGACATTAGCGCAGAGTTAGTTAATATTTTAAGCAATATTGCGTTTTCTGGTGAAAATGCTGAAAAAATTGATGCGCTGCGAGAAATTTTATCCGCAACTGTTACACCTGAAATATTGGTAAATAGCTGTGTTGAAATTATTCGTATCGTTATCAACAGTATTGCCGAAGAACGTCAATCTGCCCAAAGTTTCTTATTTAGTTTAAATGATGCGCTGAACTCAGTGCACACAGCCGTTGCAAGCTCTATCAATGGCAGCACAGAGATTAACCAATCTAAACAAGAACTAAACGATAAACTTAAAAAAGATTTAGCCGGTATGTCTGCCGAAATTGAAAAAGCTAAGTCGTTAGATGTTCTCAAAAAACAAATAAACGGCAGAATTGCCGACATAGTAGACGCTTTAACCAAAAAAGAAGAGTTAGAAGTTCAAGAACACGACTTATTAATAAACAGTTTAAGTCAAATGGAAGAACGTTTATTTGAGCTTGAAAAAGAAGCAGAAGAATATAAAAAGAAACTGTCTGAACAAAGGTTTAAATCATTGCAGGATGCTCTGACTAAATTACCGAACCGTGCTTCTATGGACGAGCGCATGGAATTAGAATATCGCCGTTGGATGCGCTACAACCACGACTTGTGCATCGCAGTTGCCGATATTGATCACTTCAAATCAATTAACGATACCTTTGGCCACTCAGTTGGTGACAGAGTATTGCAGATTGTTGCCGCATGTTTGCAAAAGGGTTTACGCGAAACCGACTTTATCGCCCGTTACGGTGGCGAAGAGTTTGTCATGTTATTCCCTGAGTCTAAACTTAAAGATATTGAAAAACGCCTAGAGCATATTCGAGCGGAAGTTAAAAAAATTCCATTTAAGTTTAAAAATGCAGATTTAGTTGTGACTATTTCTATGGGCTTAACCCAATTTAAAGCCATAGACCAACCCCAAAGTGCATTTGATAGAGCTGACCAAGCTTTATATGACGCCAAATCAGGTGGACGAGACAAGATAGTGCTTAAAAGATAAGCTATTATTTTTCTTCACTTTTTCAAAAAATGAGTAATACTTAAACTACACTGTTGTTTAAAGTGTTATAGCAGCAACGGCGCTGTTAATGTTTCTATCATCAACTGCATGATAACTAGAATATTAACGCGTTGGGCATGCGTTCATCATGAAGGAGTGAAGTATGATAGTAGAAATTAATCCACTTGGCAGCATGGATTTATTGTCACAACTGGAAGTCGACAAATTAAAACAATCTTCAACCAGCGAGTTATATCGCTTATACCGCAATTGTTCACTTGCTGTGCTTAATGTTGGCAGTCACACCGACAGCAGCGCTGAAATTTACGACCAGTTTCAAGATTTTGATATTGATGTTATTCGTCGTGAGCGTGGAGTCAAAATTAAATTAATTAATCCGCCCAGCCATGCTTTTGTTGACGGCGAATTAATTGTTGGCATTAAAGAGTTATTGTTTGCGGTATTGCGTGACATTTTGTACACAGGTGTGCGCCTGCGCGATTTAAGTAAAATTGATTTACACGATCCTAGCCATGTTACTCACTATGTTTTTGATATTTTGCGCAATGCTGGCGCAATAAAAACTCAAACTGATCCAAACATGGTGGTATGTTGGGGCGGTCACTCAATACGTGAACATGAATATCAATATACCAAAGATGTTGGTTATCAAATGGGTTTACGTGGGCTAAATATTTGTACTGGCTGTGGTCCAGGTGCAATGAAAGGCCCAATGAAAGGTGCAACCATTGGTCATTTGAAACAAAGGGTTAAAGGTGCTCGCTACTTAGGTTTAACTGAACCTTCTATTATTGCTGCTGAACCACCTAACCCTATTGTTAATGAATTAGTTATATTGCCAGACATAGAAAAACGCTTAGAAGCGTTTTTGCGTGCTGCACATGGCATAGTGATATTTCCAGGTGGTGCAGGTACAGCAGAAGAGTTGTTATATCTGCTAGGTATAATGTTACATCCAGCAAATAATAAACAGTGTTTGCCCATTGTGTTAACAGGCCCAAGGGAAAGCGCTAATTATTTTGAAGAATTAGACAAATTTGTCCGCGCAACTTTAGGTGACGAAGCGGCTAACTTGTATACGATAATTGTTGATGACCCAACAAAAGTTGCGCAGCATATTAAGAGTTACATGACTGAAGTTCGCAACAACCGAAAACACAGTGGCGATGCATATCATTTTAATTGGTCATTAAAAATTGATCCTGCGTTCCAGCAACCTTTTATTCCGAATCATAAAAATGTAGCTGAATTAGACTTACATTTTGATCAAGAAAAATCAGTACTCGCGGCTAATTTGCGTCGAACCTTTTCGGCTATCGTAGCTGGTAATGTGAAAGAAGAAGGCATTTTAGAAATTGCACGCAATGGTCCATTTCAAATCAATGGTGATAAAAAATTGATGTTGATGATAGATAAGCTGCTGAAAGCCTTTGTTGAACAAGGTAGAATGAAATTACCAGGCACTAAATACGAACCTTGTTACCAAATCGTTCAAACATAAAGAAAATACTTAAAATATTATGAAAACCGTCTTAATAACTGGGGCCAATCGTGGAATTGGCCTTGAATTCACCAAACAATACGCAGAAGCTGGTTACACAGTTTTTGCAACTACCCGAACACCATTGGAATCAGCTGAGTTAAATGCATTAGCTAAAAAACTTGGCAATATTAAAATTTTATCGCTCGATATAACCGATGAAAAACAAATCGCTGGCATTAAAAGCATGTTAAATGGTCAAGCAATTGATATTTTAATCGCTAACGCTGGTTATTATGGGCCGAAAGACGAACGTAGTCAGTTCGGTCAAATAGACCAAGTTGAATGGCTGAAAACGCTAGAAATTAATACCATAGCGCCGTTAAAATTTGCTGAAGCTATGATAGATAATGTCTTGCTTGGGCAAGAGCGAAAAATTGCATTTTTAAGCAGTAAAATGGGCAGCATGGCAGACAATGGCTCTGGTGGTAGTTATATTTACCGTAGTTCAAAAGCTGCACTAAATGCTGTTAGCAAAAGTTTAGCGGTAGATTTAGCTGAATACGACGTTAAAGTTGTTGCCCTACACCCAGGCTGGGTACAAACAGATATGGGTGGCCCTAACGCATTAATTAATACCACGGCATCAGTAACTGGTTTACGTAAAGTCGTTGATAAGTTAACTGCCAAAACAAGCGGCGGGTTTTACGCTTATGATGGCCAGTCTATCCCTTGGTAACAGAAATTAAACCTCGGCCGTTTGCCGGTTTAGTTGTTGTAAAAAGTTTATTTGCTATATGCAAACAACATCAACAACTTATGCAAATGGCCGCTGATGGGGCTAGTGATACCGAACAATTAAAAAGCTTAGCAAATAAGCTTGCGCAAACTTGGTTAGCACCGTCGATTTTAAACAGTTGTTTTACCACTGCTTTTATCAACTTACCGCTTGTTTTACCTAGAGCGCAAAAACGTTATTTATCCAGCTGTTTGTTGCTGATAGCTTTTGCTGATATTTATAAACTCCATCCCAAGTTACTGCACAAATTGCTCATTGCTGCGAGTTTACGCGACATTTCAATACTCAAGCTGTTACAGCAACCAAAGTTAGACAAAAAACACTTGTTGGCAAGTGCAATGCAGTCAGCGCAACAAGTGCAACAAAGGCAATTTGGCGCCTTGGCTCAGTTAATTGCTTGGCAGTATACAAACGCGGCAAATACTTTGTTTAGCCAGCAAGTTTTTAGTCTAGTATGTTTGATTGTTCATCAGCAAAGCTTAAATCCAACAGCGAATTGGCTGCAATTATTAAAAACATTGGTTTGCCAAGATGGCAGTAAAATCCAATTCTCACTACTAGAAAGTTTGTTCAAATACCTAACGGACTTACCTGCTGGTAGTTTGGTTGTTGAGCAAAAACAGCAACAAATGCATTATTTAATGCATTCATCAGAACATGAACAAGATGCAATATGTTTCTCTTTAACTGGTGTTTGGCATCATTTTAATAGAGATAATCTAGCGCTTGCAGCTACAACTAGCACGGCAGAACAGGTTAACAAACTCACTTTTAAACAAGTACTTGAATGGTGCCAACATAAAAGCTGTGAATTTATTAAACAAAATGAAAAACCAGCGAATGTATCGCAGCATTTATCATTAACTGCATTAAAAACTTTATTAGCGCATTTTCATCAAAGTGCGAATGATCCTGTAGATTTGTTAAATCAAGATATACAGGCCTTACCCTATTTACACAATGCATTGTGCACTTATGCCAGTGAGCTAGCTGAATCTAATAGTCAAATAAATAAAACGCGCCACGCAATTATGATGTTAGGCTTGAACCGAGTTTATTATTGGTTGATCCGCTACCAAATAGAGTCTTTTTACATTCAGTATCAATACGATCATCAAAACTTACATCAGTTGTACTTATTACAAGCTCAGTCAGTGGCGGAAAACCTCGCTAACGAGTTTAAAATAATTGATAAAGAACAAGCTAAACTCATGGTTAGCTTGGCTTTTATGCCTTACTTAAACGCACCGCAAATTCAAACCTATCAGCAAGCACCTGAGTTTTATTCTCACAGTCCAGAATTAATTTTTAAGCACAAAAAACTCTACCCTCAAGCTTTGTTGGAAACGTTGAAAAATGATCTTAGACTAGAAGGCTGGTGTTTAGACGCCTTGATTGCTTTACAAGCCCCTAGCAAACTGCATAACTTTAATCGTAAAACCCAGCAAACATTTGCACTGTTAGTTTGTGCCTGCACATCTGTTGGTTTAAGTTTTGTGGTGGATGATCGCGAAAAAACGCCAGAGGCATTGCCTCAGCCTTTGCAACAAGCGCTAACTTTGCTGAACCTTGATTTCACAAGTTTCCAACAAATTCAGCAAGAGAATAGTCAAGATAACAACTTATACAGCCCGCTGCCCCGCCTTATTCGCTAAAATGAAATTCGAGTTCACTAAACTAGTTTATTGAACTCCACACACAGGCGACTACTACAAGAGGTTAATACCTATGACAACTCAAAAAATTACAGTCATCCCAGGTGACGGCATTGGACCAAGTATTATTGAATCGGCAGTACAAATTTTACAAAAATTAGACTGTGGATTTGAATTTGATTACGCAGATGCAGGCTTAGTTGCGTATGAAAAAACTGGCGAATTATTACCACAAGCAACCTTGGATTTAATTGAAAAAAACAAGGTTACGCTAAAAGGCCCGCTTACAACCCCAGTGGGTGAAGGTTTTACTTCAATTAACGTAACTTTACGCAAGAAATTTGCTTTATACGCAAACTTACGCCCAGTTATTTCGTTTAAAGGCACACGTGCTCGTTACGAAAACATCGACATTATTACCATACGTGAAAACACTCAAGGTATGTATTCTGGTTTAGGTCAAACTTTATCGGATGACGGCGCAACCGCTGAAGCAAAAAGCCAAATTACTCGTGAAGGTGCAGAAGCTATCGTAACTTTTGCTTACGAACTTGCAAAAAAAGAGGGTCGTAAAAAAGTAACAGCTGTACACAAAGCGAATATTCTAAAATCAACTTCGGGTTTATTTTTAAAAGTTGCGCGCGAAGTAGGCGAACGTTATCCAGAAATTGAATCAACAGAAATGATAGTTGATAACACCTGTATGCAATTGGTGATGAACCCTGAACAATTTGATGTAATTGTTACAACTAACTTATTCGGTGACATTATCTCTGATTTATGTGCAGGTTTAGTTGGTGGTTTAGGTATGGCACCAGGCGCAAATATTGGTAAAGATTGTGCTATTTTTGAAGCTGTTCATGGTAGCGCGCCCGATATTGCTGGTAAAAACTTGGCAAATCCAACTTCTGTAATTTTAGCTTCGGTACAAATGCTTGAATATTTAGGTATGAAAGACAAAGCCGACAGATTACGTAATGCAGTTCGCGAAGTTATTGAAACTGGCGATCGTACAACGCGTGATTTAGGTGGTACAGCTGGTACAAGTGAATTTACCCAAGCTGTATTAGAGCGTTTATAAAATTCTACGGCTAAAAAATTGTGGCTAGCGCTTAATAGGCTGGCCATTTATCCTGTCTCTGTGTGGCAAAATTGCAGGCTCATATGTGTTTATTTGTCGCAAACTAATACGTTTTTTTCTCATAACTCCCGCGTTGGCTTTCTAGTGTACATTAATAAATAGTCAGCTGAACGTTGAGCCAGACGCTTTTTAAAATTCGATAGATTTATGCTTAATCTATTACTATGGTAAGGTTTTAGTGTTTATTGATCCCAAGGAATAAACAATGCACCAGCAAGTTTTAGACTTTTGGTTTAGCGAATTAGAGCCAAGCCAGTGGTGGGTGAAAGATCTTAAGTTAGACGCGTTGATCGAGAGCCGCTTTGGCGATTTACACCAACAAGCTGCGGCCGGAAAATTAGTAGACTGGCGTGACAACCCTAAAGCCAGCTTGGCGGAAATTATTGTCCTCGACCAATTTTCACGTAATATTTATCGTGATAAAGCGGATTCATTCGCCCACGATGCACTCGCTTTGGCACTTGCACAACTAGCGATTGCTAAAGGTTTTGATCGTAAACTCAATGATACCGAATGCAGTTTTTTATATTTGCCTTATATGCACAGTGAGTCGGCCGCTGTTCATATTACAGCTGTAGAACTCTACCAAGCACTGGGTTTAGCAAATAACCTAGATTTTGAACTTAAACACAAAGCTATTATCGATAAGTTTGGCCGCTATCCGCACAGGAATACTATTCTTGGCCGAGTTTCCACTGACGAAGAAATTGAATTTTTGAAGCAGCTAAATTCAGGATTTTAGGCTGATGCGAGTCATTGTTTAAACTCTAAGAGTTACTTAGTCGTAAACTCGGCCACTTTATCAGCAGCCGAGTTATAACTTTAGTCGATTTGGAATTCTTGTACTTCTTCTGGCCCAGGATATTTAAAACGTTTGTCTTTAACGTTGATTTGCGTCTTTATATATGTCTACAGGCGCTAATATAGCGCCTGTTGGTGTCATGGTATAGGCATCATCATGCTGATTTTGTTGCATTAGCTTATCGTAGGGGGAGTGTGTAATAAGCACTCCCTAATGATTAACAACCTCGGAGTTCGTTCCCAACATGCAATATACTATAAAACAAAACTGCAACACTCAATTTCTGAGTAAAAAGATTAAACAGAATAATACGCCAACAACACCTATAATAAATGAAGTTATTGCATGTTGGGAATTATAGTGTTGGAACTCGGTATTGAGTTTTTTATTGATTGTCGGGTTGTTGCATGCCATTTCACCTTAAATTATAATGTTACAGGTAACAAATTTAAGGAAGTGTAACTTGGCAAAAACAATAAATGAAAAAGACCAACACTGGTTATCTTTTATTCGAAAAGACAGAATATTTTCTGATACCACAGCAGAAACACAAAATCAGCTAACGCAACTTCCATACTTAGATGCTCAAAGTTATTTAAAAACTCAAATTGACGCAGCTTCCTTTAAAAAACTAAATGGCCGCTTTCGTGCTTATCTGCATAGACTAAAGTCAGGTAAATCTACATTAACTGTCGATTCATATATTTTGCATAAATTAGATGCTATGAAAAATGCGGTCAGTGCGGATGACTATTCAGATTTGTTAGAATATCTATTAAAACCAGATGGAGCTTACACTAAAGAACTAGGTCAATTTCACGCTAATTACACAAAAACCCAGCCTAAAATAAATTCAACACAAGACGAGTTTTCTCAGCTGTTCAAAGCTTTATATCCGCATCACCAAACTTTAATTAAAGCAGTGCTTGAAGCTACTTTTTTACAAGGTGTTTCTGTATCACGCTCTACCCGCTCTATGGATAAAATTGAGCAAGTATGCAGTGAACACATAGAGTCGCTGATTTTTAATTTAGAAAAAGATAGCTAAGGCTTAAAAACAAGCATAAATGTAAAAGTGTTTTGACAACCTTTTATATTCGTTACCCCTGCCCTTTTTAATTTCTAATGGATGTATAGGCGGAGGCGTTAAAGTTTTTTTACAAGAAAAATTTCCAGCCGCTCGCACTAGCATTGGCAACTTAGCTTTGACCCGCTTTTTCGAACCCGCAAAAAACACCATGGGTTCAACAGGTTTAGGATCAATAATTTTTAACGTTATGCCTTGTTGTACATGCTGTTCAATTTTATCAATCAAATTTTCAATTTCACTTTGCCAAAAATTTTGTGATAGCCCATGCTCTGGTTGGCCAATTCGATTAATTAAACTATTTATCAAACTTGTGTGCTCTGCAATTTTTCGATGAATAAAATCAATGTTCCAACTGAAACTGACGGATGATTGTTTTTCATCTTCGATCTCTATGTGGCGAGTTAACATCAAATGGTTTTTCATCGGTAATGAAGAAAACAGCAGATCGTTTTTTACGTAAGTAGATTTTTTGTTTTCATCTACTATATATGTCGGTTTGCCATGTTGAGTAATATAGTCGTGCAGAGATTTTTTAATGTTATTAATCGAAATGATATGCGAAGTTAAACTTTCAAAAATACTGTCGTTGCGCACAGCAACGACACCTGGATAACGGTGAACAAATTTTCCATTCTCACCGGCTTCAATATCAAAGTGACTATAGGCACGAAAAACCTCTGATAAATTTTCTAGTTCAGTAAAAGAACTAGGCGACTTGTTTAGTAGAGATAATGGACCAAGCTGATAAGCAAAAGTCGTAATAGATTGCTGATGTTTAGTTAATTCAGATTGAAAAGAAGTAATTTCAGCTGTCAGTTCATTAAACATTGCGCGGACAAAATTAACGTGTTCCACTTAACAAACCTAATGATTAACCGTCAGTCTTTGTTGGTTCACTTTAAAATCTTGTTCAACTGCAGCGTCTGCATTTTTCAGCAAACGTTTCAATCTGGCTTGGTCTATCATGTCATCCACTAAACCGCTATTTAAAACGTACTGTCTAACAATGGCATTTTTTGCTGCTTGTGGAAGTCTATCGTAAAGTCTTGATGGGTTACTTTTGTTTTGTGCTTTGGCCGCTCGTTCAATTAAACTTTGTCGCGCTGATTCAGATAACTCATCCATATATTCAGCAACAACACTCGCATTATATGCACCTTTAACTTCAGCTCTTTTGGCTTTTTTCGCTTCGTTCAATTGCTGTTCGTATACTATTTTTTCTTGTTTTTGTTTTTTCAGCTCTTGTTCTAATGAATCTTGAATTTTCGCCCAAACAGGTTCAAAGCCTTCTTCATTTCTTTCAAGACAAGTTGTTAAATAACGGGATTCATTTCCAGGTCGAATAGTACCGATTTTTTCTATATATTTTTCTAAGCAATATTGAACGTAATGATATTCTTTCGACGACAGTTTATGTAACGAATTGCTATGGCCATATTTTTTATCAAAGAAGTTTTCTGCCGCTTGTTTTAATCCAAGTTCGAGTAACTGATTAAGTACTTGTTTGGCCACTCTTTCATTCAGCGTATTGTCTAACGAATCTTTTAAACTTAAACCAACAAAAATTGTGTGGACCGGTTTGCCTATGGTTTTTACTTGAACATCAAAATCGATAAAGTTTGATTCGTTAATGTTTTTAACTGCTTTGGCTAATACACGTTTGTTGAAATCTCTAAACTCAGCATTTGCCCAAACCTTTTCTCCGTTGACAATTTCGTATGGGCAATCAACAGCTTCGCGAATGCCATCAACTGAATAACGTGTTGAATTTTTACCATCGCGCCAATTACGTAAGCAGAGTTCATAAAACCTTGGGGTATATTTATCGCTCCAAGCTGAATTGATCAAGCTCACATCATAAGCAATACTGGCTAGTCCACGTAGGTTTAACAGTTCACGACGAACTAAGGGATCAATACGTACCGACAAAACGCCATTGTCAATTTTTGCTCCACTAATGATATGCAAATAACCGGCACTACCTGTATCGTATTCGCCAAGTCCCCATTCAACTTGAACTTGCCTAAGTGTTTTTACTGTTTTTTTCGCACTATCTCTATTAGTAGATTTCCACCCCATAGTCTGACAAAACTCAACCCATGGAACTTCAAATTCTAAAACGCTTTCACCTAAAACATCTTCAGCTGTGTCTACACATGTGTAGTGTTCAACAACAAAATTTTGTAAGCTAACTTGTATTGCGTTGAAACATTTAAGCATGGTAGCCGTCATAATTCCGCCTTCCGACGTCATTAGCGATACACGGTCACTTTTATATATCTCGTTTTTTTCTTTTAATGTGAGCTGCTTTTTGTTCATCTAGGCTAGCGTTTTGCAAATGCTGATAAAGTGGCATAGAACATACACTAAGGCCACTTTAAGTGCAATAGCTAGTTATCCACAGGTCATGTATTAATGTGGCCTTTTTTACGCGTATTGAGGCCACTTTTACTGCTATAGTGGCCATATTTACGAGCCTCGAGTTTTGACATTCGTATAATCGGCCACAATAAATCGTATTTGTTGCCACATACACAAGTAAAGTTGGCCACCTAATACGTATATTGTGCCACGTTAAGTCGTATTTGCTGCCACCTTCTATTATTTTCGGCCACTTTATAGTCCTAAGTCTTTGTTTTTATTTAGCCGGAAACAGATCGATCAGATCCATTTATTTATATATATAAATAGATCTATCTATCTTAAGTGATTGATAAAATTTTTATTTTTTATAAAAGATTTATCAATTGGTTATTATTTAAACTAATTTGTAGTCGTTGAATTTAAATGTGGCCGTATTTACGAGAGCAAGCGCAAGTAAGTCGTATTTGTGGCCACATTTATGAGTTACGTGGCCTTTTTTACGACCTCTTACATTCAGCTATTTCAATTTGTGTAGCACTATGGGTCAAAAGTGGCCGTTTTTACGAAATAATTCATCTTCAGATCGTAAAATTGGCCTCATTAGAGCTAAAGCCGAGATTGATTTTGGTAGAAAAGCGCTCAAGGTGCGGAATAATCGTATTTTAGGCCACCTTATACTAAGTAAAAGCTGGTTTATTACGTTTTTATGAAAATCGGTGGCATAAAAAACGAAGTTATTTAGAACTAGTCGCTTTTTAGGCCACGTTAGTAAGACCAAATTACAATGTCTTGTTCTAATTTTACTTTTAATCCCTGCGACATTGTTATATTTAGTTCATGCATCAGTTTTGATGACAGGCTATCTGATGGCACTTCTATTTCAATGCCCTTATTTAGTGTTTGGTTAAAAAATTCGACATCGTCTTTTGAAATATCTTGCAGTAATGAATCTACATGAGCTTGCTTGATAACAAATACTTGGGTGTCGTTAATACATACATTTAAAGCAATTAAAGTGTATAACCTCTTGAGCGCTGGATTCTCTTCTTGTTTGATTAGTTCTAGTAACTTGGGTAATAGAATGACTAACGACGAATCTAATATGTTGTAAATTAGTTCAATTGGAAATTCTACGACAAATTCTATATTTGTCTTGTTTAAAACCTTAGTTACTAGTTTCAGAAAATAACTGTTCGCCTGACTATTATCTGCTTTAATACAAAATGAATATTCAGCTAGGCGCGTTAATTTTTCGTCTAAGTCTTTTTGGGTAATATGTTGAAACTGGTTGGTTGTTAGCTTTAATTGGTTATTGTATAGATCAGCTGATGATAATTCTCTATCAGCCATCATTTCTGCTTGAAGAGTTTTTAGTGAGTAGAGTTCATTCAATATTTCTACATATAAATAGACATCATTTAGATAAACCAACATATTTGTAGAAAAGTGCATTTGCTCTAATTCAAATTGGTTTGTTGATTGCAAAAATAGTGAAAACCAGTTGGAGGCAAAATTTTGTCTTTGTGATTTTATACTCGTGTCTTGGTCTTTTGACTGCTGAACATAACTAAAAAAATCTGCTGGTTTATTTCCTCTGCCCTTGCCTTTTTCTCTTTTCAAAATACCTAGCGAAACTAACGATTTTGCAATGTGCCTAACTGTAACTGGCTTTCTCGAAATTTTAATTGCGAGTTCTTCACAACTTAATATTGCCTGTTTTTCACCTTTAATTGTTAGCGCCGCCAATAGCTGTATTTGCGAACTATTTAGTAATTTGTCCAGTCCATTGAGATTACTTGTTGTTGTATAAAAGTATGGAGGCTTTCCTAGTTCTGGGAGTTCAATTTCTGATGTCATGTTTGTTTCTTGAATTTTAAAAATAGGATTATTCTTTTGTAAATAGGATATCTCCTATTTTAGGTTCATTCAATATATCCTTGGTCTCGTACGAGACTATAAACATGCTTTGTTTGTTCTTTAACCAACTCTATCTAATAACAGGTTCTAAATTGATTGCTCGATGATGTGTATATAAAAATTTTGGTAAGTCTCGTACGAGACTTACCAAAAATTGATGTACAGCATTACAAATAGGCGTTATCATTTACAAATAGCGTAAGTTGAGGAAACTATTATGAAAGTAATCGCTGTAGCAGCAAGAAAAGGCGGGGTAGGCAAAACATTTTCTGCAACTACCTTAGCTGTACATTTGGCTAGAGGAATAGACGATATTGCACCACTACGCGTCTTGTATGTGGATGGTGATAGCCAACAAAACTCGACCTATTATTTCTTAAAATACTTATCACCCGATACCAAATATCAGACAGCAGAACAATGGCCACTGCCCTCTAATCCTTTGTGCGAACACGGTGGAACTTACAGTATCTCTGACATTTTTGCCGGTCATGATTTTATTGAATATCCAACTATTATCGAGAATTTAAATGTAGTTCCTTCTGACGGTGGAATCGATACTTTTAATGGACGCTTCAAGAGTGATGAAATTTCTGAAGAACCTTTATCTGCGGTAATTCAACAATTCAAAGGTCTTGTACGATTAGTTGAAGAGGACTATGACGTTATGATCATAGATACCCCTCCCTCTCGTACATATGCTGCACATGCGGCTATCGCAATTGCCGATCAAGTTATCGTGCCAGTTAATTTAGACATATGGAATGTCGAACAAGGTGTGCCTGCCGTTTTAGGCGATATTCAAAATATTGCGCGTCAATACAGAAATCATGATCACGACTTTGTTGGCTTATTCCTTAATAAAGTGAGTAAACGCTTTAACAGAAAAGAGAGCACTTGTTACGATTTACTCAAAGCAATTCCTGGTGCAGCGCCGCTCATTCAAGAGGAAGCTTTTACCAAACGTACTGCATTTGAACTTGAATCATTGCCAGATGATCCAGAAAATTTTGAATATATGAAGCAAGAAGATACATTCAAAATGGTTAAAGATTTTGTCGCGAAAATTTACAACAAACTAGAAATTGAAGAGGTTGTATAGTGAAAAGGGCAATAACTAGAAGGTCTTTTGACTCAATCGGTAAAGAGCCTGTCGTTGCCGATACTACTCGTCGCCGTTTTAAAAATAATAAATCTACTACGACTGTATTGAACAATGTACTGTTCAATCCGTTAAATAGTCGAATTGCAACTTCACTTATTAGACGTGTAAATGATTCGGTTGTTAGTAAGTACAACTTGGACGCTATTTCACAGCAGCAAGCTATCGATTCTTTAGATACATGGGTTAGTGAAGTTCCACAAAATGAAGTTCTTTCATTCATTGAGGGCCACTCTTCTGAAGACTATTCAGCATTTGGTGTTGATAGAAGTCTCGTACAAGACATTCGAGTACTCTACCCTCTCACTGAAAATGAAGGTGTGTTCGTCGGCAAAGGTTTTGCTTTAGTTAACATTGCGGATGAAAAACTAAATGAAATTGCATCAAGTTTTTTAGAGTCAGTGTTTAGAGTTGCTGAAAATATAAATGCCGGTGCCCTACTCCAAGATAAAATTAAAACCATGCATATCCGTGGTCAAAAATATTTGATTACAGGTGGTGGTCATCGTCGTGCTGTTGCATTAGGTTATGTAGATGGTTGGCAATCTTCACAAGATATAGAGGTAGAAGTAACAGCTGAAACTTCACTTTTAGACCTATATACAGAAAACAATAGTAAAGAATCTGAGACTAAGTTTGAGCGTTTATTAGCGCAGCACCGCTTGTATATTTTCTTAAAAGATAAAAATACCTCTGCCGATGATATGCGTGCAAAACTACAACTTTCACGCTCTTGGTATTTTAAATTAATCAAAATTTTAAAACGCCCTGCTGTTATTGATTTAATAAAATCCAACCCCGCAATTTTAGACTCAGTTGGTTTAGAAACTATCTCTAAACTAATTGATGGTTTGGCTGAATATGAATCAGACGAAGCGCGTTTTATCAACGCATTAGAGCAAGCACTGAACGAATATGGCTCGTCAAATAATAGCGAAGAAGACAAAGTCTCGCACGAGACTAAAACTTCAAGTAGTAAAATTGATGCTGTGGCGTATTCAAAATCAGTGAAAACAACCAATAAAATGCTATCAAAAATTGTAAAAGAACCCGCCTCTTTTACTGGTTTGTTTAAACTGATTTTTCCAGAAACTGAACATGAGCAGATTGAACCGGAAAAGCAGCATCAAATGCTGCATGAAAAACTTAAATCTATCATGACAGATGCATAAACAAAAAAGGCCTCATTTGAGGCCTTTTTTATCCTTTCCTTCCGCTTAGCGACTCTACCCACCTAGTTGGTAACCAAACTCTAAAACTGTCTAATACGGAACTATAGTTCCGGTCTCGCGCGAGATTATTAAACTCATGTGGGTATTTACTACTTGCTGAAAACATTCGTTCACCAAAGGTCGTAATTGACGGACGCGCTAAATCAGATATCTGTGAATTCAATAATGGTGACAGGTCTATTCCATCTAATTCATGTGTGTGTTGGCGAATGCTTGATAAAGTAAATCGGGCAGGGGACTAGTCAGAGCAACTAATTGGTGTTCTATTAATTTTCGATTTTTTAGTGGCCTGATATTGGAAAAGGAGCGGCTAGCAAAATCTGCCAAAAATGTTATATGCTTTAAATTGAGCTTTTTTGCAATGAGAAATCTATTATCAGAAAATATCAACACTGTTGTATTGTCTTTATGCTAAGTCACTTATCGATAATCTGTTTGGTATTAGCTAGCGCTTATCCGCACTGGCGGTTACTTTTTATAACTTAATGTTTTGCAGTGTAATTGTTACCAAGTAATCAGATTTATTGCCTTGTACAAGCTGGATTATGTCAGTCGCGTACAATTCTAAAATGTTTTGCGTGAGGACGCAGTGAATGGAGGCATAAACAGTACATATATAAAAAATAGCTGGTGATGTGGCTTATGCAAAAAATTAATAATGTTATTCGGATTCTTACGTCAGAAAAGTCGGTACCAGCTTAAGTCTATGCTGTTACTACTCGAATTTTATATCTTTATCTTGCGTTAGCTCTGTCGCCTGATCTTGTGTTAATAAGTGATGGTAAAATCGTCTTTTAATGTGTTGAACATAACTGTATGACTCAAGCTAGTGTTGTAGCTGTTTATGATTTACTCTAGCAAATGAGAAAAAGGACTACTAATAAACATACTAAGTATTTAAGTCGTTGTGGATATATTGCTATATGAAAATTCGTATAATTTTAACGTTAATATAATAGGTTCATTATTTGGAGGCAGGGGCAATTAAAATAAGGCATGTTGATATCTAATAGCGATAGGAGATATGTCCAACTTGAATATCAAGAGCTATCATTTTTTAGAACGATAACAACAATACAGACGAATCTGTTTGTGTTTTAGGTTGACCTTATATGGATATGAATAGGGTGACTTTGAATATAGGTAAATGTTACAGGTAACAAACTGGCCGTTGTCGAGCATCCGCTTGATGTTACAATTACAGTTAGGCTACTTTGATTGCAAAGAAGATAATCGAAAGTTCATTTTAGTGGCTATCCGTTATTTAGTATTATATCTCAATTGACCAACAAGATATTTGTACAATCGATTGCAACCGTAACTCGTTAGTTATAAGCTTAGTGACCATAGAAAACTGTTAGAAAAAGGTTTGGTGTGAGCTCAATTGATATGCAGCATATTGCTGATTTAGCAGGGGTTTCGCGTGCTACTGTCTCGCGGGCGTTAAATGACAGTCCTTTGGTTAACGAACGAACCAAAAATAAAGTTAAACAAATCGCGCAAGAGCATAACTATGTCATTAACGAAGCTGCACGTAATTTTAGGTTGAATCAATCGCAAACTGTTACTGTAGTCATGATGACAGACCCACTGGTTAACCAACAATCGTTCGATCCATTTTTTATGGAGATGATCGCCAGTTTGTTGGAAGCTTTAGCCAAATCTGAGCTTGATATGTTAGTGAGTCATGAGCCTATCACAGATGCTGCGAGCTTTCGCAACAGCCGCATTTATCGTCAATCTTTAGGGCTGATTGTTATCGGTCAAGGCCAAGGCCATGAGCAGTTAAATGCGTTGGCAAACGACAAATTACCTATGGTGGTTTGGGGCGTACCAACTCAAGGGCAAGCGTATCACCTTGTATCGACTGATGATAAACAAGGTGGCAAACAAGCGACTCAGCATTTAATTAAAAAGGGCTGTCGAAACATTGCCTTTTTTGGTGATAAATCTTCAGCTGATTCAGAACTACGCTACCAAGGTTATTGTGCTGCGCTCAACGAAGCAGAGCTTGCGGTAAATCCAGATCTTGATGTCACAGTACCTTTTGTCACTGAGCAGGCTAAAAACGTCATTCATCAGTTTTTAGACGCAAAACCTCAGGTTGATGGCATTGTTTGCTGTAGTGATTTAATTGCCATGAGTGCAATTTCATGTTTACAAGAGCACAACTTAAAAGTGCCAAATGATGTGGCTGTTATTGGTTACGATGGTTTGTCGTTTACTGAACGCACATCTCCGCCATTATCAACTGTCAACCAGGATATTCGCCAATGTGCTTATAAGTTAGTTGATTGTTTGGTGAGTTTGATAAACGGTAAACAAGTAGAAAATGCTTTAGCTGACGTACAATTGATTGAACGTAAATCAACACAACGAAACTAGAAAAAAGCGCCTATGTTTGCGGAGCGCAGTTAACATAGGCGCGAAAGAAACATGCTTAAACAGGCATGTTTTGGCGCTGGGCAAACTCTGTTACTTCGGCAAAATTTGGTGGGTTGCAGCCGTGGCGAGAAACATTGATTGACGCGGCGATTGCGGCAAAACTATTAATTTTAGTTAATTGCACTTGAGTAAATTCGCTGGCATCAACTGAGATTAATTGGTTGTGCACAAGGTAGGCCAGCATAGCGGCAAAAAAGGTATCTCCAGCACCAACTGTATCTGCAAGTTGGGCAGGAGGGATCGCGGGTAAAAAGCAGCTTTGTTTAGCGGTTAATAAAGTTGCGCCGTCAGCTCCTTGGGTAAAGGCGATTAGTTTTATGCTGCCTTGTTGCAGTAGTTGTTGGCAATACGCTAAATATTCACCATTTGCTCCAAGTGCATCTAAATCTTCATCACTCACTTTTAAATAGTTTGCATGTAGCATAAGTTGTTTAACGCTGGTTATGTATGCGGCTTTTTGTTCTGGAATGCATTTACGCATATTAATATCTATGCTGATGTTGATATTTTTATGGGTTAAATAACCAAAAACTTCCGTCAGGATTGTTGTCATTTCTGGTACTAGTGCCAGTGAGCCAGTGTGGAAAACTTGCAGATCGCTGGGTAAATTGGCCGTTAGCTTTTGTGCTGAAATGTCTAAATCAGCAACTAAATTGCGATACAAACTATAGTCAGGTTGGCCATTGGCATCTTTGTAAACCAGAGCTAATGAAGTATTGCGGTTTGAGCTCATATTTGTTGGCAAGATAACTTGTTCTTTTTGTGCGTAAGCTTTTATGCGCTGACCCATTTCATCGGTCGAAATTGGCGCAAGGTAATGGCTAGCTAAACCAAACCTAGCCATTGCTAACGCAACATTAAAGGGTGAACCACCAATAAAAGGTTTAAATTGGCCATCTGCTTGTTCAATTAAGTCGATTAATGCTTCGCCAAATACAGCGACATTTTGTTGTGAAGGCACTTTATGCTGCTCCATATTGAGATTTTTCAATTTTGGCTAGTTGTTTTTCAGTTGGATTAAATAGGTAGTTTAATAACATGCCAACAAACAAAATACTGGTAAATACAGTTGCAACAATAAAGCCGTACTGAGCATCGCCGCCGTACATATCACTGACTATGCCCATAACGAGTGGACCAACTGCAGCGCCCAAGGCGGTAAAAAATAAGATAAACCCAGCAACCGTGCCGTGTTCATGTTTGGCAAAACAGCTAATGCCTTTTGAATTAATGGTTGGGTATATCACAGACATAAAAATGCCTGTAAGTGGGAAGGTGTAAAGAGCTATCTCTCTGCCACCCACTATGCCTGCGATAAAACAAACAGCGATAATTAAACTAAACAACATCAAAACCATGGCCCAGTTAAAGTGTTGCATCATCCAAATACCAACAAAACGACCTAACGCGCGCAAAGCAAAAAAGATAGATACAGAGTAAATTGCTAGGGTTTTTGCGCTGTCAGATGAATAACAGCTGTAGTCAGTTGAGCCGTCACATAGGAGATAAGTTGGCATCCATACATAAATAGCGCTCTCGGCTGCTACATATAAAAATGCAGCAATCGAAAAGCCCATTGCATACGGGTCTTTAACTAATTTTAAGCTGTTAGAAAAGCTCGATTTGTTATTGCTTGCCGCTGGTTTTTGATACGCTGGATAATTTACTTTCCACGCAAGCAACATTAATAAAGTACAGAGCACACCTGCTAGTACATATAACCAAATCCAAGGCGCGCCGTTATGAATTAAATAGGCGACGATTAATGGGCCTATGATTGCACCTACACCAAAAAAGGCTTCTGCACCATTCATAGTGCCTGTGTGTTCTTTGGTTGAATTAGATATATCGCCAATTAACGCCAGAGCTGCGGTTTTAAATACCCCAACTGATAAGCCAGATAGGGTGATCAGCGCCAAAATAAAATGGAAGGTATCGCCAATTAAAAACAAGTAACAAGACAGAGCAAAACCGCCCAAACCTAAAATAATGGCTTGTTTGCGGCCAAATTTGTCGGCTAAAAACCCTAAAAATAAACCTGACACCGCAATGCCTACCATAAATAAAGTGTGCATTAAGCTCGCTTGGGTATTATTAATGTCGAATTCAATTTTGACTTCTTTAATAATTTCGCCGACTGAATCAGATGTCATGGCAAACATCATAAACATTAAGTAAGTTAACCAGCGAATTAGTGTGAGGTTGTGAGTATTGGTTTGAGTCATGCTCGGCTCCACTTGATCAGTAATTTTGAATGTAAGAAAAAGCTACATTGTTTTGCACACTGACTGTGTCTTGTAAACTTTAGACCCAGTTTGGCTAAAGTTCACTTAACAAAGACATTTTTTCAACATTATTGCAATCGATTGTAGGTTGTTGTTGCAACCGATTGCAAGCGTTTTTAGCAAAAAGTTTATATTTTGTGCAATCGGTTGTAATAATCGGTACAATCGATTACATTTTGTAAGGCAAGTTGGCCATTAACTTATTTATTACTTGGGTGTTATTGGAAAGTTACTATGAATCATCAACAAGAAAGTAAACTATGTTTAGCTCGCATTTTCGAGCAAGTGAGTTTGCAAGGTATTGCAAAAACGCAGCAACAAGCTTTTAAGGATAGATTAGAAAGGTACTTCCCTGAATTATTTAGCCAAATGCTGCAGGTATACGATCAGCGTTATGACTTGCATTACCATTTGCAAGCTTTAGTTGAATTACTGGTTGAGCAGTTTAAACAGCGTAGCCTAACGTTAAAACGCAAAGACAAAAAGCGTTTAGATAATCCACATTGGTTTAAATCGGAAAAGATGTTGGGTATGGCTTGTTATGTTGATTTAGTTGCTGAAGATTTAGCCGACTTGCAGACAAAAATTCCGTATTTCCAAAAGTTAGGTATTACTTATTTGCATTTAATGCCTTTGTATAAATCGCCGCAAGGAGATAACGACGGTGGTTATGCTGTGTCTGATTATCGGCAAGTGTCGCCGAATTTAGGCACTATGCAGCAATTGAAAAAACTCGCGACCGCGTTAGACAAAGCGAGTATGAGTTTAGTGTTAGATTTTGTTTTTAACCATACGGCAGACGATCATGAGTGGGCGTTGGCGGCTAAACAAGGTGATGAAATGTATCAGCAGTATTACTACATGTTTGATGACAGAACGACGCCAAATCAATACGAACAAACCATTCGTGAAATTTTTCCCCAAGTTCGCCGTGGTAGTTTTACCTTTAATGAAGACACGCAAAAATGGGTATGGACTACATTTAATAGTTTTCAGTGGGATCTAAATTATTCTAATCCATCCGTATTTCGTGGAATTGTGGGTGAAATGCTCTTTTTAGCCAATATAGGGTGTGATGTTTTACGCTTAGACGCATTGGCATTTATCTGGAAACAAATGGGAACCAGCTGTGAAAGTCAGCCAAAAGCACATTTGTTGATTCAAGCTTTTAATAGCTGTTTAAAAATTGCTGCACCGGGTGTGTTGTTTAAATCTGAAGCCATTGTTCACCCTGACGAAGTGGCGCAATATATAGACAAAGACGAATGCCAACTTTCATACAATCCATTATTGATGGCCTTGTTGTGGAATAGTTTAGCCACACGTAAAACTCGCCTATTAACTCAATCTTTATCACATAGGTTTAAAATTAGCCCTGATTGCAGTTGGGTGAATTATGCGCGATGTCACGATGATATTGGCTGGACTTTTGATGATGGTGATGCAGGTTATTTAGGCATAAATGGTTATGATCATCGACAATTTTTAAATCAATTTTATACAGGTCGATTCCAAGGTTCGTTTGCTACGGGCGTGCCATTTCAAGAAAATCCACAAACGGGAGATTGCCGTGTGTGTGGCTCGCTTGCTTCACTTGTTGGTTTAGAACAAGCGCTACAACAAAATAATCAAGCGGCAGTCGAAGAAGCGATTAAACGTATTATGCTGCTGCATAGTGTTTTGCTCAGTATTGGTGGTATTCCTTTGTTGTACCAAGGAGACGAACTCGCTGCATTAAATGACTATAGCTATTTAAATGATGAACATAAAAAACATGATGCGCGCTGGGTTAATCGTCCTAAAATTACTCAAGTTATGCTAGATGCGGTTGAGCAAAAAGGTACAGTTGAACAGCAAGTATATGAAGGGTTAGCTCAGCTTATTCAAATTAGAAAACAGCATGCTGTATTTGGCGATGCTTCAACCGAAATTATTTATACGAATAATCAACATGTTTTTGCCTTCAAACGTCTGCATAAAAACGGCCAAACATTATTGGTGTTAGTTAATTTCACCGAGCGTGAACAAGCTATCAATAATCAATTTATCCAAGATGTTGCTATGCGTCCGCTAGATTTAATTGAACAACAAACAATGGATTTAGCTCATTCACAAGTAACAGTGTTAAAACCTTATCAATTTCGCTGGTTGCTAAGTGAATAATTCCTGCGAATGATATTTGCTTAATCGTTGATTTATCGCCGTTAGTGTATATTTTTAGCGTCATTTTAGGTATAACAGGGGCAAGTTTTACAACGCCCTGAGACAAATGGAAAGATACGTACGTACTACTGAGCTAGTTGATGGCTTTCGCCAATCCGCGCCTTATGTTAACAGCCACCGCGGCAAAGTATTTGTGGTTATGTTAAGTGGTGAGGCGATAGGTCAGCCTGGCTTTAAAGACATAATCAATGATATTGCTTTGCTCAACAGTTTAGGCATTAAAGTAGTGTTGGTTTATGGAGCTCGCCCTCAAAACAACCAAGCGGTAGATAGTGCGGGTTTGATAAGTAAATATCATAAACGCATACGCATTACGGATGACTCGGTATTACGGACTATTAAACAAGTTGCTGGCGAATTGATGTTGGATATTACGGCGCGTCTTTCTATGAGTTTAGGTAATACACCTATGCAAGGCGCACAAATAAACGTAATCAGCGGTAACTTTGTAATAGCGCAACCTTTAGGCGTAGACGAAGGGGTGGATTATCACCATACGGGTAAAGTTCGCCGTATTGACGTGCAAGGTATAAAACGACAGTTAGATAGTAATGGTATTGTACTCTTAGGGCCGATAGCTGCATCTGTAACTGGTGAAAGTTTTAACCTAACGGCTGAAGAAATTGCCACCCAAGTAGCGATTAAGCTTAAAGCCGACAAAATGATCGGCTTTGCCGAAGGCAATGGTATTCAAGACGAAAACGGTGAAATCATAGCTGAGTTATTACCAAACGATGCTGAGCAAATTATGCTGCAACTTAGTGAAGATGCCGATGCCTGTTCTGGTGAAATTGCATTTTTAAATGCAGCCATCACAGCCGCAAGGGCCGGTGTACCGCGTTGTCACTTGGTCAGTTACCAAATTAACGGTTCATTGCTGCAAGAGCTTTTCTCACGTGATGGTATAGGTACACAAATTGTTACTGAACCTGCCGAGCGTTTGCGTAGTGCAACTATTAGCGATATTGGCGGTATTTTAGATTTAATTCGCCCACTTGAAGAACAAGGCCTATTGGTTCGTCGTTCACGCGAACAGTTAGAAATGGAAATTGACCACTTTGTATTAATTGAACGCGATGGTTTGGTCATAGGTTGTGCGGCACTTTACCCATTTGAATCTGAACAAATGGGCGAGTTTGCTTGCTTAGCTGTTCATCCAGATTACCGTGATGCGGACCGTGGTCAGGCAATGTTACGCCATATTATGCTTAAAGCACGGCAGCGAAATTACAAACAAATTTTTGCATTAACTACGCGCAGTATTCATTGGTTTATGGAGCTAGGTTTTAGAATTGGCCAAGTTGATGAATTGCCAAGTAAAAAACAAGCTTTATACAATTATCAAAGAAATTCGAAAATTTTGGTATTTGACTTGTAGTCCTATAAGCGGTTAAATCGTCATCTTTGTATCCATTTTTGTAATTTTAAATGGGTTTAAATGTTAAGTTTAAAGTGTTGACGGATTAACGCGGTATTTATAGGGAACTTACTAAATGCTTGAAATAGATCATTCCGAAGTTATCACTGCTCCTCAAATTTCACCGGGAGCTTTGTTTTTTCAATTTTTCAAAATTCGTTTTGCGAATACAAACGATATGCCGCAGATATTCAAGCTGCGCTATCAAATATATTGTGAAGAACTAGGCTATTTCCCAAACTTAGCAAAAAAGCGTTTAGAAACAGATGAATACGATAGTGATGCGATTCACTGTGTAATTGAACACAAGCTGACCGGCAAGATTGTTGGTTGTATGCGGGTGGTTAAAAGCAACTTGTCGCGACTTCCTTTGTCGACTTATTTACCGCATGTAAAACTCAAAGAACGAGATATTGAAATTTCCCGAGTTGCGGTTGACCCACAATACCGTCAAGAAGTTAAAGGTTATAAAGTACCTGGGCTTTTGTTCAATGCTTTGTTATTAGCAATTAACCACATTATTGAACAGAATTCATTTGATGATGTGTACATTTTTATCGAAAACTCAATGCGTTCTGCATTAACTCGAATGGGCTTAAAGTTAGAACAAACACCACATATGGCCTCTGTTGCGTGTGGCAATGGTAAGGTGTCGAACAAATATTTGTATAGAGTAGACACCTATACGCGCAAACAAACTCGACCGCTACGTATGTCGCAATTTGTTAATCAAATCGGTTTGTATTTATACCCAGACAAATTTGAACGTAGAGCTAACCCTGATTCAGTTTGTCCTGCAATTGTGCGGCAACCCAGCCGTCAACAAAGTGAGCAACAGTGCCCCCGTGGCGAGCGACCTCTTTAACGATAGATGAAGAAATGTAGCTGTTTTTCTCGCTAGGCGCGAGAAATATGGTTTCTAATGCTGGGTACAAACTACGGTTAACGTTGGCAAGTTGAAACTCGTATTCAAAATCACCGACTGTTCTTACCCCTCTAACTAATACACTGGCTTTTTGGCTTTTGGCTAAGTCAACCAATAAGCCACTAAAACCTATCACAGTTACATTTCTCAAGTGGCTGGTAACGTGCTCGGTTAATGCCACTCGTTCAGTTAAATCGAACAAAGGTTGTTTGCTCGGGCTGTTGGCTACTCCGACGATAATTTTGTCGAACATTCGGCTGGCGCGTTCAATTAAATCTAAATGACCATTGGTAATAGGGTCAAATGTGCCTGGGTAAATTGCGGTAATAGACATGCTCTGCTCTTAGTTTAGCTAAATTAGCGGTAGTTAGGTTGATCTTGGCTAAGGCGCGATCAAAGGTCAACCTTTGATTAAGTTATTGTGATAAACCAAAACTCGGCTAAACTATCAATTAACACTTCTAAATAACCAGATACCCGTTTGCTAAAACACTTTTTGGGCACATTGTTAGCGCTTTTACACAGCAAATCAGCAATCTTGTTTGCGATGACTTGTATGTTATTGCACGCTAATTTTGCCGCTAACCATGCAAATACAATTTGGCAGCAACAAAACCAACAGTTAGTTGAGCAAGATACTGTACTGATTTGTACTGGTGGTGAACTGCAGCTGGTATCCTTATCCGCTTGGCAACAAACGGGTCAATTGATAATTGTAGAAAGTCAATCACATCAAACTGATTCAAACGGCAAGCAAGCCAAATGTCCAAATATATTTTTAGACCAACAATCGCCAGTTGTATTGGTTGACGCAACCAGTCTTTACCCAATATACCTTGCGTTAAAGGCTCAACATAACTTATACAACCAGCAGTTGAACGCGGTTGTTTTCCACGCGTTTTCCGCCCGAGCTCCTCCAATCTACCCAGTTTAATCTTTGCACTAAATAGCACATTTCCATTTTTATAAGATTAATAGACAGAGCCACTTAGCTATTGTTTAGCTCAGTGCTTATCGAGGTAGATATGAAAAAATTATTATTAGCTTTAACAGGTGTCGCTGCAGCCATTACTTTGCCCCTAACTGTTCATTGTAACGAATCTAACCAACACAACCACAAACACCCTACACCAGATTCTCACGCACCAATCGGTGTTATGGGCGACCATATGCATAAACAAGGTGAGTGGATGGTGTCTTATCGCTTTATGCAAATGACTATGACGGGTAATCAGCAAGGTGCCAATTCAATCACTGATTCAGAGTTGGTGACCACAGTGCCAAACCGTTTTGCTGGCATGCCATCTATGCCGCCGACCTTGCGTATAGCGCCACAAAAAATGACTACAGATATGCATATGTTGGGGCTTATGTATGCACCTTCTGATTCGGTAACTCTGATGTTGATGCTCAATTATTTAGATAAAAAAATGGATTTAACCACTTACCAAGGTGGTATGGGCACAAATGTTTTAGGTAACTTTTCAACCCAAAGTTCTGGTATTGGTGATACTAAATTTGCGGCATTAGTTTCGCTATGGGACGCCGGCGCTCACTCGCTGCATGCAACTGTAGGGCTGAGTATTCCAACCGGTGATATTAAAAACACTGATACTGCATTAACCCCAATGAATATGCGTCCAGAAATGCGTTTACCCTATGCAATGCAGCTAGGCACTGGCACTTACGATTTTGAGCCCGCGATTACTTACAATGGCCGTGATGACAAATTATCTTGGGGTGCACAAGTTAAATACACCACATCAATTGAAGGTAAAAACGATCAAGGATATCAACATGGCGACAAACTCGATTTCAGCGCTTGGGCTGCCTATCGTGTTGCGCAGTCGGTGAGTTTATCGGCTCGTTATTTGTTTAAAGACCAAGATGCAATTGAAGGAATCGACAGCAATATTATGGCGCCAGTGCAATCAGCTAACCCTGATTATTACGGTGGCCGCCAGTCCGATTTAGCCCTAGGCTTAAATTGGGTTAATTCGCAAGGGCATAGGTTAGCTTTGGAGTATCAAACGACTTTAGAGCAAGACGCCAACGGCGTGCAAATGCAGATGGATGATATGGTCACTTTGGGTTATCAATTCGCTTTCTAGAGTATAATTCAGTAAATGATAGCGTTGTCATTTTTGCTGTGGCCAGTTACACTGCTTAAAAGTTAAGCCGTTTTGACTAATATGCGAGGCAAGAATGCAATCCATTCTAATATGTGGTGGTGGCACTGCTGGCTGGATGACAGCGCTTTATTTAAGCCATTTGTACAACCGAGTGGAGCACAGAGTTGATATTCAACTTATTGAAAGCTCTGCTCAACCACCTGTTGGTGTTGGCGAAGCAACTGTGCATGGCATACGGCATTTTTTGCAGCTGTTATCCATTAACGAAGCAGAGTTTATGCAGGCAACTGACGCAACTTTTAAACTTGGCATTGAGTTTATTAATTGGAAAAAAGCGCAAAACGGTCAAACGCACAGTTATTGGCATCCATTCGATTTTCAAACACCTGAAGTAAATGGCATGGACTTAGCTCATTGTTGGTTAAGCCAAACTCATAAGGTGCAAGATTACGCGCATAGTGTGTCTATTTCACCGTTTTTAGCCAAACGAGGCAAAGCGCCTAAATTTGTCGAAATGGCCGATTATCAAGCGCCTATTCCTTATGCCTATCATTTTGATGCGGGCAAATTAGCTGAATATCTAAAAAAACTCGCTGTGCGACGAGGGGTTAAACATCAAGTTGCCGATATTACCCATGTGCAAGTAAGCACTGATGCGACGGTTAAAAAAATTACTGGGATAGACACAAGTATCGGCCGTTTAACTGCGGATATGTATTTTGACTGCACAGGTTTTCGCGGCATGTTAATGCAAGCTCTGGAGTCAAATAATCAAGATAACGCTGAAAATGAATGGGTTGATTGGTCGAGTGAACTGCTGTGTGATCGTGCTTTGGCAGTACAAACCCAATATCCACAAGGTCAAGCACCTGCGTTGCATACTCAAGCGATAGCTATGAATAATGGTTGGCGTTGGCGCATTGGTTTGCAAAACCGTATTGGCAACGGTTATGTATATAGCAGCCAGTTTTGCACCGAAGAGCAAGCAGCAGAGGAACTCAGCCAAGCTCTTAACTTGCCAGACAACACTGAGTTTAAAAGTTTAAAAATGCGTATTGGCCATAGAAAACAAAGTTGGCTAGGAAATTGTTGTGCAATTGGTTTGTCGTCAGGCTTTATTGAACCTTTGGAGTCGACTGGCATTTATTTAATTGAAGCCGGTTTGCGTTTATTTGGTGAGTATGCACAGTCGGGCAATTTGCCGCTGATACAGCAACACTACAATAGGATCTTGAACGATATTTATGCTGATCTTAAATCCTTTATTGTATTGCACTATATTTTGAGTGATAGAGACGACAGTAAATTTTGGCGCTTTTGGCAAACGCAGCGGTATAGAGATCCTCAGTTAGATGCATGGTTGGACTTGTGGCAACACAAGGTGATTGAAAGCAGTGATTTTTTAGCACAGAAAAGTGTGCTGTTTAATCAGATTAATTACCGATTTGTTGTATATGGTATGGGGCATTTACCGCAGCAACCCTTTGTTGGGGTAAACCCGCCAGCTCAACAACAGCTATTAGCGCAAATGGCTGCCTTTTGTCAGCAGCAACCTGATAGGCATCCGAGTCAGATGCAATTGTTGGGGCTCTGATTATTGTGTTGTTGGTGGAGAAAGCTGCTCGTTTGGAGCGAGCAAGCCCACCCGAAGCATAATTTGCTAAAAACACTTTAAACCATCCTTGGGCCGCTCGCACAAGATGTCCCTATCTTGTGAAGTTTTAGCAAATCAGCATTCTGGTGGACTTTTGATTTGCAATTCTTTTGCGGTAAAAATACTTTAAAGATAATTTTCAACTTCAGTTCTCATGAATAAATAATTTTTCATTGTTTTACTTATTGTTTATGCTTAATTTTTAACTCTGCAGTCTAGATTTTAGTCGTCAGCAGAATTATGGCCTTGTAAAGTTGTATTAATATTAATAGAAGGGTTTATGGCACGAATTGAAAAGTTGGACTTAGGGATTATTGAATCTATCAGTAAAATTCTTGGTGATACTTCTAATGGCTTTACAGGATCTCAGATACAAAAGTTATTGTATGAAGCTAACATAGAAGATATCGATGCTCTAAACACTAAATGGAAACGTTTGAATTCCGCACTCGCTAATAAGCAAGAGCAAGATGGTTGTGCTAATTACGTGTTCCATTTTTTACAGTTGGCAATGGCTCCAGTTAGGCATTACAGTGATATTGAATGGTTTAACGACACCCGTTTCAAGTTAAACCGAGTCTTGAGTTTTGCTGGATATACGTTGGAAGAAAATGGAAAAATTGCAAAGACAGAAAAAGCCGCTACGATTCGAGAGTCTTCAGCTAGGGCGAGTAAATTGAGAGAGCATTTGCTCTCAAGGAGTGTGCACCCTGATGTACTTTATTATTGCAAAGAGGAGTTATTGGTCGACAATTATTTCCATGCAGTATTTGAAGCAACTAAAAGTATTGCTGATAAAATTCGCAGTAAGACTGGGCTAACCTCTGATGGAGCTAATTTAGTGAATGAGGCTTTTTCTTTTAAAACCCCACCGATACCACACTTGGCTTTAAACTCACTTCAAACTGAGAGTGAAAAGAGTGAACAGAAAGGTTTTATCAACTTGCTCGTCGGATTATTTGGAACGTTCAGAAATACTACTGCTCACGCACCAAAAATAACATGGACAATCGATGAACTAGATGCGTTGGACATATTATCGATGGTTTCATTAGTTCACCGGCGCTTAGATAAGGCTGTTGAAGCTAAAAAGCTTTATGAAAACTTGAATAAAATAATCTAATTAGAAATGAAAAAGATGCAGCGCGAATGATAAAAAGTATTAGAGCAATAACTTAGAGCAAAATTTCTTTTTCAGGGATGAAAAAGCGAAGCGTACAAGGATGTATTCACAGCGGTTTTGCGAAAGTTATGCTCTAGTACTTTTGTGCATAGAGCACACATCTGCAGCGCCTAATACAGAGCTGATGCCTATATAAAACTATCGACTCTGTGTCGACTCCCTTACTACCAACTCAGGTTCAAACATACAATTCTCGATAGCTTGCTCTTTTTTCGCCGGTAAACGCAAATGTTTAAACAACAACTCAGCAGCTTGACTAGCGATAGTTTTGGTCGGCTGTGCCGCAGTGGTTAACTTCGGCCAAGTTTGGCGCGAGAAAGGGTTATCCTCAAAACCGGCAATAGCTAAATCGGCTGGCACATCTAATCCTTGTAAACGTGCAGCAAACAAAGTGCCCGCAGCAATTTCATCATTACAAGCAAAAACCGCAGTCGGTTTATCCGTTAACTCAACTAGCTTTTTACCATTTTCAACACCCGATTCAAATGAGTACTCACCGGCAAAAATCCACTCATCACGAGAGTCTAAATTATGTGCTTTTAACGCATCTAAATATCCAGCTAAACGTTCACCTGTCGAGTGGTGAACTTCTTCACCGCTAAAAAAGGCTATTTTATTATGGCCTTGCTCAATCAAATGTTCAGTGATGTTAAACGCAGCAGTTCTATCGTCGATAAATACACAAGGGGTTGATAAGGTTTGGTTTTTACCAGAAATAACACGGACAAACTTAACGCCTGTTTCGGTGAGCATATCTGTTACTTCGGTCATTTCTGACAAAGGCGGGGTGAGAACTAACCCAGATACACGTGATTGACGCAGCATGTCTTTCAATTCATTTAATAAGTTATCCGATTTACTATCAACCGGATGGATCAAGAGTTCAAAATGATGTTTTTTACACGCGTCTAAAATACCGTGCTGCATATCAATAATGTAATAAGCATTCGGGTTATCGTATACAAAACCGACAACATACGACTTATTACCTGCCAAGCTACGAGCCGACTGATTTGGCTGGTAATTTAACTCAGTTACCGCTGCAGTTACTTTATCTATGGTATTTTGGCGAACACCTGGCTCGTTATTAATTACACGAGATACAGTTTTAATTGAAACACCAGCAAGTTTGGCAACGTCGTTAATCGTAGCTTTCATAGGCTTTTAGCAATTCCATTATTCCGGACTATAGTTAAACCTGAACTCAGGTTCGTAATATCAGTGTGAAAATAAAGCAGTTTGCACTAGTAAACAAATTTTTTTCAACGCCGATGGGTGAATTTTAATCTTAACCAAAACAGATATCTTTGATTTCTATTAAAAAATGGCAAATTTTATGATGCGATTGCTGCAAATACAGCCAAAACTCGAATAAAAAATGACAGATTTATTATAAAATAGTTTGACAGCGTTGTCATTTGTTTGGTATTAATATGACAACGCTGTCATATTGTCATCGAATAATTTGATTGCGAGCACTTAAGACTAAACTAACAAGGCAACAAACATGAACAAGCTAACTTTCAAACCAATTACCCTGGCAGTAAGCACAGCTTTACTCGCTAGTCTTTCTCAACCTGTTATGGCTGAAGAATCAGAAACAGAGGTTATCTCAGTTAAAGGTATTCGTGCCAGCGCTAAAGCTAACTTAAACGCCAAACGTTTTTCAGACACAATTGTTGATGCAATTACCGCAGAAGACATAGGTAAATTCCCAGACAAAAACGTCGCAGAATCGCTACAGCGTATCGCTGGTGTATCGATTACCCGTGATTTTGGTGAAGGTGAAAAAGTGTCAATTCGTGGTACAGCACCACAGTTAAACAACACCTTATTAAACGGCCAGGCGGTTGCTACTACAAAATGGTGGGCATTGGAGCCTTCATCGCGTAGCTTTAACTTTAGTTTGTTGCCATCAGAATTAGTATCTGCATTAGAAGTTTACAAATCACCAGAAGCTAAAATTGATGAAGGTGCTGTTGGTGGTACAGTTATTTTACGTACCCGCAAACCATTAGATTTAGACGCTAACACAGTATACGGCTCAGCTGGTGTGCGTTATAACGACAAAACAGAAAGTTCAGATCCGCAAATCTCTGCTTTATATAGCTGGAAAAACGACAACGAAACTTTTGGTGTACTTGCTTCATTAATTTACCAAGGTCGTGAACAGCGCCGTGATGGTATGGAAGCTTTCGGTTGGTTTGATGCAACCCGTGCCGACACTGCAAGCTCAGTGGGTAAATCAATTCCAGGTTGGGATTATGAAAATAATACAGGTAAAACTGCCTCTTGGAACTGGGGCATGGGTTCTGCCTACTTCCAGCAAGAGCGTGATCGTTTAGGTTTGAATGTTACAGCGCAAATTCGTCCGACTGACGACTTAGAATTCACGTTAAACGTTGTTGATTCTGAGCTTAAACAAACCAATACTAACCACAACTATATTTCTTCACATGGTTGGGCGGCATACATGCCTTGTACACCATGGAATACAGAATCAGACTATGATTTATGTGCGAAAATTGAAGACTATCAAATTACTGACCCAGACGGTGTTGCAGCGTTAACTGAATATACCATTGGCGCAAATGGTCATGGTGATTATCAGTTAAATCAAATGAATGAATCTTTATCGCGTGTATCAACATTGAAAACCCGAGTAATAGATTTAGATATGAATTACCACGGCGACAACTTTTTACTACACGCTCAACTAGGTACAACTAAAGCAAGTGGTGGTTACGACCGCGAAGATTTAGTTAACTTTGGCCATGCGTCGGGTTCAAAAATTAAAATTCACGACAATGGTGTAATTGATTTTTCATTCCCTGAAGAACTAAATGGTAAACCAACTGACTCTTATGATGGTTTTGTATTCCGTGATTATCGCTGGAACTCTCGTCCTGAAGAAGATAAAGAAACTTATGCGCAAGCAGACTTAAAACTTGAACTCGACACTGATTTTATCCGTTCGGTAGAGGTGGGTGTTAAAGTACGTGATAAAGATCATTCGCAAGATGGTGTGACCACCGAGGGGTTAAATTACGATTCGTTAAAAGCACAAAATCCAGGTGATTTTGATGGTGCTATGACCCCTGAATTACACAGTAGCGTAGCAACGGGTGGGACGTTAACGCAATATGCAATGATAGATATTGCCAAAATTCGCAAAGCTGCGGATGCTATTTCAGGGATTGAACCTGTATTAGACATAGGTAATATTTACGAATTGTCTGAAGATATTAGAGCTGCATATGTGCAAGCGAATATCGAAATGGGCGATTTAAAAGGTAATGTTGGTTTACGTGCGGTGAATACCGATGTTAGTTCTTCATCGTATAACACCGCTAGCGGCGAATGGGTAACTGATAAATCGAGCTACAGTAATGTATTACCATCACTAAACTTATCTTATAGTTTCGCTGATGATTTGGTCGTGCGTGCTGCAGCATCAAAAACTATGTCGCGGGCTAACTACGCTGATATGGCTGGTACTCGAAGTATTAGTCCTAACTTCACTGCAACTTTTGGTAACCCGGGGTTAAAACCTTATGATGCGACCAATGCAGATTTATCATTTGAATGGTACTTTACAGAAGAAAGTTTGCTGTCGTTAGCTGTGTTCCATAAAAAGATTGATTCATTTATCTTTAATGCGACTAACGATGTTGAATTAAGTTTTGATTGTGACGACAGCGGAGTTGTTGAAGCAAACGAAATGTGCGATTTTTCGGTTACTCAACCTGAAAACGGTGCTGACGCTAAAAACAAAGGTATTGAATTAAGCTTCCAAACACCAATTGGTGAAAACTTTGGTGTGATTGCTAACTTCACCTACTCTGATGCTGAAGGCAAAAATGCCGATGGCGAAACCATTGCATTGGCAGGTAACTCAAAACGTACCTACAACTTAACTGGTTACTACGAAGACGATAAATTATCGGCACGTGTTGCTTACAACCAACGCAGCAGTTACTTAACAGGCTTCACTTTTGGTAGTGCAAATACTGCAGATGCTTACTCTCAGTTAGATGCTTCTGTAAGCTACAACTTAAATGATAACTGGAGTGTAACCTTAGAAGGTCAGAACTTAACTGACTCTGAGATCTTCCACTATCAAGAGCAAAAGTATCGTCCAATTGGTTTATACACCTTCGGTCGTAGCTTCTACTTAAGCACCAGCTTCAAGTTTTAAGCTGAGTGTGACGAGAGTTTAGACCAAGGTAACCAAAGTCGAAAGACGAGTGGTAGAGCGATAATTTAAAGCAAAATCTCTTTTTCAGGGATGAAAAAGCGAAGCGTACAAGGAAGTATTTACAGCGTTTTTGCGCTAATTATGCTCTAGCGCTTGTCTAGACTCTGGACTAACAGGTTTTAAGCTATAGTCGCGACTCCGATAGGGACTTCGTGGAAATATCAGAAATAATACCCGGTTAGCCGGGTATTTTATTCTAGCGCCGAGACAAACAAAGAGGTGAGACTATGCGTTGGCAACTATGTTTAATCAGTTTAATGATGCTGGGCTGCCAGCCAACTAACCAAACTGAATCAACAACAAACGCAAACCAGCAACAACAAGCAGAGCAATCCGCAAACAACCTAGCTGCAAAATTTGCCGCAGAACTTAAAGTTAACTACCAAGTATTAACGAATCGCGCCGATGAATTATGCGAACAAAAATACGCAGGTGGTGCTTGTTTTAAAGGGCAAATAAGCCTACAACTACCGTACGATTTAACCGACAACAACTGGGCAATTTATTTCAGCCATGTTGCACCTATTCGCCAAGATTTTAGCGAAGAGTTTGATATTCAACATATCAATGGCGATTTACACAAATTAACCCCAACAAAGCAGTGGCAAGGTTTTACGGCGAACAAAAGTTATCAAGCGCGCTTTCAAGCTGACTTTTGGCATTTATCCAATTTTGACCCAATGCCAAACTATTTTGTCACTTTCAGCAGTGAACAAGGGGAAGGACAGGCTTATACAATAGTTTCAACCAAAGCAGTGATAGACCCACAAACTGGCCAAGAAATATTACCTTTTGTACAAGGCATAACTGACATTGATAGCCAGTTTAAACGCACTGAACAAGATCAAACCAAGTGGGAAGACGCAAAACAAATATTTGCAGATAATCAACACCGTCAAACTGCCAATGCGGATATAGATTTAGCAAAAGTTGCCAATCGAATTATCCCTGCTGTTGCCGAGCAAGAGCTGTTAAGTGGCGAATTAGATAGCGGCGAGTTAGATTTAACTAAAGGTTATCAGCTAGCGCAAATTAGCGACGAACTTAACACACAGTTACAGCCTGCGTTCGCACGTTTAACTGAGCTAGGTTTTGCACAGAAAAACGCCGGTGTTGAAATTAGCTTTATTCACAATGTAAAACTGCCGGATGAAGCATACAAATTAAATATCTCAGCAGAGCAAATTGTTATTGAATATGCGCAAGCGCAAGGTGCTTTTTATGCGCTACAGTCAATAGCGTCATTAATTGATAGCCAAACTCTAGCGCCGATAACCAGCCAAAAAATTAATGACTACCCTAGATATGATTTACGTGGGTTGCATATAGATTTATCGCGTAACTTCCATGGTGGCGCACAAGTTAAAAAGCTTATTCGTGCAATGGCCCAATTAAAGCTTAATACCTTACATTTGCACTTGGCGGATGACGAAGGCTGGCGGGTGGAAATTGCTGGTTTACCAGAGCTAACCGAACTAGGTGCATATCGCTGTTTTGATTTAACCGAAGAAAACTGTTTATTACCGCAACTTGGTTCTGGCCCTGAAAAACAAACGCAGGTCAATGGTTATTTTAGCCAAGCTGAATATATTGAATTACTCCAGTTTGCCGACAAACATTTTATTGAAGTGATCCCATCATTTGATATGCCAGGCCATTCACGTGCTGCGGTTAAAGCGATGGAGTTGAGATATCGCAAATACAGTGCACAGGGTGATATGGCCAAAGCGACGGAATTTTTATTAAGCGATTTTACCGACAAAACTCAGTATGAATCTGTACAGTTTTATACCGACAATACCATTAACGTGTGTATGCCATCGGCAATGAATTTTGTTGATAAAGTACTTACTGAATTACAAGCATTACATCAACAGGCGGGTGTGCCGTTAAACAAATATCATTTAGGCGCGGATGAAACCCAAGGTGCTTGGTTGCAATCGCCTATATGCCAACAGTTTGTTGAAGATAACAAGGATGTTGAACTGACTAAATTAGCCGAATATTTTGTTGAGCAAGTTACACAAATAATCGCGGCTAAAGGCATTCAACCAGCAGCTTGGAGTGATGGTTTATCGCATGCTGATGCGAGCAAAATGCCAAAATCTATTCATAGTAATGTGTGGAGCACGCTATTTTGGGATGGGCATAAAACTACACATCAACATATCAACCAAGGTTGGGATGTAGTGGTATCAAACCCTGATGTAACTTATTTTGATTTCCCATACGCAGGCCACCCAGATGAGCGCGGTTATTATTGGGCGTCACGCAATACCAATAGCTTTAAAGTATTCCAGTTTATGCCGGACAATGTACCTGTTATGGCCGAGTTATGGACAGATAGACAAAATATGCCATACACAGCCGATGACACTGAATCTAGCATCACAAATGGTAAAAAAGCCATAGGTTTACAAGCACATTTGTGGAGTGAAACCACTCGGTTAAATCAAACCGTCGACTATATGTTATTCCCGCGTTTATTAGCATTAGCTGAACGTGCTTGGCACCAAGCTGATTGGGAATTGGCTTATCAACCCAAGCGAATATTTAGCCCGGAGTCTAGTTATTTTACCCAGCAAAAGCAGCAACTTGTTGACTGGCAGCAGTTTGCACTGGCTGTGCCTAAACAATTAGCGAAATTAGAAGAACTGGGCGTGCAATATCGCGTTGCACCACCTGGCGGGCAAATTGTTGATAGCTACTTGCATATGAACCATATTTTCCCAACAACTGAGTTGCAGTATCGCACGGCTGAACAAAATTGGTCGACTTATACCCAGCCGGTGGCGGTGAAGGGCGAAGTTCAGCTTAGAGCTGTGTCGGCACTTGGGCAGTTTTATAGTCGGACTATAGTGGTTAAGTAGTTACTCTGTATTAGAGGGCAAAGTCGGGTTTTAAAGACGTGTTTAATAGTTAAAAGCAGTAGAGCAAAGGCTTGAGGAATCAAGGCGCTGTCAGAAGAAACACGAGAGCATAATTTTCGCAAAAACGCTGTAAATACGTCCTTGTACGCTCGCAAACGTCGTCCAAGACGTTTGAAGTTTTGCTCTAAATTATCGCTCTAGTATTTCTTTGATGGGTTCGCGCTGCTAGGCCGAAGTTGTGCAGAGCGTTTTGGCGAAAATTATGCTCCGAAACTTCTTCCATACTCTGAACATTTTAGCCCAGCCGTTTCTTGGAGGCGGAGTGCCTTTAGTTCGGAATTTGTAAAAACTCTTTCAACCAAACTTAAATTTGTTAGTGATTATTTGCTCAATAAATCAATCACTAACAAATAAAAATTTAGCAAAGTATAAATTTTATCCATAAATGTTTTGACATTGTTGGAGAGGTTTGAAAGAATAAATGACAACGCTGTCATTTTTGGCGGCAAGCAGTTAAATAGGTGAGAAGCACAGTGGCGGATCAAGAATTTATTATCGGTGTTGATGGTGGTGGTACAAAATGTCGTGCCCGACTGTATAGCACCCAACAGGGTTTTATCGGTACAGGGTTAGCAGGCCCGGCAAACCCAGCCAGACATTTTGAATCAGCAATGCAATCTATCTTAGATGCATGCCAAGCTGCAATTGACGACGCTGTCTTACCTAATGTCACTTTGGCGGATTGCCATGTAGGTTTAGGTTTAGCGGGTGTTAATTTAGACACAGTCGCTGAAAAAGTTATGGCTTGGCAACATCCATTTAAAAGCCGCTTTTTAACCACAGATTTGCACATAGCTTGTTTAGGCGCAAACGACAATCAAGACGGTGCGGTAATTATCGTCGGCACTGGATCTTGTGGATTAGTTAGCAGCCAGCAAAAACAAGTTTTATTAGGTGGCCATGGTTTCCCTGTTGGCGACTATGGTGGTGGCGCATGGATTGGTTTTGAAGCTTTGCGCTACTGTTTACGCTCGCTTGATGGCGTTGCTGAATCTACTAGTATGAATCCACAAATCTTGCGCTTTTTTAACAGTAAAAACGCAACTGATATTGCTGAAATTATGCTAAACGCGCGCCCAGCCGATTACGCAAAATTGTCTCCCATTGTGTTTGATGCGGCTGAAGCAGGGGATGCTGCCGCAACTGACATTATCCAACAAGGTGCAGCACAAATATCTGCGTTGGCTCGACAGCTTTTAAGCCATCAGCCAGAGCGTTTATCTATGATAGGTGGTGTGTCGTTACGTATTCAACCTTGGTTGGATAAAGACATTCTGCGCAGCATTCAAGCCCCAATATTTCAACCCGATTTCGGTGCAGTGTTTTTTGCATTGAACCAACTTAATTATCCTGTTCATTTCCGAGGTTTATCATGAACACAATAATGGAAAAAGAAGCTCGCGAAGCGCCTAGCCGCATTGCAGCACAACTTAACAATAACCGTGAAATAGCGGAAAAACTAGGCGCTATTTTGCGTCAGAATCCACCTAAATATGTTTATATTATTGGCCGTGGATCGTCAGATCACGCAGGTGTATTTGCTAAATATTTAATTGAAATTGAAGCGGGTATAAGTGTGTCGCACGCAGCGCCTTCAGTCGCAAGTGTGTATAACAAACAGCTAGATTTATCAGACTCATTGGTATTGTCTATCTCACAATCTGGCCGCAGCCCAGACATTTTAGCTCAGCTTGATATGGCGAAAAAAGCCGGTGCATTAGCCGTTGCTTTGGTAAATGATGAAACATCACCACTAGCAACTGGCTCTGATTATTTATTGCCATTAGGTGCAGGTGAAGAAAAAGCTGTTGCAGCAACTAAAAGTTACTTATGTACATTATCGGCAATTACCCAACTAGTTGCGCATTGGACACAAAACCAAACTTTGTTTGCTGCGCTTGAACAACTGCCGCAGCAATTAGAGCAAGTGATTCAATCGCCTGCACAATTAACTACACCCCAATTTAAACAGTTAGAAAACTGTGTGGTGTTAGGCCGTGGTTTAGGTTATGCGGTATGTCGTGAAATTGCGCTTAAGCTTAAAGAAGTTTGTTCAATTCACGCAGAAAGTTATAGTAGTGCAGAGTTCGTACATGGGCCAATTGCTTTGGCCGGTAAAAAAATCCGCGCGTTAGAAGTAGATATTAACGACGAAACCCGCGAGCTACATAAACAACAAATTGCTGATTTAGCCCAGCGTGGTTCAAGCATTATGCATTTAACTCAAGTGGTTGAAGACTGTCACCCACGCCTTGCACCTTTATTGGCGCTACAAAAGTTTTATGTGGATATTGCAACAGTATCGGTTGAGCTTGGTTATAATCCAGACGCGCCAGTTGGATTAAATAAAGTTACACGGACCCAATAAAATGAAACAGTATTTTCGCCCCCATCGTTTATTTGATGGCAAAAGATTTGTTGAACAACCTATAGTCACAGTTGAAAACGGATTGATTGCAGACATTAGTTTTGATCAACCACAAACAGAGGTTATTGAACTAGCTGGTTTATTAGCGCCAGGTTATATAGACGTACAAGTAAATGGCGGTGGTGGAGTACTGTTTAATAATGTGCCTGAGTTGGCAACGCTGCAAACTATGGTTGCAGCCCATGCAAACTACGGCACAACCGCTATGTTACCGACCTTAATTACCGACGATATTGAGGTTATGCAGCAAGGCGCAGATGCAATTGCTGCGGTTATAGCGCAGCAGTTACCCGGTATTTTAGGTGTACATTTTGAAGGCCCTCATTTATCGGTTGCTAAAAAAGGTGTGCATCCTAAAGAGCATGTTCGTGGCATTAGCGAAGCTGAGTGGGCAGTTTTTGCTCGGCAAGATCTAGGCATCAAACTGGTAACACTTGCACCAGAAACGGTAACGCCTACTGAAATTACGCGGTTAACTGAATTAGGTTGTATCGTCAGCATTGGCCATAGCAATGCTGATTATCAACAAGCAGCTGAAGCAATTGCCGCAGGTGCTAGTGGTTTTACCCACTTGTACAATGCCATGTCGCCGCTTAGCAGTCGTGAACCTGGCGTAGTTGGTGCAGCATTAACCGCTGAACAAACCTATAGCGGCATTATTATCGACCATCATCATGTGCATCCGCAGGTGGCCAAGCTTGCGTTTAAATGTAAAGGCGCAGACAAGCTAGTATTAGTCACAGATGCCATGGCTTTAATTGGCAGTGAACAAACAAACTTTGCGTTATTTGGCGAACAAGTTGAGCTAAATGGTGACAAGTTACAAATTGCCACAGGCCAATTAGCTGGCTCGCATTTATCTATGCAACAAGCAGTGCAAAACTGTGTTAACGACTTAGAGTTATCACTTGCTGATAGCTTAAATATGGCGAGTTTAACCCCGGCAAATTGGTTGGGTATTGCACAAAATTATGGCTCGTTAACCGTTGGGAAAAGAGCCGACTGGGTTGTGTTAGATACACAATTAAACGTTATTCAATGTTGCATTGCTGGCCAAGTGCAACAGTTATTATCTAAATAAGTTGGGGTATTGTTATGCAGTTATCCATACTCGATTGGGCGATAGTGTTAGTTATATTGTCGTCTACCATGGTAATTGGTTTTGTTGTCAGTAAACGCGCAGCAAAAAGCAGTGCCTCTTTCTTTTTAGCCGGACAAAGCATGCCTTGGTGGTTGTTGGGTGTGTCTATGGTGGCAACCACATTTGCGGCCGATACACCTAACTTGGTTACCGACATAGTTCGTTCACAAGGTGTATCAGGCAACTGGGTTTGGTGGGCCATGTTATTAACCGGCATGTTAACCACTTTTGTTTATGCAAAATTATGGCGTCGTTTAGGTATAACGACTGACGTTGAGTTCTACGAACATAGATATACCGGCAAGCCAGCACGCTTTTTACGTGGTTTTAGAGCCTTGTATTTAGGTATATTTTTTAACGTTATGATTATGGCTAATGTCACCTTAGCTGCGGTAAAAATTGGTAGTGTACTCTTTGGTATAGACCCAACTATGGTGATTATTTTCGCTTGTTTAATTACCGTTATTTTCTCAACTTTAGGTGGCTTTTTGGGGGTATTAATCACGGATTTAATCTTATTTGTGATAGCTATGGTCGGCTCGGTAACAGCAGCTTATTTTGCGGTATCCCATCCGGCTGTTGGTGGCGTTGAGAATTTACTTAGTCATCCAGCGGTTGTCGATAAACTTGCGTTTGCGCCTGATTTTTCTAACCCAGAAATGTATATGCCACTGCTTATTATTCCATTGTTAGTGCAATGGTGGAGCGTGTGGTATCCGGGCTCTGAGCCAGGTGGCGGTGGTTATATCGCCCAGCGTATGTTAGCGGCGAAAAATGAAAACCACGCCGTTGCTGCATCTGCATTTTTTAACTTGTGTCACTATGCTGTACGCCCGTGGCCTTGGATTATAGTTGCGCTGGCATCCATTATTGTTTACCCAGATTTAGCCAGCTTACAGCAAGCGTTTCCAAACGTGCCAGAGCATTTAGTTAAAGACGATTTAGCTTATTCAGCCATGTTAACTTTTTTACCAGCAGGTGTATTAGGTTTGGTGGTTGCGTCATTGGTATCGGCGTATGTTTCAACTATTTCGACCAGCTTAAACTGGGGCGCTTCGTATTTTGTAAACGACTTTTATGCGCGTTTTATTAAACAAGATGCCAGCGACAAACAACAAGTATTTGTTGGCCGAGTCGCGACCGTGTTGTTGATGGTATGCGCAAGTTTAATGGCTTTAGTGTTAGAAAACGCGCTACAAGGTTTCCGTTTATTAATGACCATAGGCGCAGGTACAGGTTTACTATTCTTACTACGCTGGTTTTGGGGGCGCATTAATGCGTGGAGTGAAATTTCAGCTATGGTCTTTTCATTCTTCTTTAGCATGTTGTTTGAATTCGGCCCATTTGAAGAGTTAGTCGGCTGGCAAAAAATGTTGTTAAGTGTTGGTTTAACCACAGCCGCTTGGATCATAGTAACTTTAGTGACTCAGCCTGAAAGTGAACAAACGTTAAACACCTTTTGGCAACGCATTCAGTTTAGCCGCGAAGAGTTAACCAAAGGATTAGTAATAGCAGCGATAGCAACCATAGGGACTTATAGCGCGTTATTTGCAACCGGCGCGTGGTTTTATCAAGACTGGTTATTTGCCATGGGCATGGGTGTTGTTGCTGTTGTGAGCGGATTTGTTACTTATAAATATGGAATTAGGGTTGAGTAAATGCACTAGGGCATAACCTTCGCAAAAACGCTACAAGTACATCCTTGTAAGCTCGGACTTTTCGTCCCTGAAAAGTACGTTTTGCTCTAGGTTATCGCCCTAATACATTCTTAAGCAGCATCAATTATTCAAAGTTTTCATTTGCGTTATGTGTGTGTTGGCCAGCTTGCTGGCCTTTTTTTGCTAATTTGTAAACTGTCGCTATAATTAACGTCAAATGTCGTTTTATTGAGAGGCTTGTATGCAGGTTGCAGAACGTGACTTTATTAAAGTGGTGAGTAACGGCAAGTTAACTACTCACTCAAATCCATTTGATGAAATTAATGTCGCTAATACGGGTTTAAGAGTGGTCGGTGTAGACCACCTAAGTAAAATGCTGCATTGGGAAATGCCTGTTATTGCCAATGCAATAGGCACAACAACCCGCACGCTAGAGCGATACCGCAAAGATAAAAAGCCCCTGAGTAAAAATGTAAGTGAGAACGCTCTAGAGCTTGCAAGGCTATCAACTCACGGCATTGAATATTTTGGCAGTGTTGAACGTTGGAATGAATGGTTAAACACCCCAAATATTCAGTTTAATAACAATCCACCGAAGTCCGTGATTAACTCAATTAGAGGACGGGAGCTGATTAAACGAATAATCAATGGCTTAGCACACGGGTTTGCTGCATAGTGTTGTGTTACCGAATCGCGCCCGCACAATTTAATAATGTGAATAATGCTTTATCTGGTGTGGGTGGTCTTTACGCTGAAGGGCGATGGCATTTTATTGGCAACCCAGTGGTGTACAGTGCCAGCTCTCGAGCTTTGGCAATGCTTGAAAGATTGGTGAATGACTCCACTGATATTCTCAGCACCAATTTGTCTATATGTACCTTTTTAATACCTGATTCTATTGCTATTGATAAGTTCGAAGTGGGAGATTTGCCACAGAGTTGGGATGACCACCCTTATATAAATGACACACAGTAGATTGGATCCCAATGGTTGCAGTTGTGTTCATCTTCTGTATTGCGAGTGCCATCAAGTTTATGTGCAGACGAGTATAATTTTATCATCAATCCCGCGCATGCAGATGCCGAAAAAATAAGTTGTATAGACTGCAAAGCATTTCAATATCCTAATCGGCTTGCTGCCAAATTGTAGTTAGTCCCCTCGCTTATTCAGCTAATTTATATAACATCACCAAAACGTGACGCACTGCGTAGCGAATTGAGTTAGACACACCAATTGCGAAACGGCTTGTTTCGCAATTGCTTGATTCAAGTTTAAAGGTTGAGGCCGTTAAATTCAGCTGTCAGAGCAAACTCACTTTACCCACCACAGGCTCTATATTAGCGCCATAAGTGAGTTCAACTTGATACCTAGGTTTTTCTTCTGATCTATATTTATTGCGGTAATCTAAACTTTTCAGCTTTTGATTTTTTGGGTTGGGAATAAAGACCGAATCGACACTCAGCCTGTCTATGTTACCAGCTATCGTGTCACTTTCGTCTTCAGATTTGTTGGAGTAAGTTTGGTGGATGCGCACAATCCCTTTGGCTATAAATACGTTACTTTGCTTTGCATACTTATCTGCTAATTCACTGAAACTGGTTGCTGCATCTATCGCATATAAACGAGAGGCGCTGTATTTCAAGTGATCTCTGATGCGCAAGCTATCCTTACGCTCAAAATCAGTGGAAGTAAGGTCATCCAAGGTAGTTTGATATTTTAATTCGGCTTGTTTCAGCTTGAGTTGGTGGGCATCACCATCCAGTTCTAATGCTAGATAAAGCTCTTTTGATGAATTGTCGGAAAGTTCGAGTGCCGCTATTTTTTCTACTGTTAACCAAGTTGGTGTATATCTATTTTTCTCTTGTGGAAATTGCACATAGAACGATAAAGAAACTCCGCTATTTTCCTGATTGGTAAAGTAAGGAAGGGTTAACTCACGCTCGGTTAAAACAACAGAATAAAGTGGATTATTTTGGTTATACCAAACCTTGCCAAGTACGAATGTATTGACTCCCAATATTAAAATGGCAACGCCGATTAACAATGAATGTTTACGCATGTTCAGCTCCTTTTGTTGCGTTTAACCATAAGCCTATTTCACCCGTTCGTAGCCTTTTAAATACCATTAAAATTAACAGCGCAGTTAAAGCGATAACTAAAAAGAACAGGTATTTCGGCATCCAGTCCCACCACCAATCAAACATTTTTGTATACAGAAATAGCGTGAAAAATGTGCTGCCAAGGTTAACTAAATCACGCCAATTTTGCCGAATGCCGTGATAAATTAATGCAGCGGATATAACAAAGCCGATAATCTGATAGCTACCTTCGATTATGCCTGGGTCGATAGTTAAATAACTGCCTCGCGCCCAATTTGCCAATACTAAAACTGGCAATAAAAATAATAAGCCCCCGAAAATTCGATAGATAGCTACAAACTCTTCAAAGCCTTTTTGGTGTTTGTGTCCAAGGGCGAAAATAATTAATGCGGGCAGAAAAAAGTTTTCCGGCCGTTCGCTGAAAGACAACCAGTAGATACCGGACCAAGTACCTATTTTTGCCGATAAAAAGCCTGCAAAAAACAAAATTGCGAAAGTTTGTAATAACCTAGAGTTCGTCATATATGCCAGCGCTAAACTAGCAATAGCCCAGACAATAAAGGCATTGGGTGAGGGTGCTATATTATAAATTTGCCCGAGCATAGATAAATTAAGCACAAACGCCGCTATACAAACTAAACCCGCAATTTTGGCAAAATAGCCGGACTGCTCTTTAACCAAACAGAGCTGAGTTAATGCCAAAGCAATCAGTGGGCTGCTGATCAAAACACTGGTTTGTACCAGCGTGGTTAAGTTGCCCCAGTATTGATAAAACAGCATAAATAAACTGGCACTAAACGCGAGCGCGCCGATAAACGAGGCTATTTTCATAGCTAAACTAAATTGCTTTTGGCTAGCGGAAGCGTCGATATCAAAAATTTTGCTGAGGGATTTTAGTAATTGTTGGTGATGGTTGTTTAGGTTGGATTTATCTGTATCAGAAAGCTGAAACACGCCTTCTTGCTCTAACTGATTCAACTCTGAGTTAAATGCATTGATTTGATCGACCCTGTGTTGCGCATTTTGTTTACTGTGCATTTTATTATCTACCTTGATTAAACTGCTTGATTTATCAGCTATTTGCTAACGGAAGTCAAGTTTGGTTGAATAACTACTAATACAAGAATAAAAAGTCGGAACAAAAGTAAAATAATGGCGAAATGTATCCGCAAGGCAGATTGGACACTAAACCTAGAATGGAGGAATTAAATGAACACTCTTTACATTACCGGCGCGGGTGTCAGCGCGGCTAGCGGCATTCCGACATTTCGTGGTGAAGACGGTTATTGGTCTATTGGTAGTAAAAACTATACACCAATGGAAATGGCGACTCGGGCCATGTATCAAAACAATCCATCTGAGTTTTTATCTTGGTACTATCAAAGATTTGTTGTGTATCGCAACCATGGGCCAAACGAGGTACACCATTGGTTAGCGGATAAAAACCTCATCACACAAAATATCGATGGCTTAGATGGTAAAGCGGGTAATAAAGATTACATAGCAATACATGGGCGCATTGATCAAATGACCTTGTTTCATCATCAAGATGAAATGGTTGAAGATGTTCAAGTGATAGATGCACCATGGCATAAGGTGGACGAAACTTGTTTGCAGCAGTCTTTATTATAGCTGTTTAAAATTGACAACCACACGCCGGTGATAGACAAATCGTACAAACCTTATGTCTTGCTGTTTGATGAGTATTACACTGAACTTTACCGCATTTTCGAAGCAAAACAGCGGATGAAAAAGGCTAGCCGCATTGTATTTATCGGTACCTCGTTTAGCGTTGGCATTACGCAAATGGCGTTAGATATTGCCCGCTACAATCAAATACCAATCGAAGTGGTTGATCCAAATCCAGTGCAATTATTTCACCCAGATGTCACTTACCACAGAATGACAGCATTACAATATATTCAAAAACAATAACCGGCATTTAAACAAATAAAGTCAAGCTATCTTGACTTTATTTAAATGTTTATTAAAATGCGAATTATTATCATTTGTGTTGGTGTTGTTGTTTTGTTTCCATTTTTAAACGGGCAAGAGGGATGCCGCAATCAAACGGATTTAGTTAAACAAAAATTTAAGCTGTCTAGTCTAGTAACGGCTCTGTCACTAGTCACTTTAGGCATCTCCCCATGCGCGCTGGCTGACACTGCGCAAACCACTGCAGCAGCTGAACATATTGTTGTTACAGGTACTCGTACTGCAAAATTATTAAGCAACTCTCCCGTTGCGGTTGAGGTTATCACCGCAGACGAAATTCTTCGCGTTAGCCAAGGCACTGTCGCTCAAGCGCTTAATTATGTTCCTGGACTGGTTGTTACCCGCAGCCAGAAAGACGGCTACAACATTCAAATGCAAGGTTTTGGTGGTAATCAGGTATTGGTATTGATTAACAGCCAACCTGTATTAACCCCAACTGGCTCAGAGGTCGATTTAGATCAAATTAGTGTTAATGATATCGAGCGAATTGAAGTCATGCGTGGTGCCGGTTCTGTTTTGTATGGCAGCTCAGCTATGGGTGGGGTAATTAATATCATCACCAACAAAGCGATTGGCAATAGTTCAAAAATTAGCTACGAATTGGCTAACTACCACGACAACGCGATTGACGGCAATGAGTATGAACACCAAACACGCTTAAACATCTCGCGCCAATTTGGTAAATGGATAGCCAGAACCAATATTAATTTAATTCAACAACCTGGTTTTGACTACAACAAGCAAGACCAAAAACAATCTTCTGCTAGCGTAGACAAATTATTTGCTGACGCTTCATTAACCCGCGAATTTAGCAGCTTTAATGCGCAAGCAAAGTTACGTTACTTTGCTGAAGATAAATTTAAACAAAAAAGCCGTTTATCGGTTGGTGAAGAAACTGTGGTTTCTGGCTATGGTTCGGAAGTGGAGCAGTACCAATTCGACACCGCTTTTTGGGCAAATAACCAAGCTTGGAACATAAATACACGATCCATGCTGCATAAAGAAACTAGTGGCGAAGAAACCAAACGCGACACCACTATTAAGCTCAATGATATAGACGGTAAGTATGTAGTAACTATACCGTTAAAGTCGCATAATGCGGAAATTGAGTGGGTTAATGGTGGTGTGGCGCATTTTGATGGATTAGACCAATACAAGGTAGTGCAAAACGGCACCATTGAAATTGATAACGAGAGCCGCTCTGCGGCCGAATTGTATAGCCAAGCAAACTACATTCAAGGCGACTTTCAGTTGCTAGCCGGAGCCCGCGGCCAATACGACACTGATTTTGGCTGGCATAAAGCTTTGCGTTTATCTGCCATGCTCAAACAAACTTTTGGTGAGCAAAAAATTAACTGGCGTTTTGGTATTGGCGAAGGTTATCGCGTACCTAACTTAAAAGAGCGCCACTATAATTTCGACCATCGCCACTTAGGTTACGTGGTATGGGGCAATAAAACATTACAGCCTGAAACCTCTAAGCAAGCCAATGTAACTATGACTTGGCAAACACCAGTTTGGAACAAACAAGCGGACTTTGAGTTAGAAAGTTATCTACATTTTTCTAAAGTTGAAAACTTAATTAAAACTGAATTTAACCAAGCTGCAACCCAAGCAGTTAATTACGAATATCAAATATCTAGATATGAAAATATCGACCGAGCAGAGATGAAAGGTTTTGATATTAGCGCCAAACTCAGTTTAACCAACTGGCAATATCAATTTAATTACAGCTACTTAGATGCCCGCAATCTTGACTCTGGTCGTTTAGCCGACCGACCTCGCCATCAGGTTAAAAGCAACTTTTTATATCAGTTATCTAAATACGATTTAGACATTTTGCTCTATTGGCTTTTCCAAGCGGATGAAGCTTATAGCAATGAAAATTTTACCGGATTGTCCAACAACAACTGGAGCAGTTGGAACCTAAATTTCACCCAGAGATGGAATGAAAATTTATCTTGGCGCGCCGGTATAGACAACATTTTTGACGAGCATGCAGACGAAGCTGCGGTAGCAGCTGGGCAGTTTGATGCAAGAGAAGTTAGCAGCCGACGTTTATACGCAGGCTTTACCTATCAATTTTAAATAAAAATTACTTTATAGAGATGCAAACTATGAAACACAATCAATTATTAGTGGCTTCGGCACTTACCTTATTGGCAACTGCTTGTGGCAGCAGTGATTCAAACGACAGCGGCAGCGACACTGGCGGCAAAGATAATACCCCTGTTGTTAGCAGTTTCGGCCCTTATTCAACCGGTACTTCAGCTGATTCTAAATTTGTTTATTTTGATTTGGACACACAAACAGAATTAACTTTAACCGCTGAAGAAGCCGCCGCTAACAGTGAGTGGGATATCGCATTTAAACGCACAGGTGTTTATTTAAATACCCATGCTGATAACACAGTTGGCATGTACTTCACTGGCAACAATGCAGACTTTTTTGATGCTGACGGCAAAGCCATTGTTGACAGTTTTGTCAATGCAACCGCTGAAACTGAATTAGAAGATTACACCTCAGTTACAGCTGATGCTGTACCTGCTGACGATATGTTTAAGCAAGATGAAACTAAATATATCTTGGATGGTTTTTACGATTATGACCCGGTAAACCATGTAGCTTCAGCGTCGGCTGACAAATACTTTATTGTTCAGTCAGACGGTATCTTCAGTAAATTCCGCGTTAGTGATTTTGTTAAAACTGCAGCTCGTGGTTTAAGCAGTGTCACTTTTACTTTGGCTAATCAAGGTGCGTCGGATGATAGTTTTGAAGCTGAAAGCACATTAACTGTTGATGCAGTTGCAGCTTGTGCAAGCTACTTAGGTTTGTATGTTGATTTTGATTTAAAACAAATGGTTTCAAGCACTGATGCTTGGGATTTCTACATGCCATGTACTGGCAACAACGACCAAGTTGGTTACGAAATGCATATTGCTGACGATGCGACTGCTATCCAAGACTTTGGCAGCAATTACTCGGCAATTGATACCGCAGCATTACGTTATTACTACTTCCAACCTGATGAATACCATGTAAAAGCTTTTGATGATCAAGTTTGGTATCAATACAACTTACAAAGTGGTCATAAATTGTGGTCGCAATATGGTGTGTATTTAATCAAAACCGCTTCAGCGACTTATAAGTTACAAATTACTGGTTATTACAACGCTGATTTAGAGTCGGGTAACTACAGCTTCCGCGCGGATGCATTGTAAGCCTGACTCTGGTGGTAACAATACCGCTTGGAATTGTGCACAAGGAAAGGCGGTAAACACTGAATAGCGGAGATGCACCAGCAATAAAAAAGCAAACCCTCTGAGCCATGGATGGCTCGGCGGAGCTCCAAGGACGGATTTATGCGTGTTTGCGTTTTATTGGTGGTGTGTCTCCAGCGGTTTGAAGTGAGCACTAGCGCCCTGAGTGTGCATATCGCACGAAACGCTTAACAAATTAAATTTAAGTCACGAAAGAAAAATTATGATCACCCAAATTGAACAACTTATGTACCAGATGTCAGACTTTTTCATGGCACCTGTACTAATCCTGCTTGTTATCTTATTCATCTACAGCTTATTCGCCATTGGCGAATGTGTCGCACAAACATGGCAGCGCAAACAAAACCAAAATCATTTTAATGAATTTGTAAACAGCAAGGATGTTGCTCAATTTTCAGGAAAGAATTTACAAGGTTATCCAATTGCCCAATTGGCTAATCACAACAAAAAAATTGATAAAGACCAGTTAGACGTGGCTGCACTTAAATTATTAGAAGGTGTACGTAATGTTAGCCGCCTTGCGCCAATGTTAGGTCTAATCGCCACTATGATCCCAATGGGGCCAGCGCTTAAAAGTTTGGCCGACGGTGATATTCAAGGTATCAGCGAAAACCTCATTATCGCATTCTCAGCAGTTATTTTTGGTTTGGTAATCGCTTCTATTACATTTTGGATCGCCAGTGTGAAAAAGCGTTGGTTGGCTGAAGAGTTGGTTGCAGTTAACGCACGAGCCAATTTATCTAATCCGCAAACAACAAAAACACAAGCGGAGCAAAACAATGCGGCTGCTTGATGAAGACGAAGCAATCAACCCAGCATTAAGCGTGGTCAACTTAGTTGACGTTTTTTTGGTGTTAATCGCCGCGCTGTTAATTGCGATTGCACAAAACCCAATGAATCCGTTTAGTGCCGAAAATGTCACTGTAATTAAAAACGCGGGTGAGCCGAATATGGAAATGATTATCAAAAATGGTGAAACCATTGAGACGTTTAAAAGTAGCGGCGAAATTGGTTCGGGTGAAGGCACTAAAGCAGGTGTTGCCTACAAAATGGCTGATGGGTCAATTGTATATGTACCGGAAGGCGGCGAATAGTTTGTAATTTCGTTCGGTGCCAACAATGCCGCATGGAATTACCATCGCCAAACGCTGCAAGCCGTCCATGGGCGCTCTCGAATTGCATCCATGCAATTCAAGGTTGGCTCTCGGTAATTTCGATGCAGCATTATGTGCGACTTAGGAGTTGGAATAGCGCACGGTTAGAAAGAAGCGCGGTAAACACAGAATAGCGGAGATGCACCAGCAAGAAAAAAGCAAACCCTCTGAGCCATGGATGGCTCGGCGGAGCTCCAAGGATGGATTTATGCGTGTTTGCGTTTTATTGGTGGTGTGTCTCCAGCGGTTTGAGATGTGCACAAACGCTACAAGCAAAATTAAATAACATAACAAGAGTTACAACAATGAACACACGATCTCGATTGTTAACCTACATAACAAGCATATTGTGCTGCTGGTTAAGCATTTTCAGCTTAAATGCCACAGCCAATGCAGCTACAACCAACAACCCAACAATACTCTGGGTTAATGGCTCACACGCAGACAGAGCCAAAGTAAATTTACTAAAAGACAATCTCGCCAAAGCCAATATAGAGCTAGTCGCAAAAAGTGCTAAAAGTCTCTTGGATGATAAGCAAGCCAGCCAACAAAACATCCGCAATTTTAATCAATATAACTTAGTGATATTTGCCGGTGTTTCAAAGCGCGACAGCCAAAACAGCTTCGCACCATTAGAGCCTTTAGCTGCAAACAGTCAAACAGACTTGCTCGCATTAAAATGGCAAGACAATCCTAAATTAAACAAAGGATTATCCAGCGAGCAAGTTAACAGCATAATTGCATATTACGAAAATGGTGGCGGTGAAAACATGCGCCGCTTAACTCAATACCTGCAACACAAAGTATTTGTTATGGATGGGCAAAATAGCGCTGCATTTGCCATTCAATCACCTATCGTATTTCCTGATGTGGGTATCTACCACCCACAATATCAAAATCTAGTATTTGAACAATTAACCGATTATTTAACTTGGTACAAAAGCGAGTTTTCAGCCGATATCAAGGCGAATGGCCAAAGCAACCAACCTGTAGTTGGCGTGTTATTTGCGCGTAATTTAATTGAATCAGACAGCACCTTATTGGTGGATGAAACCATTAAAAAATTAGCCGCACAAGGTGTTATCGCGCTGCCGTTTTATTTTGAATTAAGCCCAATGGCGGGTGACTATAGCTATATATTAACTAGCCAAGTTGGCGGCGAAAAACACACAGTAATAGACGCCATTATTAACTATCGTTCAATTCACTGGGCAAACAAACGCAAAGTAGAATTTGAAAACTTAGGCGTACCTGTACTACAAGGTTTAACCTATTACGATGGCAATCAACAACACTGGGAAGCAAGCAGCCAAGGTATTTCACCTAACATGACACCATTCCAGTTAGTTATGCCAGAGTCAGCCGGTGTGACAGATCCAATTATTGTTGCCGCAATGGACAGAAGAACTTCTAAGCTAGAAATTATCGACTATCAACTAGAACACTTAGTTAGCCGCGCGCACAACTGGGCTAAGTTAAAACATAAAAAAAATGCCGATAAAAAATTTACTGTAATGGTTTGGGGCGACAGTGATGTTGGTGCATCTTATTTAAATGTACCAGGCAGTTTGACCTCTATTTCGAACAGTTTAAACCAACAAGGTTATGCGATTAACGCAGTAAAAGATGACTATTTCACTAGCCGTATCGACCGAATTTTAAGCCCGTTTTACCGCAACTATCAGTTAGATGAATTGATAAAAGACGACCTTGCCGAGTTAATGCCAGTTGAAGAATATCTGCATTGGTTTAATCAATTACCTGCCAATATTCGCCAACCAATTAATGACTTTTGGGGCACAGCACAATCAAGCAAATTTATGGTAGTCGAGCGCGAAGGCAAACAATATTTTGTCATTCCACGCATTCGCAACGGCAATATGTTAGTGATGCGCCAACCGCCGCGCTCAGAAAATGAAGAAGACGAAAAACGCTATTACCACGAAGAAACCGTGCCTATGAATCACTACTATTTGGCTGCGTATTTTTACGCTCGCCAATATTGGGCAAGTGATGCAATTGTTCACTTAGGTACTCATGGTTCACACGAATATTTACCGGGTAAAGAGCGTGGATTGTCGTTGTACGACCAAAGCAACCTCGCCACTTGGCATACACCAGTTATTTACCCATTTATTGTTGATGATGTTGGCGAAGCCATGCAAACCAAACGTCGTGGTAGCGCAACTGTTATTGCCCACATGACACCACCATTTGCTGCCGCAGGTTTACAAAACGAAGTGGCCGATTTGCACGAATTAATGCATCAGTACAAGTCACTCGACCAAGGTGGGGTAAAACAAAAGACGGCTGAACAAATTATTGATGCCTGTTTTGACAACAAAATTTGTGAAGATTTAGCGTGGCAACGCACGGATATTTCAGCCAAATTCGATGAATTCTTGCAAGAATTACATGTGTATTTGGAAGACTTAGCCACTGAAAATCAGCCACTTGGCTTACATACATTTGGCGAACTTTCAGTGCAGAAACTCTTGGTTTCAACGCTAATTCAAATGTTAGGTAAACCTTTTAGAGAGCAAGCACTGGCTTATCAGAAAGAGCACCATGACCATGGTGAACATCAGCATGATCACGATGAAGAAGCTCAACAAGATCGCCATTTAGATTTTAATTCAACTGAATTAGAAGCCATTCCAGGATTTGAGTTAATTGAACATTATGTCGTTGAACAACATAAGTTTGATGCTGACTTTGATGAAGCCCTAGTTGAGCAGTTAGAAAAAGCCCGTGAGCTGTACAACAAAATGACAGGTATTCGCGAAATTGAACATTTGTCAGCGGCTTTAAGTGGTAAATATATCCCAGTGAAAACCGGTGGCGATCCAATTCGTCATCCAGATTCATTAGCAACTGGTGATAATCTTTATGGCTTTGATCCAAGCCGAGTGCCAACCCAAGCCGCTTATCAACAAGGTGTAGAATTAACCGAAAAATTAATTGCCGATTACTACCAAAAACACGGTCGGTATCCAGACAAACTCGCTTTTAGTTTATGGTCAATGGAAACCATGCGTCACTACGGTGTATTAGAATCGCAAGTATTGGCGGCCATGGGTGTTAAACCAGTATGGAGCAGCGACGGCCGCGTAACTGGTACTGAAATTATCCCAATGCGCGAGCTAAAACGTCCAAGAGTAGACGTGGTGTTATCGGCAACTGGTTTATATCGCGATGCGTTTCCAAACGTAATGTTATGGATGGCAAAAGCCATTCGCGAAGTAACAGAGCTAAAAGAAGCAAACAACTCCTTGTGGGACAACAGCCAAAAAGTTAAAGCACAGCTGCTTGAACAAGGCATAAGTGAAGACGACGCTGTATATATGTCATCGGTGCGTATTTTCTCGAATGAATCGGGTAACTATGGCTCAGGTTTGGGCGGTTCAACCATAGCATCTGACACTTGGGAAACCGACAGCAAACTGGCTGATTTATACCTATCACGCATGGGTTATGCCTATGGTGACGACAACAGCCGTTGGGGCGAAAAGCTAGCCGATGCGGATTTATACGCCAAACAATTATCTGGCACAGATATCGCCTTGTTCTCGCGTTCATCCAACATATTTGGCATGTTATCGTCGGACGATCCATTCCAATATTTTGGTGGTTTAGCTTTGGCTGTGCGTAACTTAGATGGTCAGTCGCCAGAAATGGTGATCAGCAATTTGCGTGACGCCAACAATGGTAAAGCTGAAAGCGCAGCAACCTTTTTAGCCAAAGAATTACGCACGCGCCAATTCCACCAACGTTGGGTAGAAGAAATGCAAAAAGAAGGTTATAGCGGTGCCGTTACTATGGCGAGCAGCTTAAGTAATTTCTTTGGCTGGCAAGTAATGGATCCAAACCTAGTGCGCGACGACCAATGGGATGAGTTTTATCAAGTTTATGTTAAAGACAAATTAGACGTAGACATTAACGAATGGTTTGAAAAAAACAACCCTAAATCGCAAGCAAATATGATTGAGCGCATGTTAGAAGCAAGCCGCAAAGAATATTGGCAAGCCGATGCACAAACCTTAAAAGACTTGATAGAGCGTTACCAATACCTAGTTAATCAATACAATCTTGTGGTTGAAAATGAAAAACTACGTGAATACGCCGAGCAACAAGCGACAGGTTTTGGTTTAGAGCTCAAATTACCGGTGGCGGAAGCACCTGCACTAGATGTATCGGCCGCAGCCAATGCCCAAGCAACCGAGCAAGTTAGTGGCCAAAAACTTGAAAAGCAGCAACAAAACACCAACCAAGCAGAGCCAGATAACACCATATACGCCATGTTCGCAGGCTGTTTATTGTTTGTATTTGCTGGCGTGTTAAAACAGATGTTGTGGAGAAGGGCGGTTTTAAGCTAACGCTTATATATTGGGCCAGCATTCTGCTGGCCTTGATATTTTACGCCGAGTTTATCTTGGACATTTACTGAACTTTTAGTTATTTGGCAAAATGTTCATGCCATATTGGTGGAACAAAAATATTGGAAATGCACTTAACACATAAATAAATTTTTCGTGCTTTAGCTGTAGGCACTGCTGATTAGCAATGTCGATTTGTTCAGGGAGAGATAACTCTGAATACTTGGTTTTAGCTGGCGCTCCGAGTATTTTATGAGCAGCAACATCGACATTAAATACGACCAATTTCAGCCATGTTTCTTTGGATAATTTTCGCGGATCTGCGAGGTGAGCTATGCCTCTAGTTGAAAGCTGTTTGTACTGTTTACAGTCTTCCAAGGAAGCAGTTTGCGGCGTAAATTCCTCAAGGTTCATAACATCTCGGATTGCTTCAACCATAGGGTAGCTGATGAACATTTTACCCATATCGGTTTCGTCGGAGAAATAGCTTACCATGTCTGCTAATTTTTGGCTGTCATAACTTTCATCGTGGCAGTCCATATCAAAAAACAGGTATATTTGGTTGATGTCATCTACTTCATAGTCTGCAAGAAGGGTTTTGTTCTTTGGAACATCGTTTGATTCTTTTAAGATTTCCAGCGTGTCTAGGGCATAGTCGTCTTCCGACAAAATTTTGTAGAGTTTATAGATGTCGTTGCCGAAACTGCAAGCTACAATATTCTTTTCGTCCAAGAAGAAGCGTTTTAAATTGTTAAAGTATTGGTGCTCTCTTTTTTCGCCTTCAAAAACACACAAAATTATACTTTGCACCTTAGGTTAGTCCTTTATAAATTTTTTCTAAGTTATGGGCTTTTCTCAATTCTTTGTCCACTAGTGTGTAAAAAGGCCATTGCTTCTTATCTAAAATAAAATAGCAATCTGGCCTTAGTAGCTCATTAGACATCAGGCTAATATTATGTGTCGTTAAAATTGTTTGGCAGTTCAATTCAGAAAGCTTTTGAACTATATTTTTGGAAAGTGAGAAATGGTAGTACGCATCAAACTCATCGATGAAAGCGAAGCTTATTTCATTGCTCATGAGTTTTATATACCAGTAATAGAAAATTCCCAGTGACATAGTCCCTGTTGAGGCGACTAAAGAAAATTCTATGTTTTTGTTATCAAATACAAACTCAATAACTTCATCGTGCGCAGGCCCACTTACATCTAGTTTGCAGTCAACACCTGATGAATTTAAGAAGGCTTCAAAATCTTTAATTTTACCCTTTTCAATAATTACTTGAGATAAACGTTTCGAATCAATTACTTGACCATGAAACTCCCTGTTACGGTTAAGAGTTCTAAAAAACACCATACCTTCAACAAAGCGGATAAATTTAAAAAAAGTGTCATTTACTGAATTATCAGCCAGCAAGGCCGTCGCACTAATAAATTTGACCGCTGATATTGCTCGAGACGTAAAGTCGTTTTTTAACGTTTCAGAGCCAGCAAAGCCGAATTTTGCTATGTTGCTTTTACGTCGGTCGATATCTAAAACTGCTTGTTTACCAATAGTTAGCTTTTCATAAATTGTTGTTTTACAATCTAATTTTCCATACTCATACAGCACTTCTGTGTTGTTTATCTCGAAGTAATATTTAAATTCAGCTAAATCATGGCTTGAATCAGCATTGTGGTAATTTGCGCTTAGCGACTGTAATACATTGACGTCATCGTTTAAGTGGCAAGTTATATCTAATATTGCTAACCCTAAATTAGATTTACCTTGGCCATTTTTCCCATAAACTATCGAATGTTTAATAATTTCACCAGAGATAATCTCACGGTTAAATTCATATGCTTTGTTGGTTTTTAGATCAAACTCAAACCAATCGCTGAAATTTCTAAAATTTTTTACGGCAACTTTCGATAACATGGGTATTAGTCCAAACAAGCAGGTTACCTAACTCTAACACAACAAGCTTGTATGCCGTAATTTTTTTACGGCAATAAGCCAAGCTCTTTCAATCGCGAATAGAGAAAAGTTTTTAAGCTTAGAAAATCTGAGAATTGTCTAGCGCCCAAACATTGATAATACAATTATGTTTCATCAAGCATAATTCTAGTAAGCTATCCACCTAAAACTCAGTATTGGATATCCCCTTGTTACAAAAAATCCTAAATTATTTCAAAGCCAATCACAGTAATAACGACGATATACCGTCCAAACAGGCACAGCCATTACTTGAACAAGACAAACAATATCAGATAGTTACTGAATTTTATGATTTTGATGGCACATGCCACAAGGCAGGGACAATACTTGAGTATGTTGACTATAAAGTTTACCCCTACGACAAAGGGCTGACTTTATTGTTTAAACGCAATCAGCAGGATTATGTTATTCGCTTAGCGTTAAACAGCAGAAACGTTGAAGCCATTATTCAACAGGACCTTGCCGAATACATTACACCCATCAAAGCTAACCCTGCTTAAGTAAATCCATAGCTGCTATTTTCACTAAAATTGCATTTTACAATGCTCATTGTTTTATTTTAGAATGTTTTACATCGTTCATTGTAAAAAGGGGAGTGGCGAGCATGCCTAAAGTTAAAGTTGGCGATAAAATTACTGAGTTGTCTTTACCCATGTTAGATGGCAAGCGTTTTGAGATTAATCAGCTTGCAGGAAAACGCTATTTGTTAAGTTTTCATCGGTTTGCTAGCTGTCCGTTTTGTAATTTACGAATTCATCAGCTCACACAACAAGCTGATAATTGGCCGCAGCAATTTACTGTGGTGGCGATATTCGATTCTACATTGGCTGATTTGCAAGCCACCAGTGAAAAACATCAAGCGCCATTTTATATTTTGGCCGATCAAACTAATCAATATTATCGGCAGTTTGCGGTTGAGCACTCTTGGCTGAAAACCCTGAAAGGCGGTTTAATTCGTTTGCCGCAGTTGTGTTATGCCATGTTTGTTAAAGGTTATTTTCCTTGGAAAATCAGTGGTAAATTGCATACTATGCCGTTGGATATTTTGGTAGATGAAGCTGGTGTGGTGGTTGAAGTGCATTATGGTAAAGACGAAGGTGACCATATTGATATAGCCCGTATTAATCAGTTTACAATTGGAGTAGGTAGTGGGGCGACACAAAGCGTTTGAACCAGAGGTAGTAAAGCAGCAATTATTATTGGCTTTTTGGGAGCTAGGCTACGAGGCTTGTACCTATGCTGCGCTTGAAAAACGCACTGGGGTGACAGGCAAAAGTTTGGTTAATACCTTTGGTGATAAAAACAGTCTGTTTGAATTGGCATTAAAGGATTATTTAGCTTTAGTTGATACTGTACTGGCTGAACGTTTTACCGCAGCGAATAAACATAGCATAGTGCAATTTTTTACTGATTTAGCGAAATCAGAGCCAACTAGCCCGCGCAATTTTGGCTGTTTTATTTGTAATGCTTTGTTCGAAGCGCACGCACCACAAAACTTAGTGGAACACGCGCATAGTGCATTTACAGAAAAGCTGACAAATGCTTTTCAACGTGCGCTAGCTGCTGATGATATTGCTCATGCGCCAGAGGTTGCGCAAGTATTTGTTAGTTTATTTTGGGGCGTAATGACAGAAGTTCGCCAAGCGAAATCGACTCAAGTTGTTCAGCCTAAATTAGCCAGCATAGAGCTATTGTTGCAAAAACTGTGACTGCTGTTTTCAATGCGCTTTAGCGTTTTGCTAATTCGCGTTCAGTGCAATTAGTGAACTACACTTTATATAAACCTAACCAACGAACGGACGCTATTTATGAAAAAAGTTTACACAAGCGAAAATAGTTTTTTAGTGCACAATGCGAAAAATCTAATTGAAGCCCAGGGCATTCATGTTGTGCTTAAAAACGAATTTGCCCAAGGTGCCATGGGAGAAATATCGCCATTCGATTGTTGGCCTGAGTTATGGGTAAATGAAGCTGATTTTGCAGAAGCTGAACTGGTTATTACCGAAGCAAGTTTAACTGCCAACAGCCAAGAGGCTGACTGGGTATGTACCAGTTGTGGTGAAGAGAATAGTGCGACTTTTGAGATATGTTGGAGTTGCCAAAAAGCACGTTAGTTTAAATTTGTCGGCCATTTAAAGTGGCCGACAAATTGAAAAAATGGCCGACAAAACCTCAAATGTGGCCGACATTAACCATCTTTAGATATTTCACTAAGTACAGTTAAACTGTCGTTTTCTATACGCAACTGCTGTATACCTAGTGCAGAGGTTAAGATCAAAGTATTGCCACTCACTATTAAGTCGTTACATGCATAACTGTTGTCTAATGGCTGGCGGACTAAACCTTTAACGGTTTGTTCGTCAGTCACGGGTGTACCATCAATATCGACTAAATCGTCTGATTCATTTGCAATTTGCTCTATGCTAAATTTAACCAAACCTTCCTTTTTATCACAAACATATAAAGTGTTGTTGTGTAATCCCAAACCATGCGGTTCGTACAAATCTAAGTATAAAGATTCGATTACTGGTGAGCCTATATTGCTAATATTAATTACGCCAACGACATCTGTACTATCGCTATTGAAGTCAGTGTCACCATCTCTAATGGTGTAATACGCGGTATCACCAATGGCAATTACTGGGTCGTATGCGCGTAAGTGGGCAATTTGCGAAATTTGGTTAAATTTGTTGTAAGCGTTTGGGGTGTTGTCTGGTTCATAAATGAGTACACCACGTTGAGTTCCGAACATTAGATATTCGTTTTGATAGTTAAAAACAGTTTCTAACCTATTCCAAGCCCGGGTGCTTGAAGTGAGCTCAGGAAATAATTTGTTCTGTAGCTGGAAGGTATATATGGTTGAGTCTTCGACGAAAACCAGCTCATCTTGAAAGATCGTCATGGCCGCTAACGAGCCGCTTTGCCCTGAGCTTGCAGAACCAGAGCTACCTTCTTGGCAAGCTGGCAAACATAACAAGGTTAACGAGATTGTGAGTATTTTCTGTAATTGCATGTTAAAGCTCCACATCCCAGAAGAAAAAGCGTTTACCACCTTTAATTTCATATCCTACAACCATCCCTTTATTTTCATTTATTTCAATGCGTTCACCTTTATTGGAAAAATAGGCGTTTGAAGGCAACCAGTTTTCGGCATTTGGGTAAGGCAACAGGTTTTCACTACGCTGATAGCTAAAGGGGGAGGCCAACTCAATCGCAACAATATCTGTAAAGCTGTTCACGTACATAACGCCATTCAACACTTCCATATCCGTCGCGCCAACCACACTGACATAAGCCAAATATTTTGGGTTAGTTTGATCTGTGTTGTCGAAAATATAAATACCTTTAAAGCGGTCGTTTACAAATAAATAATCGTTAAATAGATATATCTTTCCTGGGGTGTGTATTTCTTGATATTCGCGAATTAGTGCGCCTTCGTTGATTGCTGACTGAGTTTCCGTGTTTGCATTATCCGCACTAAAGTAGACTTGATTACGTTTGCGGATTTTGTCCCAAGGCATATATAAAGGCTTAACTTCGCAAGAAGTACGTTTACCATTGGGGTACTCGCAGTTATCTATTATCAAGCTACCGGTTATACCTAGGCTACCAATCAAAACGATTGGCAACTGTAAGCCAATAGAAAAAGCTGATGTTCTTCGGTTGGAGTTTTGTTGAAAATTCAAGTAAAAACCAGTTAAGGCGGCGGCTAAACAAGCTGCAACTATGTCAAGCAGATTGAATGTACCTGCCAGCCAGCTTATCGCAACAAACTTAAGCTGAAGCAGTTCAAATCCAATATTAATTAACAACCAAGTTGCGGGGATTTTCCAATAACTATTTTTGGATAAGCCTGTAATTGCGGCTGTTAAACACGACATAATAATAACGTGGATAAAACTGGGCAATGCACCATTTACCACGCTGGGTTGCGCTAGAGCTGGCCAATCAAAGCGAAATTGAGCCATAAAGGGCAATAAATCTAAGTAGGTATTCGCTTCACGACAACTAGCGTAAAAACATAATCCAAAAAGAGTAAATATTATCGACAGGAAAAAATTGAGGGATCTATACTGCAATTGAGTCATCCTTAACCTATATAATTCATTTATTTAAGTGAGGGCGAGTATACTGAGAAGTATACTCATTCTCAAACAAATTATGTTTAAATTGACTCCAATGAATAAGCAGGTGTAGGAAATATCAATCGCCGCTGCTAATAAACTCAGCAATATCGTGTACCGGAGCAACCCAAAGCTGCTGTTGATGTTTACGAATATATTCTAGTAACGCTAAATGGGTATCCGCATCAATATTTAGACCATGCTCGCCGCCAACACCGTGAAATAAAAATATAAGCAAAGCCTGTTGTTTAATGGCTTGGTCTACTTGCTCAGTTAATTGGGCGAGTGTTTGTCCATGCACCACATAAGCTGGCATATTGTACCTGTCTATATTGTTTGGCGTGGTTAGCTGATAATGCACGCCTCGAGCGCCGCTAAATAAGGGCTTGATGTCTTGAATGAAGTTATCTTTGCCTGCTGTAGTATCACCACAGGTATAAGCAAATGAGCGAGTATTTTTTCCGGTTAGCGCTGTAAGTGTGGTGTTGGCTATTTTTAGATTATTGATCAGCTGTTGTTTGCTCCATTTAGCTAAATCACGGTCTGTTGCGACCCAATCTCTATTTGGTAAATCGGCTCTACATGGATGAAACAAGGTATGATTACCTAATTCATGCCCTTGATTTGCCACTTGCTGCCAAGCCGCTAACCTTTGACGAAATGCGTCGCTTGCGACAGTTAAATAAAAGGTGCCCTTAAAATTAAATTGGTTGAGCTGTGGGGCGACTATGTCTAAATGCACATTTAATGCATCGTCATAAGTTAATGCGATAGCGGCTTGTTTGCCATTCCAGAGTAAATTTTCTGCTTGTACTGAAGCACAAGTTAGACAGAAAACGAGCACGAGTTTTATTTTAGTTATCATAGAGTTTGTTTTGTTAGTTTGTGTGATGGGCCGAGTATATCTTTAATATGTCACTTTGTCTAAGTGACTATTAGGTTTGTTTGAATTGACCCTAATGACTAATCAGGTGTAGGCTTATTGGATAGCCGATTGGATGTATGTATGAAATTTCAAAACCCAGTTAAAAAGTTTAAAGATGATCTCGAAGTAAAAATTAGGGAATCAGCCATCAATGCAGCACGCTCACGGATTATTTTAGCTGGCCTCAAGCCGGAAAATTTAGATCCTGAAGAGTTAGAAGTAATAGTACGCGAAGAAGAAGATAAAATTCGCAGTCGCATTAAAGAAAAAGGTTTGTTCGCCTTAGCTGCTGCTTTGGGTTTAGGCTGGTGGATTTAATAAACAAGGTGAATAAAGATGTTTAGTCCACTCATTCGTTTGGGTTTACTCGCCAGTTTTTGGCTGAAATACAAAAGCAACATCATCAAAACCTTGTTTGCTGTACTGGCGTTAGCTATTGTCCATTATGTCTATCAAGATGTAGTTGAGCTGTTTAGCCTTAATCAACAACAAAATTACTTAACGTACGCACTTGTAGTTAAATGGCTGGTCATTTTATTAATTATTGGTTTTTACGTATTTTCTTTAAAAGTACAAGCGAATAACAATTCACAGCCAATTAAGGTTAAAAAATCGACTAAATCCACAGCTGCGGATAACAGCAATTCTGCAAATTCAAACTCAGCTGACGTTGATCCTTTTGAGCAATTCCGCCATAAACCCAAGTTGCGCTCTCGCTCTGATTTAATGTTAGAGAAAAAGCGCTCACAAAAGTCTTAGCTCGCTTTACTTCCATATTTTTTGCACATTGTTTGCACCTTAGTTGCAAATTAACTGAGTAAGCTCCTAACGTACCAATTATTAGGAGCTTTAAATGAAATTCTCAATAACTATGAGTTTAGTGAGTTGCTTATTATTTTCTGCAGGCAGCTATGCTAAACCGCCTAGACCTTGTTTTGCTCAGCTAGACGTTAACTCTGACGATGTTTTAAGTTATGCGGAGTTTTCAGCTGAATTGCCACCACATCACAGCGGTGAAGATATATTTGCCCAAATGGATGTAAATGCAGATCAGCTTGTTTCGAAAAGTGAATTTGCCCAGTTTAAACCTGATCACACAAGCAAATTTAGCCTATTAGATAACAACTCTGATGGGGTGATTTCGTACGCAGAATTCACGGCAATGCCTATTCCTCATGGTGATTACCAAACCGTCTTCAATACGATAGATGTCGACGGTAGTGGTGATATCACTGCAGAAGAAATGCAAACCCATCATCAACAAATGCGCCACCGTAAACCACATCACCTAAACAAAAAAATGCCAAGCACAACAGGAGAATGTAATGATTAATTCCACACAATCCTCTATGCAAATGCCGCCGCCACCGCCAAGAGATGGTCGTGAGCAGCAAAGCTTAACTGATGAACAAAAAACGCTGATCAGTGATACGTTAGCTCAGTATGATGCTGAAAATTTAACTGAAAGTGATGCGCAAAGTATTATTGCGGCATTCTCTGAAGCAGGTATTCATCCTAGCCGTGAAATGGAAGAGGCTATGTCTGAACTGGGTTTTGAAGCGCGAGAAATTGGCGAGTTAGCTGGTTTTGATGGTCGTCAAGGGCCGCCACCACCTCCGCCTGGAAATCAACAATCAGACGAGCAAATTAGTCAGTTAGTTGACTATTTAAGTGAAGCGATTGAAGAAAAATTAGCTGAAACAGACGTAACTGAGTTGTCTGATGAAGATAAAGCGCAAATATTGGCAGAAGCACAACAGAAATTTGGTTTAAAACAAACCGATTCGATAATTGATACCACTGCTTGATACTTGATTTATAGCTGTCAGCGCAGTTGATTTAACACTGCGCTGATGGCCGTAAGCTTATACACATCTCACTTGGAATACGTGTTCAACATTAGCTATTTTCTGCAATAACTCAGCCGTTGGTCTTTGCTCAATATCAATAATATTGTAAGCAATGTCATCACGACTTTTGTTCACAATATCAATAACATTGATGTTCAAATCAGCCAGTAAATTAAGCACTACACCTAATACTTTTGGCACATTGTCGTTGGCAAAAGTGATGCGGTAGCCAGATGTGCGCTCCATAGAAATGGCAGGGAAGTTTACTGAATTTACGATATTGCCGTTTTCTAAAAAGTCGATTAACTGTTTAGCACCCATCACTGCACAATTTTCTTCTGCTTCAACTGTACTTGCACCTAAGTGTGGGAACAAAATCGCTTTGTCGTGCGCAATTAATTTTTCGGTTGGGAAATCGGCAATGTAATAAGCGAGTTTGCCTGTATCTAACGCATTGATAACTGCTTCTTCGTTAACTAATTCGCCGCGTGCTAGGTTGATCAGTTTAGCGCCTTGTTTAAGCGCGGCAAACGCATCGTCATTGATAAATCCAATAGTTGCTTCAACCGCAGGTACGTGCAAAGTAACGTAGTCTGAACGCGACAATAATGCATTTAAGCTGTCTGCTTTAACCACTTCGCTAGATAAGCGCCATGCTGCTTCAACGCTTAATTTTGGATCGTAGCCAATTACTTTCATGCCTAAACTTAAAGCTAAATTGGCTACTTTGGCACCTATTGCGCCTAAACCAACAACCCCTAAGGTTTTGCCTTCTAACTCGCCGCCGCCATAAGCTTTTTTACCGGCCTCTACTTTTTTGTGTAACTCGTGTGCGTCAGTTTCATTGGCTAAGGTTTTTACATACGCCATACTTTGGCTGATGCCGCGCGAACCTAATAATAAACTGGCTAGCACTAACTCTTTTACCGCGTTGGCATTTGCCCCTGGGGTATTAAATACCACTATGCCTTGGCGCGTGTAATCGGAAACTGGAATATTGTTTACTCCGGCACCTGCGCGTGCAACGGCAAGTACTGATTTAGGAAGTGTTTCTTCATGGAGTTTTTGGCTACGCAGCAATATTGCGTCTGGCTCAGCTTCGTCAGCCGATACGCGGTAGCTGTCTTGCGGAAATTGATTTAAGCCTTTGCTGGCTATGTTGTTATAAGTCCTAATTGTTTTCATCTTTGTTAGCTCTTTTTTATGGTTCTCTTTGTATGTGAGAACAGTTTTATAACTGGGATGAATACTGCTTTATTCCATCGCTTTTGTTTTGTTCGTTATGAATACTCGAAAGTTTATAGTGAAGATGGAGTCATAATTTAGAGCAAAATTTCTTTTTCATGGATGAAAAAGCGAAGCTTACAAGGATGTACTTGCAGCGGTTTTGCGAAAATTATGACTCTAGCTTCATAGTGCACTGTCCGTGAAGTTTTGCTCTAAATTATCACTCCATTCTTGCAATTAACCAACGTGTCGCCTGTTTTTGTAATTGCCTGCAGCTTAGGTTGTTTGCACCATTCTACATTGCCCAACAAAACCAAAATTACATTTCCCCAAATATAACTAAGATCTTGCCTAAAGCGCTAAACAAACAACACCAGTGCTTAATGCAACCTGAGTTGGAAGCAGAAATAAAACCCTCCGAGCACATGGATGGCTCGGCGGAGCTCCATGGATGGATTTATGCGTGTTTTATTTTGATTCCAATTCAGGTTGTTTACACCCAATACGCCCCCAACACCCTTACAATATGAAAGGTGAAGGGATTAATTAAGCTGCTGTGGCAGTTTGATACGCCCAAGTCAACCAAGGCAATAAAGCCTCAATATCCGACTGTTCAACAGTAGCACCACACCATACACGTAAACCAGCAGGCGCATCACGGTAAGCACCAATATCAAAAGCAACACCTTCAGCATCTAACAATTTAACAATAGCTTTAACCTGATCTTCAGTTGCTTTTAACTGGAAACATACACTGGTGTTTGAACAAATGTCGGCTGACTCAGCTAAAAAGTCTATCCAATCGTTCTCAGCAACAAAGTCACTGAATACTTTTAAATTTGCTTCACTCTTAGCAACAGCTGCTGATAAACCACCAATGTCATCAACCCACTTAAGCGCGTCTAAATAATCTTCAACACACAACATAGAAGGCGTGTTAATAGTTGCACCTTCAAAAATACCTTCAATTAACTTGCCGCCTTTTGCCAACAAGAAAATTTTCGGCATAGGCCAAGGTGGCGTGTAACTTTCCAATCTTTCAACCGCACGTGGGCTTAAAATAATTACGCCGTGTGCACCTTCACCACCTAAAACTTTCTGCCAGCTAAAGGTAGTTACATCTAATTTTTCCCATGGCATTTGCATAGCAAAAACAGCGCTGGTGGCGTCACAAATGGTTAGACCTGTGCGCTCATCGCTAATCCAATCCGCGTTATTTACTTTTACGCCAGACGTTGTGCCATTCCAAGTAAATACAACATCGTGATCTGCTTTAGCTTGGCTAAAATCAGGTAATTGACCATAAGGTGCTGTGAATGAGCGTGCTGCTTCTAACTTTAATTGTTTAGCAATATCAGATGCCCAGCCCGAACCAAATGATTCCCAAGCAAATACATCAACAGGTCTTTCACCTAATAAAGACCACATTGCCATTTCCATTGCACCAGTATCAGAACCCGGCACTATACCTACACGGTAACCTTCTGGTAATTCTAATAAACGAGCGGTTTCAGTAATGGCTTGTTGAAGTTTGGCTTTGCCTAATTTACTGCGATGTGAACGACCTAAACTAGAGGTGTCGAGCGCTGCTAAACTGTAGCCCGGACGTTTAGTACATGGGCCTGAAGAGAAATTAGGGTTAGCAGGTTTAATGCTTGGTTTCATTTGTTTTCCTTTTTGCGCGATTGATCTGTATAAGCGACAACGAGACGCAAGATATTGCCTGATTTTTATTCATTGCTCAATGATAATTCGCTAATTTGATAATGACGTTCAACCTCTGTTGTCGCTTTACCCCAATCGGAAGATTGAACTCTTAGTTGATGTTGCTCAAATGCTTTTTGGTCGACAAATTCTTCATAAACATTAAAGCGCAGAGGGTCATTTGGACATTGGTTAACATTGAATACTAAACATCCTGGTTCAGCTTTGGTTAGTTGTATATGTTGCTGTAATAATCGGCTTATTTGTTTTTGCTGATTTTTTGGCACCAGAATAAATCCTTGCAAGATAATCTTTTTCATAATTTCTCCTTTTTTCAAAGTTGCCATTTTAATCATACTAAAATATTTAATTGGTTGTTTTAGCCTGACAACTTCAGTTTTATCAAACATTTCTACATATTAGTACCACTAATTTGTTTTAAGTTAACGCAATAAATACAAAATAAACCTTTGATTAACATTTTGGATCTGGTTAGTATGTACCGCAGGTCATTTACTGGGGTTATTGTTGTTTGTTTTTGCCACCGGTGGCACTTGGTTTGGTCTATAAATGGGAGCACCAAATCAAGTGGAAAGCGAGTTAGAAAGCGGGTTGGCATAAACAAAATAAGTAAAAGGCTATTAATCCACGAGCTAAAACTACAAAAACTTTCAGCTCACAGTCTATTAATAAAATAATGGAGTTTTGCATGAAACAAAGAATTCCTTTTTTGTTGTCAGTGCTGGCACTCAATGCATGTTCACTAGACGTAGATCTTAAAGACGACGATGGTAATTACCATCCAACCACGGGTAGCGTTTACCTTGATGGTATGGCCGAGCAAGGTAAAGAAGTTAAAGCGAAACACGATTTAGCCGACCTTGATGGTGATATCACGATTCTCGGTTACCAATGGCAATTAGACGGGGTTGATGTCCCAGGTGCCGACAGCGACACCTTTATGCTTACCCAAGCGCATGTTGGTCAGTACTTAAGTGTGAAAATTTTCTATACTGACGGTGTGGAAGGCAACCAGGATAAAATGTCAGATGGCAATACCATGGTTGTTGATGTCAATGATATGCCTAGTGGCATGGTTGAAATTCAAGGTAACTTAGCAATTGGCTCTGAGTTAACTGTTGTAGACACAGTAGCTGATGTTGATGGTATCGACAGCCAAAGCCTAGTTTACAACTGGTATAACGGCGACCAGATGTTAGCGTCAGGTGACAAATACACAGTGCAAGACTCCGCCGATGATCAGCAAATTGTTGTGGAGTTGATGTACACAGACTTAGCGGGTAATAGCCATTCAGTTAAATCTTCAGTTTATACGGTAGCCGGGTCTGGTGCCGCCGCTGGTTTTGTTTGCCCAACAGGTGACAGCAAAGTTTATTTTTGTGACGATTTTACCGACGGTACCTACGACGATAAGTGGGATGATTTAATCTCAACTTATAATTTACCATCTCCAGGTGTGTTTGATGTGTATAACGATGGCACAACCGACGCACTGCGTTTTACCGCAGGTACGCGTGGTGGTAATAAAGTTGAAGGTGAGCTTATTCTGGTAAAAGCTTCTGAGTTTGCCAATGTTCCAGCTGATTACGCGCTTGAATATAAAATTCGTCCAAGAGACAACAGCAATACAGGTAACAAATATCTGTATGCCATGATGCGCTACAACTCACCAATGAACTGGTATTTAGGCGGTTTGAACATGCAAGGTTCAACCACAAGTACTCAAGTTGAAGCTGGTTATGCGTCGACCGAAAAAGAAATTCAACGCATGTTGCAGGCTAAAACGCCATTAGAGTTAGGTGCAAAAGATGGCACAGATGACGGCACTTGGTACACAGTGCGTATGGATGTTGTTGGTAGCACAATCACAGCTTATCTAAATGGTGAAGTACTTGGTAGTTGGAATGACGATGCCGGTTTATACAATAGCCCTGGCCTAATTGGTTTTTACACCTACAACCGTTCATTTGAAATTGATTACGTAAAAGTATTTGATGCAAATGTAAAACCAGTACAATTACAAATCGATTACTCAGACACCCAATGGATTACCGCTGCAGATGGTGATGCATTAGTTGTCAACGTAACAGCAATAACAGACGATGGCGTAACAGCTGATACCTTCAAAGTTGAATCTAGCGACTCTAGTATTGTTGACGTATCAGTTAATGGCACTCAAGCAACTTTAACTCCTAAAGCTGCTGGTGATGTAACTATTACTTTTACTTCGGATTCAGACCCATCAGTGCAACGTGTGGTTAAAGCAACTATTGAACCTGCGTGGATTATGCCAACAACCGACTATGGTAGTGTAAGTGGTTCGGTTACCCCAGATTTAGGTGCTTCAGATGAATATATAGATGCTAGTTTAGCCATTAGCTTCGACCAAGCGCCGACAGGTTTAGGCACTACTGGTGAAGTGCGTATTTTCGATTCTGCTGGTACTTTGGTTGATCGTATTAAAGCAAGTGGCGAAACCGACGAAGTAGGTTTATCAGCAGATGGTAATACCCGTGTATTAAACCGCGCTATGTTAACTTTGGATGGTGCGACTTTAAACATTAAACCACATTCAAATGTTTTAACTTACGGTGAAACCTACACAGTTACCATAGGTGAAAATGTTGTGTTAGGTGCGCAGTTAAACGGCATGGACTTTGATGGTTTAGGTGATAGCTCAGGTTGGACTTTCACAACTAAAACGTCAGGCCCAGCATCAGACGCAACTAGTATCACAGTAGATGATGACGCAGATGCAGATTTCCGCACAGTGCAAGGTGCATTAGATTGGGTAATGGCCAACACAGCACAAGATGCTGCTGTCACTATTGATATTAAAAACGGTACTTATAACGAATTACTGTATTTACGTAATAAAGATAATTTAACCATTAAAGGTGAGAGCCGTGATGGTGTGTTAATTGCTGCTGAGAACTACGATGGTATGAATGGTGGTTCTGGTAAAGGTAGTAATCCTGGTAGCAGCCCAGCAGGTGGTCGTAGCTTATTCTTAGTTGAAGGTGGTGATTTATTAACTATCGAAAACTTAAGTGTAACTAATACGCATATTCGCACAGGTGCGGGTGACCAAGCTGAAACCATTTATTTCAACTCAAAAACGGGTCGTTTAATTGTTCGTGATAGTAACTTTACTTCAGAACAAGACACCTTATTGATGAAAGGTTACAACTGGTTCTACAACAGTAAAATTTCAGGTAATGTCGACTTTATCTGGGGTTACAGTGTCGCTACTGTGTTTGAAAACAGTGAAATTGTGACTCTTGGCGATTCTAAAGTTGCAGCATCAGGCGGTACTTCAAGCTCTGGTGGTTATTTACTGCAAGCGCGTGTTGAAAATGCAAGTGATCCAGGTTTTATCTTCTTGAACTCAACCTTAACTCATGCAGCTGGCCCTGCAGGTGTAACAGTTGATGCAGGTTCTACCTATTTAGCGCGTAGCGGTGGTGATACCAACGTATTCGACAATATCGCATTTATTAACAGCAAAATGGATACGCATATTGCTGACATTGGTTGGGCATACAAAGGTATTAACAGCCAACCAGCACCAACGCCTGAAATTGCATCTGCAGCTTCTGGCTGGCGCGAATACAACAGCATGGATATGTCTGGTAATGTGTTAGATGTTTCTAACCGTTGTGATGCAAATGGCAGTTGTTATCAATTAACCCAAGCTGAATACGAAGCTAATTTCTGTAGCCGTGCACAAATCTTCGCTGGCTTTAACAATGGAGAAGGTTGGGACCCATACCCAACGGATACTTCGGACGATCATTGTTCAGCTGCGCAAGCCGATGCGTGGAAAGATAGCGCAATGGTATTAGGTGGCAGCGGTACTTCTGTCAGCGGTACAATTGATGCGCAAACTGCAGATTCTGTCACTTTTACTGCTAATGGTGGTAAGTTTGAAAGCTCTAAAGTGTCGTTCTACTTAGTATCGCAAGATATCAAAGGTGACTTCACTATGACGGCTAAATTAAAATCAATTGACAGTGGTGTGTTGCGTGAAAACGGCAGCTATCAATTCCCTGCAGGTTTAATGATGTGTGTATGTGATGGCACAGCAGCAACCGTAGGTCAAATGGCGCACATTGGTGTAAATGACATTAATGGCTCTGGTAAAAACTTATCAGAAGCAACACCTGATTATGTTGCTAGTTATGGCCATTTCTTAAGTGCCGATGCGGGTGCAAGTTGGGGTAAAACTGGTAGTGCTGTAGTCACACCAAGCGACGACTTATACTTTAAGTTACGCCGAGATGGGGATGCATACTATGTTTCGTATTCTACTGACGGTGGTGTTAGCTACACAGACTATGGTGCCAACACCTTAGCAACTTTACCTGACACAATGAAAGTGGGTTTATTTGCCGCGCCTAATGGTAGCTCAAACTCACCAACATTAACTTTTGAAGATATTCAAATTACCTTGGATTAATCTTTAAAAATTGTTGTACTTAGTTGTATGTAAATAAGAAGCCAGCTTTTGCTGGCTTCTTCGTTTTTATCAGATAGTCTTAGAGTAATTTATTTTTAAGGAGCTCTAAAATGTTCAAACGACTATCTGTGTTACTGCTTGTTTTTGCGAATATTAGCTTCGCATATGCTAAATCGATTGATTTGAGTCAGATTGAGTTAAAGCCTTTCTCTGGAAATAATGCTTTATCGCTCAATACGTTAGCGGCCGATAAGCCGATATATGTAAAAATGTGGGCGAGTTGGTGCAAACCCTGTATGGAGCAAATGCCGCATTTTCAACACTTGTATCAAGAGTATGGCGACAAAATTAATTTTGTCGCGGTTAATATTGATATCAATGAAAAGCCAGAAGAAATTGCATCTGTGATTGAGCGTTTTTCTTTAACCATGCCAGTGTGGACAGATCAAAAAGGCCAATTGGCTGTTGCTTTGGGCTTAGTTGGTACTCCGTATTCGGTATTGCTGAATAATCAAAGAGAAAAGGTTTATAGCACCCATGAATCTGACCGATTGCTCGATAGTTTTTTGCAAAGGTTAGCACAAGGTCAACAATTACCAGCTGCAACACAAGACACAGCAAGTACTCAAGAACAACAGCAGATTTTAAAGCCTTATTTGACAGGCGAACACATGCTATTTTTTACCGCAACTTGGTGTGATTGGTATTTGGCTGATTCGCGTCCTGCTATGTCTGAACAGTGTGCAAATGCTCAAACTAACATTAGTGCTATTGCTGCGAAAGTGCCGACTGGTAATTGGCAAACAGTGGTCAATCATTTGTGGACAGATGAGCAAGCAGTTAACGATTTTTCCAAACAATACAAAATTACTATGCCAGTGAAGATTGACCTCCAGGGTATTTTATTCCGCCAGTTTAATGTTCGTAGCTTGCCTGTATTGCTTAAAGTCAAAGATGGTCAAGTGATCGAAAAAATTGAAAAATTTGCCAATACCAACAAAGTTGTAGAGCAGTTGCGTCCATAACTTAGACCGCTAAGTCGACAACACTTTGTTGGCTAAGATAGCTGGTCACTCCCTTGCAACTTGCAAGGGAGTATTATTGGACTTAAGGCTCTGCAAGTTGCTGCAATTCTTTATCTGTTAGTTTTTGTTGATAGTTGTCGTAACTGAGTCCTAACCATTGTGGCAAGGTCGCACTAACAAAAATTGACGACCATGTACCCAACACAATACCAACAAATAACGCACTGGCAAACCCATGTAAACTCGCGCCGCCTAACCACCAAATTGCTGCGATTGTTGTTAAGGTGGTCGACGAGGTAATAATGGTGCGGCCTAATGTGCTTGCTAATGCTTGGTTGATTGTATTGGCAACTGGATTATCCGGATGAGCGCGTACTAGCTCTCTAACTTTGTCACCGATAATAATTGAGTCGTTTAACGAGTAACCAATTATCGCCAACAGCGCAGCCAAAACGGTTAAATCGAATTCCATACCTGTCAGTACAAAAAAAGCCACAGTGAGCAGTACATCATGCAATAAAGCTAAACTAGCCGACAGGGCAAGTCGCCATTCAAAACGTACAATTAAATAAATAGCAACTGCCAATAAACTCACGAATAATGCCAAACCGCCTTGCTCAATTAGCTCAGCGCCAATTTGGGCACCTACATAACGGCTGTCTAAAACTTGTAAACCTAAATCAGCTGGTAGCTCAGTTTGCCACGCGAGTGGTTGGCTTAAGTTGTCTTGCGGCGGCTGAAATAATTGCCACTGCAGTGTACCTAAATTAGCTAACTTAAATTCACCTTCAACATAGGGGGTTAATTGTTGCTCTAGTGCTTGGGTGGTTAGGTCTTGCACTATTTGAAACTCAGTAACATAACCGCCGGTAAAATCTTGTCCAAGCTGCAAACCTTGTTGGGCGATTAACACACAGCTGAATAAAACGGCGACAATACTTAAAATTAAACCTGAGGTGCGGGCTTTTTGCCAAAAATTAGCCATGTTGTGCTCCTTTAGTTGTCATTGAATTTAAACGATAAAACCACTGCGACAATTGTGCGGAAACCACAACACCACAAAACATGCTGGTGATAATGCCCAGTGCTAAGGTTATAGCAAAACCTTTAATAGGCCCGTAGCCTATCGACATTAAAACAACAGCTGTGATCATAGTGGTTAAGTTCGCATCAATAATGCTGCTTTGCGCTTGTTTATAACCACGCACAAGTGCAGATGTCATGCTACTGCCTTGTTTACGTTCCTCTTTAATGCGCTCAAAAATAATTACATTGGTATCAACCGCCATGCCTATGGTCAAAACTAAACCCGCAATGCCAGGTAAAGTTAACACCACACCGGGTAATAGCGACATTAAACCAATTAAACAGATTAAATTGGCAAATAGTGCAATACAGGCGATGAGTCCGAGCTTTCTATACCAAAACAACATAAATGCTAAGGTTAACGACAGTCCCAAAGCTAAAGCTTGAAAGCCACTGCTAATGTTTTGTTCACCCAAGCTGGGTCCTATGGTGCGCTCGGTCACTATGGTTAACGGCGCGTCTAACGAACCGGCTCGCAATAATAAAGCTAAATCTTGCGCTTTTTGCCAAGAGTCTAAGTTAGTAATACTGAATTTTTGCCCTAGCACTTGTTGTATGGTCGCTACTGAAATTACCTTGCTGCTTTGCTGAATTTCGTCGTTACTGTCAGCAATATATTCGCTGTATAAAGTCGCCATAGGTTTACCGACGTTGTCGCGACTAAAATGCAGCATTTTATTGCCGCCTTGCGGGGATAAACTCAGCTGTACCAGAGGTTTGCCGTATTCATCGCGACCCGCTTGTGCACTATCAATATCCGCACCGCTAAAGATTGCTAAAGGGTTTAAATTAACTGTGCCATGCTCTGCCTTAACTCGTTTGCCACCTTGGTCTTGCAGTGCATGAAACGACAATTGTGCAGTTGCGCCAATAATGCGTTTAGCCGCAGCAGGGTCTTGCACACCGGGTAGTTCAATACGGATATAATTTGCCCCTTGGCGTTGGGTTACCGCCTCGGTTATGCCTAATTCTTCAATGCGTGAGCGCAGCGTGGTTAACGCTTGTAGCATGGTTTGTTTGTCAAATTCAGCTTGGCCTGCTTCGGTATAACTTAAGGTCGCCCGGGTTAAGTTGCCTTGCTGCTGAGTTTGCATATCCAAATGTGGATACTGTTTTAACAGTTTGTTTTGCAATTGCTCTAACCCAGCTTGCCCTTGTGGCGTAGCAACTAATTGCAATCCTTGGGTTGTATTTTGTTCAATACGTACGCCGTGCAGTTGCTCTTTCACGCGAATTGCTTGTGCTTCTAAAGCAATATTTTCCATGCGTTTTTCAAGTGCTTTGTTGGTGTCAACTTTCAGTACAAACAATACGCCTCCATTTAAATCTAAGCCGAGTTTTATCGGAGATAAACCAAGTTTTTGTAGCCAGAGTGGCGTGGTAGCTTGTTCTATTACTTTAACGGATGCGCGCTCGCCAAATGTTTGTGCGAGCAGTTGTTGCGCTGATGCAGAGTCAGTTTGTCGGCTGAGTTCAACCAAAGTTGTGTCGTTTGAGTTGATTTGTGCAACTGTATATTGGTGTTGTTCCAGTACTTGTTTAACTAAGTCATTGCTAGGCAAAGCCTGCTCGTTAGTTACCGGACTGATACTTAATAAGGTTTTGTTTTGGTAAAAATTGGGCATGGCGCATAGTGCCAGCGCTAGGATGATGGCGGCAACGCAGATACGCTTGAGCCGCACTTGCCACAAAGAACGTGTTGAGGGTGTTTTTGCAAACATGATAATTAACTCACTTAGCTGGTGAGTAACACATAAGGTTATTCACAATCAGCTTTAAACTAATAAAATTTTAATGCCTGAAGCAGTACTCAAACGCATACTTGAGTAATGAACTTAGGCGCTGTTTAAAAATAAATATCAGCTGATGTGAGCGAAGGTGAGTTGCGCTCGATAGGTTAAATTTGCCGGTTGGCAATTATCAATAGCGCCGGTGCGTGGCCTAGAAGTAGATTGGTACCAAGGCTGAGTGACAGGTTTTATCAGCCGATACAAGAGAATTCGTGGAATGTCAGGATCGGCTAAAGCATAAATGAGTTGGTAGTCGGGTTGCTGCTCAGTGTCGAGAAAATAACTCGGGTGGGTTACTCGGCTGCGCTGTGGCAACTCTGCTGGGTTTGGCGCTGGTAACTTATGCTTCAACCCAGTTTGTTCAAGATTTAAGTCATCAATTACCGCATGAGCGTCAACTGAAATGGTCGAGTTTGTTGTTTGTGTTGGCAAATTTTCGCCAATAGCTGTCTGACTACCCATATTCAGTAGCATAAGCATACAAAACAACACAACCGACAAAAATGTTTTAACCACTTTTGTATACGCTTCAATTCTCATGTGGTGAAGATATGTCCAATCAAGTTATTTTTCAAGCGCTGGTGCGAAACAATTAATTTTTGCATAGATGAATAAATTTCATGTTAAACGTGAAATAAACTAGATTTTATTCATGTTAATAGACGCGTATAACTTATCCCATAGTCGCTAGCCGATAGCGAAATTGATTAATTTTACCGATTGGATATTTGGAAAATGACCACTAACTTTACTTATACAATTAAACGCGTCTGCTTTGATGAGAACTATCAACCGGCAGACAATACCCGCATTACCACTAACTTTGCTAATTTAGCCAGAGGCGAAAGCCGTCAACAAAATTTGCGCAACGCGTTAAAAATGATCAATAACAGGTTTAATGCGTTGGCGTCTTGGGATAACCCAACGGCAGATCGTTATTCAGTTGAACTTGAAATTATTCATGTTGATATTGATGTTGAGGGTAAAGGACAAACCTTTCCAACCATTGAAGTGCTTAAAACCAATATTGTCGATCATAAAACCGGTAAACGCACCGAAGGCATTGTTGGCAATAACTTTTCATCTTATGTCCGTGATTATGATTTTAGTGTTGTGTTGCTTGAGCACAATAAACAACAAGCCAAATTTAGTATTCCTGAAAATTTTGGTGAACTGCACGGCAAAATGTTTAAAGCGTTTTTAAATTCTCAGTCATACACAGAGAATTTCGCTAAACCACCAGTTATTTGTTTAAGCGTATCTGACAACAAGGTTTATCAACGCAGTGAAAATCAACATCCGGTACTCGGGGTTGAATATCATGCAAATGAGTCGTCGTTAACTGAACAATACTTCAAAAAAATGGGCTTGCAGGTGCGTTATTTTATGCCGCCAAACAGTGTAGCGCCGTTGGCATTTTACTTTTTGGGTGATTTGTTAACTGATTACAGCAATCTTGAATTGATAGGCACCATAAGCACTATGGAAACTTTTCAAAAAATATATCGCCCAGAAATTTACAACGCCAATGCAATAGCGGGTAAGTGTTATCAGCCGAATTTACAAAACCAAGATCACTCGTTAACCCAAATTGTTTACGACAGAGAAGAGCGCAGCCGCTTGGCAGTAGAGCAGGGCAAATTTGCTGAAGAAAACTTTATGAAACCGTATCGCACTTTATTAGAGAGTTGGTCTGCCAACTACGCATTGTAGTTATAACCTATTAAAAGCAATATTTATTATGACAAGATTAAACAAATTATTACCAACCTCAACCTCAGGTAGTTTGCCTAAACCTAAATGGTTGGCTGAGCCTGAAAAACTTTGGTCACCTTGGAAATTACAAGGTGAAGAACTAATTGAAGGCAAACAAGACGCATTGCGTGTAGCACTGCAAGAACAGCTTAATGCTGGCATTGATATTGTTAGTGATGGTGAACAAACTCGCCAGCATTTTGTCACAACCTTTATTGAAAATTTAACTGGTGTTGATTTTATCAATAAAAAAACTGTGCGCATTCGTAATCGTTATGATGCGAGTGTGCCAGGGGTTGTCGGGCCTGTCAGTCGTCAAAAACCAGTATTTGTTGAAGATGCTAAGTTTTTACGCGGGCAAACGAATCAGCCGATAAAATGGGCGTTGCCTGGGCCTATGACCATGGTCGATACGCTGTACGATGATTATTATCAAGATCGTAAAAAACTTGCGTTTGAATTTGCCAAAGCTTTAAACCAAGAGGCCAAAGAACTCGAAGCGGCAGGTATTGATATCATTCAGTTTGACGAGCCAGCGTTTAATGTATTTCTTGATGAAGTGAATGACTGGGGCATTGAAGCGCTAGAAATTGCGACAGCCGGACTTAAATGCGCAACCGCTGTGCATATTTGTTATGGTTACGGTATAAAAGCGAACACAGATTGGAAAAAAACTTTGGGAGCAGAGTGGCGTCATTACGAGCGAACATTTCCAGCAATTCAACAGTCAAGTATCGACATTGTTTCGTTAGAATGTCATAACGGTCGTGTGCCACTTGAAGTACTTGAACTGCTCAAAGGTAAAAAAATTATGGTTGGTGCGATTGATGTTGCAACCGATACCATTGAAATTCCAGAAGAAGTTGCTGCAACCATTCGTGATGCGCTTAGGTATGTTGATGCTGACAAACTATATCCTTGCACTAACTGTGGTATGGCACCACTTTCTCGTGAATTGGCTAGAGGGAAATTACAAGCTCTTGCCGCAGGTGCCGAAATCGTTAGAAGAGAGCTTGCCGCTGAATGAATATCATTGAATTTATAACCAACAATTTATCTACATTTTTGGCCTTAGTTGCCACAGGTGCATTTGCCGGTATTTTGGCAGGTTTGTTAGGTGTTGGTGGTGGCATAGTGATTGTGCCTGTGTTGTTTTTTGTTTTTCAAGGTTTTGGTGTTTCAGCTGAATCTGCCATGCTGGTGGCAACCGCTACTTCACTGGCAACCATAGTGCCTACCTCTATTAGCTCAATTCGATCGCACCACAAAAAAGGCAACGTCGATTTTGAATTATTAAAACGTTGGGCTGGGTTTATTTTTGTTGGTGTATTAGTTGGCAGCTGGTTAGTAACTCGAATAGATGGAAGCTGGCTGACTGTATTGTTTGGTGTGGTAGCAACATTATCAGCACTGAATATGCTGTTTAGAACTGGCAAATCTGCAGTGTTTGCAACCTTACCCGGTAATGCTGGGCAAACAGCCATGGGTACATCTATAGGTTTTTTCAGCTCTATGGTGGGTATTGGCGGTGGCACAATTTCAGTGCCCTTGCTGACATTATATAGTTACCCTGCTCACAAAGCTGTTGGTACTGCGGCGGCAATAGGTTTACTTATTTCATTGCCGGGCGCACTGACAATGTTGGTACTTGGGAGCTCGCCAGTGGATGCGCCTGCAGGAACTTATGGTTTAGTCAATCTGGTTGGTTTTTTGTGTATTGTGCCCTTAACTGTATTGTTCGCACCAATCGGTGCATCTGTCGCTGCAAAATTAGACGCAGCCAAACTTAAGAAAATTTTTGCCGTTGTCCTGCTGATCACTGGTTTGCGAATGTTGGCACATACAATCTTTTAATTACTGCTGTTATTTTCTTAAGCAAGTGCTAACTTAGGTTACACTTATACTCAAGCATCTTGGGTATATTAAACATAGAAAATGGCTGTAATAATTTGAATAACCACGCCTTAACGAGCAACAGTAAAATCGCCATATCATCCGGCACCTTTAGCGCATTTTTTATTCGCCAAGGTGTGGGTATATTGGCGATCCCTTATTATCAAATGAGCTTAGCGGTTGACCCATTTTTGTTAGCCGCAGCTATGATGTTGCCACTCTTACTTGCTTCTATGTTAGGCCCTTGGGTGGGGCAATTAAGCGATTCTTACCAACAAAAATATGGTCACAGAAAAGCATTTATTCTGTTGGGCGCAATCGTTTCGGCAATTTGTTATGGCTGTATTTGGCAAGTGCCGGTTGACTGGCAGACCAATATGCAACTTGTGTATTTTGCGGTTGTTTATACTGCCTTTTGCATTGCTGCTGAGTTTTTTCTTATCCCTTATACCTGCCTTGTGTACGAAGCAACCGACGACAGCGAGGAGCGGGTAGCATTACTCGCTCTGAATTCAATCATAAGTAAAGTTTGCTCATTGTTTTATCAGTGGGCATTTCCGCTTGCGCAACTGACGCTTTTTAGCAGTTTATATATGGGGGTTAAATGGGTAGGGTGGGCAATCGCTATTCTGTTTATTGGCCTAGCTGGGGTGTTGCCCGCTTTATGTTATAAAAATCCGGCTGATTTGATGGTGGAACACAAATCAACCCCAGCGGAATCATTAACTAAAAACATTCGGCATGTATTAGCTAATCGCGCTTTTGTTATGTTGCTTATTGTCACATTCGCCCAGTTTTTTGGTATTAATTACGCCGCGGCTATGGACTACTATTTAATTGTGTATTTTATGCAAAATGGTGATTTAGTCTCAGGGGCGAACTGGAAAGGCATATTATCAACTGCGTATGCCGTTTGTGGTTTGTTGGCCGTGCCAGTTATCTTAAAGTTGAATGCAAAGTTTGGCCGGATAAACTGCTTTTTAATTGTCTACCTGTTAACTTTTATTGGTGGTTTAGCTAAATGGTTTATTTTTGTTCCAGGCTCACAATATGTATTGGTAATTGACGCTGCATTTGGCTGTTTTGCTTGGGCATCTATGGCCATTTTATTACAGTCGTTAGTTGCTGATGTTGCAGCTGCACAAAAATCGGTTATGGGTAATCATAACGGTGTGTATGTATCAATTCACAACATAGTAATGCAGTTGTGTACCAGTTTAGCTATGTTGGTTTCAGGTTTCTCACTCAATTTTATTGGTTTTGACGCTGAATTGGCTGCTGGACAATCGGCATCATCCATCTTGGATATGCGGATTATTTTAGCCGGTGGCACTATGCTATCGGCACTGTTGGCTGCGGTAGCTTTGGTTAAATTAAAGGCTAATCCGGCACTTTATCAAAACAGGTAAATATCTTTGTTTTTTTAGCCTAAATTATTGGCAATCTTAAATTGATTTTAGCGAGGTTGGGGGCGTAAGTTTTGTTAAAAAACTATATAAATCAAAAGCTCGATGCAATTCAAAAACAAGCGGCTCAAAGCTACGCTGAGTTAGTAGCAGAAATTAGCGCTAAATTATCTGTCGTTACCGAAAGTGTCAATGGGCTACCATTTATCGCGTCAGCAGAAAAATCAGCTATCAGTCAGTATGACGAAAAACATTATTTTGTGGTGCCGTACAAACTTTCCGAGCACGGCATCGCCTTGCACACCATGCGCTGTTTGCCTGACGGTGTGCCAGAAATTAACGACCTCCCCAAAAGGCGCATATTTCACTTTATTAATGAGCATAGTGAACACCAGTTAAAACAACTTTTGTTAGAGCAAGCTGAAGAAACGGTCACAGCTCAACATCAAGGGCAAACAAGTGGTTTAGAAAAACTCGCCAACGATATTGATAAACTCGACAACAAATTAACTTATGGACTTTTGTTAGTGGGTGGTTTGTCTGCTTTAGTTAACCCTTTGTTGGGCGCCTCTATCGCAGCAAAAGCTATATTACCGAGTGCGTCAGGATTGCTCAATAAACATGGTTTACGGCCGCTTGGCGAAAAACTCACACAATCTCAGCTCAAATCACAAATAGACCAAGCCAAAACTCAAGTGCAGCGTGAGTTTGCTGCGAGCAATACACTAAAAATTTATAATCCAATTTTGCAAGAGTTAGACTTAGCACTTAACACCAACGAAGCCGAGCACGATCCTTTATTTGATTTCGATTTATCGTCATTGGCAATAAGTGCCGAAGACAGCGGCAGTTGGCGCAAACTGACTATCACTGCGCTAGCGCATTTATACAAAGATATTATTAACGATCCCAAAAAGCATCAAGCCGCCCAATTAGGGCCAGAAGATTTAAGATGGCTGAAAGTGTTATTTTCTGAAATAGGCGAAGGTCAGAAACAAGGCAAATAGCTAAATATGGTTATGTGTTCAGGCTCATACTTTAAGGCTGGGTAGGTTGGGGTTGTAAATGACGACTATGAGCGAAGCGGACAGTCGATCTAAATCATTTCTGGACAAAAACAGCTTAGAGCCGAAGGACGGCTCTGTGCCAGAAGCAGAAGCTTGTCTCTAGAATATGTAATGTTGGTTAAAGCCAGATAGCCGACTTAATTTAAATACGGAAATACAAGTTTAACGCCGCTATAAGCAGCCGTAATGGAGGTCTGCTTGATAGTCTTGTTAGCAGTGCAATGCATTCGATATCGATTTAAGCTGACCGATAAAACCTACCATATATGATTGATCAGTTGAAAAACACAATGACACAGATTGGTACTCGTCGGTAAACGAACTGAACTTCGCTGACACTACAACGTGCCCTAGTGACTTATATTCTATTTTAAGCTCATCATCTTCATATCTAAACTTAAACAATACCACGCCATCAAGTGCTTCCTGAGCTTTCTCTAATGCGGATACGTTAGTTTCTAAATTTTCGAAATACAGTTCCTTTGATTCGCACGAAAACGGGATAGAACGAAGATTAACTTTCATTCTATACCCTGATCCGTCATCAAATTTTTCGAAATCATATAGCTTGAGCGAACAACCGCTGTTTTCTTTTAATTCTGCGATATTCATATTCGTGTACTTCTAACGCCTCGCATAACGGGCTAATAAAGCTTGGCTAAAATTGGTGAGGCACGAACTAAGCCAAGCTTTATTAGTCCATGCGTTTATTAGCTATGTTATGCACGTTTATTTTTTTTGATTTTTTAATTCGGATGGAAGAATAACAAATGGTGTAAAAATATCCTTTTCACTGGGTACCGTTTTATTGATTTTATCAAACTCTATCTCTGGGTACTTGTTTACCAAGTACTCTAAATCTCTACCTTCTTCATCACTAATTATCCAGACACCTCCATCATGAACTTCCAGTCCCAAAAAGTTTTTGCTTGAAAGTGGTGATAATTTTATTTCACCCACGTAATTTACGAAGTTGGGCTTAACTTCAAAAGGAATAGAAAATGGTTCTTTGGATGACCAGTTTTGGTTAACATATCCATTCGATTGATAAAGTCTAAAATTATAAAAACTATATTTTCCAGCAGGAAGAGAAAAAATAAAAACACCACCGTTACTGGTGGGAGTTTTAAAATCATCTGGCGTTTTTCCAGAAAACATATTAAAGGTAGGTTGAGATGTTATTTGATGTAAAGAACCGTTTTCCAAGTTTTTAAAACGAAACGTTTGACTATAATAAACTGGTCCTTTGGGATCTCTAGAAAAGCTTCCAACGAGAATCCCGTTATTATCATTTAAGTCTGCTTGTGTAACTTTGTGTGGAGCTAAATTATTAGTTGCGCAACCTGAAGTTAAACAGACTAGTAACAAAATTACGTATTTAAACATTTTTTAGTATCCCTTACTTGAAGTTTTGATAACGTAGCTAACGCCTCAATGTGCGGCGAGCGCCAGCGAGTCCAGCCCAAGCTTGCTTGGGCGATGCACCATTGAATTGTTATGGGCGATGCCTAGCACCAACTCGAATTGTTGATAGTTTTGTATTTGGTAAAGACCTACTGATGCAGATTTAGATAACGGCATTAACCAGCCACCACGATACAACCAACGCCCAGAGTCATTGCCACCAGATATATCTATTTTGAAGCCTTTTGACCAATCCATTTTTATCTTTTTGTCAGATGCAGTCTTCGTTTGCCACAATGAGTAAAAGGCTTCGATATCTTTTGGCTGAGCTAACTCATTTATTTTTTTGAACTCACCATCAAAAACTATAACCGACTTAATGTCTGCGAATGCCAGACTACAAAATAAAGTCATTGATAGGAATAGTATGTTCTTCATCGAGTTACTCATAACGCCCAACTATGGGGCTGATAAAGCTTGGCTAAAATGTGTAGCGAAGCGGAACCGAGCCAAGCTTTAGCAGTCCCACATAAGTTTTTTGTTAGCTCTCGTGTTCAATTCCTATAAGTATCAATGTCAATATACGCACCAACTTCACCTAAAAATTTAACAACATTTGCATCAAAAGCAATTGCTGGGGTGGAATGTTCTTCATTAGTTGAAATGCACAAAACAACTTCAAATCTAGGAGTAAAATTAAAACGCTTGATAGCCGCAATAATAAGATCCTTTTTTGGCAACAGCTCAACAATTAGCTCCTTTGACAACTCGTAAACATCAACATACTCACCAATTACATTTGGAGTTGATAGTTCCCATGAATTGATATTGGAACGCTTGCCAAACTCTCTTGAGTCTTTCCTATAAATAGACGTAGCCTCGATACCAAGAAATTTTGACAATTCTTCGGGCTCAATATTCCCTCCGTCCAGAGCAAAATATACGCGGCCTTCATTAGAGCTCAATGAGTCCCCCTAGAGAGCTAACAATTTAATATCGACCCATTGGGTCGTTTTTCTATCGAGCCGCGGGTCCTTTTTATCATTGTACAAGTTCTATCACACTAACTAACTTGTTGCTACAGATATACTTTTAATTATTATAAAAAGGATAAAAACGACCAAATGGGTCGTTTTCTTGAATATAGGGGAAACATATAGCAACTGGACGTAACATCAGTGCTAAAAATAACTTTCTAATGGCCGTTATTCGCTCAAAGCAGTCCTTTAGAGCAATTACGTTAACTCACAATGGGGCAAAAATGATTTAGTGTGGGATTTTGCTTTCGACCATTTGTGATTTAGTTATAATCACAAAATCGCTAGACCGTAATTGGCACATCGCCAAAACTTAACTCCGTAACCTACCAACAAACATTTTCAGTTCTCATTTCTTTTGCACCTGCAAACGCCTGATAGAGTTTTTTATGCGCAGCTAGCGAAAAGGTATCGTCTCGATTTGGATATTGTTTTATCCATTCAATCAGCATAGCTAAATTATTATCTTGCGCTTGTTTGTTAGGATATTTATGCGGCTCCCAAGGGCGGTTTTTTGCATTGGTTATACAGTCAGCCACTGGTAAGTTTAAAAATATCAGCTTGTTCGCTTTAGGCATTACATATTCAAGTAAATCGGCATAGCAGCCTTCAATCACCCAATTGGTATTTTGACTCAAAAAAGTATCTATAACTTCGGTTGATCGCTCTATTGGCATACGCTGAGGCGGTGTTGTAGCTAACCAGGCAATTGTGTCTAAATCTAAATGCGCGAGTCCTTGGGTATTGGCTAAATGTTTTGCTAAGGTAGATTTACCTGAGCCTGAATTTCCAAAAATAATAACGTTATGCAAAATAGTTCCTTATCAAAGCGTGCCGATTTGGCTGTTATATATCACAGGCATTTGCATTTTCCATCTATTCCATAGCTCAGCTTGGTTGATTAAACTTAGCATAAAATGGGCAACGTTAATTCTGCTGGTTGTGCCCGCATTAAAAATAACATTGCGAATGGGCGCTGGGTATATATCGTACGCACTGTCGTTTATTTCATTTACTAAGGTATCAGGCCGCACGGTCACCCATTCAATTATATTTTGCTGGCTCGCTGTATCTGGATAGTTTGTTTGCAAATAGTCGGCGGCGGCTTCGTTGTCGGCATGTGGTGGCACTAAATAACGAATAATACTTATGGCAATTGCTTGTGACATAGGTATTTTTTCACCAGCTTGGTGATTTTGATTACCAGATGAGTTCATTAAAATAAATTTGGTTGGCACATCAGTGTTTTCTTTTCGGGTATGCTCAATAGCTTGGCACAAACGCTCAACTGCATTAGTTACTAGGCGACGTGGCTGGCCATAAATCCCTTTAAAACTGAGATTGTGCCCTAAACAGCAAACTATAGTGTGGCAGCCTTTTACTTGAGTTTGTAGTTCTTCATCGGTTAACTCAAGCAGGCTTGCTTGGGTAATGTTTAACCTTGAATTTTGCTTTTGGCTATTGGACAAATATTCAGTTGAGCGAACAATAATTTTAACCCTTTGACCTTCAGCCAGCAGTTTTTCAACCACTAATCTGCCAGTAGCACCACTTGCACCAACAACTAAAGTTGCCATATATCTCTCCATATCATTGTGTACTTCGGCTACTTTACCTATACAATAATTAAATTAATACGCGATAAAATGCATGGTAGGTATACAAAAACGCATGAATTGGAATTCAATAAAATTCGATTGGAACCACATTCGCTCATTTTTAGCCACTGCGGAAGAAGGTTCGTTGTCGGCTGCTGCCAAAGTACTGGGTTTAACCCAACCCACCTTGAGTCGGCAAATTTATGCGTTGGAAGCTGAGCTGAAACTTATGTTATTTGAGCGAGTCGGTCAGCGTTTAGTATTAACCGAAAGTGGCGTAGAGTTATTACAACATGCCCGTTCAATGGGTGCTGAAGCGCTAAAATTTTCATTAGCAGCAACAGGGCAATCGCAACAACTTGAAGGTACGGTTACGCTTTCTGTTAGCGAATTAACAGCAACTTATGTATTGCCAAAAATTTTGAGTACTATTCGCGAGTTAGAGCCCGGCATACGCATTGAGGTTGTGGTAACTAATAATGCCAGTGATTTAAAAAAGCGTGAAGCTGATATCGCAATTAGAAGCTTTTATCCAAAACAAAATGATTTGATTGCGAAAAAAATTGGTGAGGAGGTTATTTGGTTATACGGCACGGCTGAATATCTACAAGCATTTTCTGAAGTATCTCAGTTATCCGAGTTAACGGATATTCAATTAATCG